>CAZKQQ010000028.1:27464-45687 GCA_964554945.1 uncultured Solibacteraceae bacterium | reverse complement strand
GGCACTCCGGGTTCATACTCAAGTCGCTTTTGACATATGCACGGATGCGCCTGCGGCTTCTACGGCGATGCCACCCGCGAATGCCGCTGCACGCCCGCCTTGATCCAGCGTTATCTCGGCAAAATCAGCGGTCCGCTGCTGGATCGTATCGATATTCACGTCGAAGTGCCGGCCGTTCCCTACCAGGAATTGCGCGGTAACTCGGCCAGCGAGACTTCGGCCGAGATCCGCTCCCGCATCGAGTGCGCCCGCGCTGTCCAGCAAGCCCGCGGCTACGATAACGCGCGGATGCCGACTCCCATGATCCGTAAGCTGTGCGTGCTCGATGATTCCGGTGAGCGCACGCTCGAAATGGCAGTCCGGCGCATGGGTCTCTCGGCGCGCGCGCACGACCGCATTCTCAAAGTGGCTCGCACCATCGCCGATCTCTCTGGCTCCAATACCGTCGCCGCCAAGCACGTCGCCGAAGCCGTCCAGTACCGCAGCCTGGACCGGAACTATTGGAATTGACCGCGTTACTCAACATCCAGTCCGCCATGCTGTCGGCTGGAATCCGCTGGGGGCCGCCAATTCATCGAGCCTGAGAGGATTCCAGTAATACAACTTCCCGGCCTTCGATTCTTAGAGGAACGCTGGAAAGGCCTTTCACCTTTTGAACCAGCCGCTCGCCTTCGCCGCCGCTCGGGTCGAGCATGACTACGTCGTTGTCGGCATCGCGAGTCAATGGCACGAAGGAAACACGCAGGAGTTTCTTGCCGTCCGCCACAATTCGCACAGCCATTCCCTCTTTGTTCGGCCGCATCCGAATCCAGTCCATCGCGAAATTACCGGCGCAATACAGGATCGGCTTGCCTTGATAGATTTCCACACCTTGCAGGACATGCGATCCATGGCCATACACGACGTCTGCGCCGGCCTCGATGGCGGCTTGCGCTAGTTCTCTCTCGTACGGCTCTGCCTCGGCGAATCTTTTGCCAAGTACGATCGGGGAAAACAAGTCGTCACGGCGGCCTGCTCGGTTCTCCGTTCCTCCAGGAGCGCCGGCATTCGCGCGTCCCGCCAGACCATCACGATTATGGCTGGAGACCACCAATACGTCCACCATCGGCCGAAGATGGCGGATGTCCTCGCGCAAACGGTTCAGGTCCTCCGGATCAACAGTGATGCCATCGGCCGATAGAATTCGCGCTACTCCGGGTAAGCTTGCGGTCGCAATTTGGTGATCTTCCAGGTACCACTTCGCCGTATACTGCAGAAACCCGAACCTGACGCCCTTACGTGTGATTATGGCCGGCTCGTGCGCCTGGTGGAGATTCGCGCCCCCGCCCGTGTGAAGAATATGATTGCCGTCGAGCACGGCGATACTCTTGAGAATGTTCTCTCGTCCGTAGGCAACATTGTTAGCCACGCCCACGACACCGATATTGCCGGCCTGGAGCGCCCGCACGGCTTCAGGGCCAATGTGCTGCCAGCCGCTCTTGTCCGGAATATCCTTGTCGGGCCCCTCTGACTTGACCAGCAGCCCTTCCAGATTTCCGTATACGAGATCGGCTCGGTTCAGAGTTTCCCTGACGTGCATGAATACGGCCGACGGGTCCGCGCGCTTCTGTACATTGATATCACCGACCAGCAGGATCTGAACCGCTCTATTCGGATACGATCCGCTCCACTGCCATGGCCCATCCGCGGCGGTGGTCACGCCGGGAACTGAAGCCGCGAAAAGTGCCAGGGGCAGCCACTTCCGCCCTTTCATAAACATCCGACCCTCCGTTGCATGTTACTCCGCAACTGATTGTACCTGGACTAGCACTGAGGAGAAACCAAGCCGGCGGGCGATGGCGGCTGTCGCCCGCGAATGCCGTGGGTGTATACTCTCGCCGGGAGGCAAGTATGAATATTCTCCGCTTGCTCGCGCTTGTCCCAATTCTCACCACGGCCCTCTGGGCGGCCGATCCCAGTCTCGGAACATGGAAGCTGAACTTAGGAAGATCGGCATTTCACCCCGGGCCCGGATTTCAGAGCGAAACGCGCACCTACGAAAACCAAAAGGACGGCGTAAAGGTAACCATTCGAACCGTAAATGCGCGGGGTAAGCTGGTGACCAGCGTTTATCTAACCACTCCGGATGGCGAGCAGCACGCCGTCAGCGGCTCCGGCGGTCCTGCCGATTCCGTCGGGCTGAAACGGATCAATGAGTTCACCGCGGAGTCGACTCTGATGCACGCGGGTAAGGAGATCGCAAAAACGACGCGCGTCGTTTCAGAGGATGGAAGAAGCATGACCATTACTTACAGAGGACTCGATCCGGAAGGTAATGATGTGAATTACACTCTCGTCTTCGATCGCGTCAAGTAGCTGGAGAAACTCGCCAGGCTTACTGGCGCCCGTTCTTTTGCGCCGCGGCCTTTTCCTGGACGCGCGCGCCGGAAAGAATTCCGGTCATGGCGTAGTTGCCCTCGTGGCACGCGTATTCGAGCACCGGGCTCTCAGTTCGTTCCAGGGGGAACTCCACCGTCCACGGTTGCGTGTACACGGTGGGATCGACAACAGTCGCGCGATAGGTAATGGTGCGGGGGCCAGTGCGCGTCAGGCGTTCGGTGACGAGGAGGTTTTCGTCGCTCATGCCGTCATATTGAACACCAAAACGGCTTTGATCGCTGCCACGGAAGTTCGTGGTTTCAATCACCAATGTCTCGCCTTCCCAGTGACCCACGGAATCCCCGGCCCACTGCTTGATGTGCTGGGGCAGGCTTGGCTGATTTGTGTGGGCGCTGATCACCGGAATCATGCGCGCCTGGTGCCCCATCTCCGAAACGATCGCGACCACACCGGGAGACTGGACGATTTGATAGTAGTTGTTGTAATTGCCAGGAAGGAACGGCGGACCGGATTGCGAAAACACCAGGCAGCGGTCGGGTAGCGCTCGCGTTTCCGGACCGTCACTGGCGTGCTCGCTAAGCCATGCGTGCATTTCCTTGTATTTGTTCGCGGCGGTCGGAATCATGGCCGGGAATCTGCCATTGGGAGGGTCGATGAGCCGCGAGGTTCGCCCGTCGCCGGCCAGGTGGGCTCCGCGATCAAACCATGCCTCGTTGTACGCTCGCCCGAGATCTGTTTCCGCCGAACCGTCGCGGCGGTCGCGATTGAGATCCTGCCCTCGCTTCCTCTCGTAGGCTGACATTTCTTCGGGTGTGTAGAATTCCTTGTTGCCCAGTTCCACGGGACGCTCCAGTGGCGTCATGCTGGCCGCGTCCCAGACACCTTCGAGATCCGGCTGCCCGTCGGGCGTGCGCGGCACGCTCCATTTCTTGCCGGTTGTCGTGGTCTGACCGGCGCCCCGTGTTCCTGTGGAAGATGCTTGCGCCCAAACAGGCAAAGCGCAGAATAAAGCCAGCACGGCTGACGCGAAAAGCAAGAACAAGCGGCGTTCACTCATTGGACCTCGCAATCATTCGATATTTTACTGTGTTCCACGATGTAGGGCCATCCACGTTACCATTCGACATACGCCATGAGAATTGCCACCTGGAACATCAACTCGGTTCGCCGCCGTTTGCCGCTGGTGCTGGACTGGCTTACTGCGAACAAACCCGACGTGCTTTGCCTTCAGGAAACCAAAGTGCAGGATAGTGACTTTCCAGCTTCCGCCTTTCGCGAGGCCGGGTACCACGCCGTATTTCGCGGCATGAAAGGCTACAATGGCGTCGCCACTCTCAGCCGTAGCGAGCCCGAAGCCGTGCTCCACGGCTTGTGCGAGGGTCCGGACAGCGAAGATGTTCGCATCGTGAAGACTGTCATCGGCGGCATTCCCATCGTCAATACGTATGTTCCGCAAGGCTTCAAAGTCGGCACCGATAAGTACGTCGCCAAGCTGGAGTGGTTCCACCGCATCCGCCGGTATTTCAGCGAGCATCTCGACCCGAACCTGCCGGCGATCTGGCTCGGCGATTTGAACGTCGCGCCTGAGCCCGTCGACGTCTACCACGCGGACCGCCGCGTCAATGACCCCGACTTTCACATTGACGCCCGCGAAGCCTACCGCCACGCAATCGGATGGGGATTCACCGATGTGTTTCGAAAACTCTATCCGGATCGCGTGCAGTATACCTACTGGGACTATTTCCGCAATGCGTTCGGGCACAATTGGGGATGGCGCATCGACCACGTTCTGGCAACGGCTCCATTGGCGGCCGTTTGCCGCGCCACCGACGTAGACCTCGAGACTCGTCGCGCTCCCGGAGCATCCGATCACGCCGCAGTCTGGGCTGAGTTCGATTACGAGACTCGCTAACGTTTGCGGGCCTAAACTTCGAGCCGCCCCGTGCTGTCGCCGAAGTTCTCCTGACGCACCCCGAACTTGTCCAGCACGCTCAGCAGCAGGTTCGACATCGGCGTGTGCGGAGCATAAGTAATATGGCGCCCGCCCTTCAATTGCCCGGCCGCCCCGCCTGCCAGCAGGACCGGCAGCGGATCGTGATCGTGCTGGTTCCCGTTGCTCATGCTGCTGCCGTAAAGGATCAGCGAATGATCCAGCAGGTTGCCGTCTCCGTCCGGAGTCGCGCGAAGCTTCTCCAGGAAATACGCCAGAAGCTGCACGTGATACTTGTTGATCAGCGCATACTTGTCCATGCTGGCGCGCACGTTCGAATGATGCGATGCCACGTGGAAGCCGTCGCGGACGCCGCTTTGCGGATAAACTGCGCCGCTAGTGTCGCGCGCGTACATCATGGTCGCCACGCGCGTGATGTCCGCTTTGAACGCCAGCACCTGCAAATCGAACATGATTTTGAAATGCTCGTCGAACGCCTCCGGGATACCGACCGGCGCCTCCGGCACCTTCAGGTCCGCCGGAACCTGCTGCTCGGCGCGCTGAATCCGCCGCTCAATCTCGCGGACATCATCCAGATATTCGCTCAGCTTTGCCCGATCCCCCGGCGGAAGTTGCTTTTGCAGCGAAGCTACTTCCTGCGTCACCGAATCCAGCAAGCTGCGACTTTCCTGCTTGCGCGCCAGCCGCTCGGCATTGTTACTTCCGTCGCCGAACAGTTTTTCGAAAATCACCTGCGGATTGTTCTCCATAGGCAGCGGCACCGTTGCCGTTTTCCAGGAAATCGTGTTCGAGTACGCGCACGCGTAGCCCGAGCCGCAGCTCAACGCCACATCTTCGATCGACATTTCCAATGAGGGCAGCGGAGTCTCTTGCCCGATCCTCTGCGCCACCAACTGATCGATCGTTGTCCCGACGTGCACCGATTCTTTTTCCGGATGCACGCCGCTCAGAAAGACTGCGGCGGAGCGCGCGTGATCCGCGCCGGCGTCCGAACCCAGGCCACCCGCGGCCGGATGCGCCAGGTTCGACACGATCGTGACCCGGTCCCGCACCTTCTCCAGCGGAGCCAGTGTCTCGGGAAGCTCGAAATCGGTGCCGTCTTTTTCAGGCGTCCATTTGTACATGGTCGCGCCGTGGGGAACGTAGATACACCCGAGACGCCTTTTCGCGGCGGCCGCCGTCCGGCTGAGCGGCGTCTGTGCCGGCAGCATTGAATCCAGCAGCGGTAGCGCCAGCGAGACCCCCACGCCGCGCAAAAATGTGCGCCGCGGCAAATGTTTCCTCGTGATCACGTTCATCACTTCCTCCTATTGCTCCCTTACGGCCGCGGCTCTGTTGCCCGCGACGGAACCGCGCGCGTCAGCAAGCGGCGCTTCGGTTCTTTCGGGCGGCTTCACTCTCATCAGAAACGGCGTGCTTCTCACAATACCCGAAATCAAACTCGAAAACTTGTAATCGTTTTTTGCAGCCTCGCGCGTGATGGCGCGCACCGCCGGCATATCGTAGTACCGGATGCCGCGTCCCAGCGCGTACGTCAGCAGCTTTTCCGTTAGTGTCGAGACGAATACATCGGGCCGGCTCAACAGCGCCTGCCGCAACCCCCCCGGCCCCTCGACCTTTGTTCCGTCCACTAGTTGCCCCGATACGTCGATCGGAGCGCCTTCGTCCGCCGTCCGCCATTTGCCGATCAGGTCGTAGTTTTCCAGCGAAAACCCAATGGGGTCCATGATCTTGTGGCATGCTGCGCAAGCCGCGTTATTCCGGTGCTGCTCCATGCGCTGCCGCACCGAGACGGCCTGCGTCTGTCCCGCGCTTTCCTTGAGCGGCGGAACATTGGGCGGCGGTAGCGGCGGCGGTGAGCCCATCAGGTTTTCGAGAATCCACTTGCCCCGCGCCACGGGCGAGGTCCGGTTCGCCACCGACGTCACCAGTAGAATACTGCCCTGTCCCAACAGCCCCCGCCGGTTCTCCGGCAGAATCACCCGGCGGAACTGGCTGCCGTGAACGTTGGATATTCCGTAGTGATGCGCCAGCCGCTCATCCACGAAGCTGTAATTCGCGCTCAGCAGGTCCAGCACGCTGTGGTCTTCCCGGATGATGCTATCGAAGAACAGCTCGGTTTCCCGCTTGAATGAATCCCTCAGATTCTCGTTAAATTCCTTCGATTCCGGCCGCTGGTTCTTCAACTCGCGCAGATACAACCACTGGCCGCCAAAATTAGTCACCAGCGACTCCGACCTTGCGTCCGCCAGCATCCGCCGGGTTTGCCGCTCCAGCATCGCGGGATCGTGCAGCTTGCCCTGGCTGGCCACGCTCAACAACTCATCGTCGGGAATGCTGCTCCATAAAAAGAAGGACAAGCGCGAAGCCAGCTCCAGATCGCTGATGCGGTGCGCGCCGCCTGGGCTAAGGTTCTCCGGATCCGATTCAAACCGGAACACGAACCGCGGTCCCACCAGGACGCGTGCCAGCGCCTGCTGAATTCCCGCGTCGAAGCCGCCCCGCTTGCGTCCCGCCTCAAAGAACCCCATTAGCGTTTCGACATCCGCGTCCGCCACCGGCCGGCGATATGCGCGGCGCGCTACCGTCGCGATGATCTGTCGCGCGCAGGGTGTCTCGTCCTTCCCTGGCTCCGGCCGGCACACGAAGATGCGCCGCCGGCTCGGTGTATCGCCCGCCCCAGTCGGATTCAGCGGCCCCGTGATCGCCACATTCTGAATGCCCGAATTGTTGGCATAGATCTGCCAGAGGTCATCTGCCCCCACGGCGCTTCTCTTCACAAGGGCAACGCCCAGCGCGTGCGGTCCGGCCTTCACCTTCACCTGCAAATCGAGCGTCGGGGCAGCGTTCTCTAGTTTGAGCCGCTCCCCGTCGAGCGTCACTTCCAGTTGATCTCCCTGAAACCCGACCGCTCCCAGACCGATCGCGCCGCCGCGCGCGCGCACCTTAATCGCATACTCGGCGTCCAAAGGAAAATTGTGATGGATGAGCATCCCGCCGCGCGTTCCCAGCGGCAATCCTTCGATGTGGTCGGTCTGTGAAAGGTCGGTCGGTACTCTGTACGTCGCTGTGGACGGGCTGATTCCCGAGTCGCCCACCGCCAGCCGGCTGATCTTCTCCGCCGCCGAAACATAACGCTCCAGCAGGGCCGGCGAAACCGACAACGCATCCGCGAGGTTGTCGAAACCCTCGCTGGAATCGTCCGCCGGTAGCAGTGTGCTCGCGTCGATCTCCAGCGCTAGCAGGTCGCGGATCGCGTTCGCGTATTCGGTTCGATTCAACCGATGCAGACCCGTCGATCCAGGATTGGGCTTCGCCGCCCCAGCCCGATCCAGCCCCGCTTCGATCCTTGCCGCGAACGCATCCAGCGCCGTGCGATCCGGCCGGCGCGCGCCGCTTGGCGGCATCATTCCGGTGCGAACCTTATGTACCACTTTTTCCCAAGTCTCAGCCGCACCTTCCGGATTCGCTGGGTCGATCTTCTCCAGCGTCAGACCTCCGGTTTTCAATTTGTCATTGTGGCAACCGGTACAGTATTGGTTGAGAAGCGCCCGCTCCGGCGTTTGCCCGTAACTCGCCGCCGCCAGCAGCGCGACCCCGCAAGCTGTGCTCCACTTCTTCATTGAGTTTTCCCGGATCCCGCGTGCTCGGCCGCCAGCTTTTGCAGAAGCGCGATCGTGCTCGGTTTCCGCTCCGGCGGGACCGTGGCTAGAAAGACTCCCTCCGCCCAATCCTGCAGCGTGCGCCCTTCTTTGTCTTTCACGTCCATCCGCGCTCCGTGATTTACCAGGAATTCCACGATGTCATCAGAACCCCGGTTCACCGCACCGGTCAGCGCCGTGAAGCCCATCGAATTGACGGCGTTCACATCCGCGCCCTTTTCCAGGCACAGTTTCACCGCTTCCATCGAGGCCATTTTGGATTCCGTGTACGTCTGCCCCACTGACCAGTTCACGCCCGCCGCCGCCATCAAGGCCGTCGTGTTCGAGAAGGTCGGAATGTTGGGATCGGCGCCGTGCTCGAGCAGCAATCGCATGACCGCGATATCGCCAGCCAGAGACGCGCGCAAAAACGGCGTCTCGCCCGTGAAATCGACCCATGAAATATCGCTGATCGGCAGCACCCAGCGCCGGATTGGCGGCACTTCGGCAAGGCGTGCGTTCACGTCGGCGCCGCGCTTCAGCAGCGTCTGGATCATCTCCAGCCCCGCCGCGCGGTCGGCGTGCTGTTCGCCCGACCGGTCATAATCCAGATCGCGCACATCCAACGCCGTCCAGAGCGGTGTGCGCCCCCAGTAGTCGGCCGCGTTGACATCTGCGCCTTTGCTCAAGAGGAAATGCGCGACGTCCAGATGATCGTTGGCGATGGCGATCAGCAGCGGTGTCATTTTGTTCGCTTCCGCCTGGTTCACGTCCGCGCCGGCGTCTACCAGCATGCGAGCGATTTCGAGCCTTCCGTCGCGAGCCGCATATAATAACGCCGTCATTGCGCCTGGGGTCGGGTCCTGCGAGCCGCGGTCCGGCCAGCCGCCGCGAACGATGCCCTTGCCGTGTGATCCGCCACCGGCATTCGGGGGCCGGCGCGCCGGGGTTTTGCCAATCCTGGTCCGTGCGTTTACTTCCGCGCCCGCGCCGAGCAGCAGCCTTACCGCTTCCGCCTGATTTGCCCTTACCGCCCACATCAGCGCCGTTTGCTCGACAACTTTATCACGCGCGTTCACCGTAGCGCCGCGCTCCAGCAGAAGTTTCACTACCTCGCTCCCGCCTTCGGTGCGCGCTGCAATCATCAGAGCCGTGTCGCCATTCGGATCGGCGGAATTTGCATCCGCCCCCGCGTCCAGAAGCCTACGCACAACCGGCGCATTGGCGTTTGCGCAGGCAAGGGAAAGCGCGGTCAGCCCGTACCGGTCCGCGGCCTTCACGTTCGAGCCGCCACGAATCAGCAGGTCCACCGTTTCCAGATCATCAGCGCGCACAGCCCAGTGAAGCGCCGTCGTGCCGTCCGCCAGCGGCGCGTTGATGTCCGCCTTCTCCGCAATCAGCGTGCGCACAGCCGATTTGTCCCCGCTCATCGCCGCGCGCACCACGCGGTTATCGAGTTCCACGCCCCAGCCTGCCGTCGCCAGCAGCAACGCCATGCATCCCGCGTTCATTTTGAGCGACATCTTTTGCACCTCTTTCACTAGTCCGCTCGCGTGTGCTCGCAACTCCGTTCCGAGCCTGGACACGGAACCGCAATCGTTAGGCAGCGGAACATCCGATGCTCCACGTCTACGTCACTGCTTTTAATTCCATCATTATTCCGTGCGGATCGCGAAAACGCAGCAGTCCCTCGTCGTTCGAAGGTACAATTTCCGCGCGCAATTCCTTGAGTTTGCCTGTAATCGCATGTCGGTCGAATCGTGCAACCCTGATACAAACATGGTCCACCTTCGGCATCTCGCCGGACGCGGCCGTCTGCAGCCCCAGCTTCGTACGCGCCGCCTGAAACCAGATCCGGTCCGGCTTCTTGCCTCGCGAGACTTCCATCCCAAAAAACTTCCGGTAATACGCCGCTGATTTCTCCACGTCCGAGACCGCCAGCACAATGTGTTCGAATCCGAGCGCCAGCACCGCCGGTTCTTCTGTCGAGATGCGAGTCGCGGGCATGATGGTCCGGGCCAGGCCCCCGGGAACGCCAAGCAGTTGCAATCGCAGCCCGTCCGGATCGCTTGCCATCCCAGCGGGGCCTTGTCCCATCGAAATACCAGCCTCGCCAAGGGCTTTCCGCATTTCCTGTGCCTTGTAATCACGGACGAGCGCGCAGAAGTGGTCGATTCTCGGCTGCGCGCTTGGAGCGTTGGCGGCGATTCCGCCGAACGCAATGTACGACGTTCCCAATCTTACGTAGAATCGCGGTGGAGGATCTCTTTCCTGGAAAAGCTGCGGATCGAAGATCATCCCGTAGAATTTGGCGGTCGCTTCCTGGTCGGGCACAGTCATGCCGATGTGCTCCAGACCGCTCGTTTGTAGCGGCAACTGCGATCCTTCGGCAAATCCGCGCTTCGCCCAGAAACCAGCGCTTGCGCCAAGCATTGCCAGCGCCCTTCGGCGGTTGAGCGTGCAGGTTCGAACCGCGGCCACGTATACCCTCCCGTTCGATTATTGTACGCTTTCGGTACTCCGCCCGGAACTACAGCCGCTTGTATCCAGGCACACAGCCAGTGGGGTTTTTCCCATTGCCCGGAATCAAAATTGCACAAATGCTTCGCAGTGAGGAGGACCAATGCCCGAAAAGAAAACGCTGGAGAGAGCTCGCGCGGATGCGCGACAAGGCAAAGCGCCAAGCACACAAGCTGGCGAGTTTGTTCGGGAGGAGATAGAGCATGTCCGGGAAGGCAAGCACGGTGTCCGTTCCACGAAACAAGCGATCGCCATCGGGTTGTCCAAAGCCCGCCGATCCGGAATTAAATTACCGCCCCCCGCAAAAGGAAAAGCCTCCGAGAAAACGCGGGCCCAGGCAAAACGCAACCTCGCCCAATCCTCAGGTCGCAAGACCTCAACCAAGCGATCGCGAGCCACCACTTCAGCTCTCCGGCGCGAAGGACGCCAAGGCGCCTCGCCCGAGTCCCTCTCGCGCCAGGCCCGTTCCAGCGCGCAGCGGCGCGGCCGCGCCAACCGCACTCAAGCCGCTAAAAAAGCGGTCCGCACCAAAGGCAAAACCGGTCTCCGCAAAGCAGCGCAAAAAGCCGCGCGCACGCGCACAGCGGGTGCAGCTTGAGTTAATGGACCTCTTTTCTGTTCTTCTAGGCCCGCGGGGTGCCTGAGCCGCCACCGCGCCTGCCCTGTTACCCCAAGTTAATTTGGCTCTCGGAACTGTTCGCGGTATAATTGAGATTGCAACCTCTGAATTTCAAGGAAACTCGCGGACAATGACGGAAACTGGGAAAGAGAAAGCGAAAGCCGCGGCAGTAGCCGGGGTGGGTGCTAGTGTCGGGGGAGCGGGCGGTGCTTCCGCAGGCGTTCTGGAACTGGCCGCGTTGGGAAGCGCAACTCCCCTCTCCGCCGGCGTCGTCATTGGGCTCGGTGCCGTCGCTGGAGCCGCTGTTTTTCTAGCAGGATACAGCGCCTTTCGCTTCCTCAAGAAGCCCAAACCCACAACCCCAGCTCAGAAGTAGCACCCCCCGTAGCCTGAGAACTCAATCCAAGCGGTAACCCTCTTCCTACTGGCTGGTCCGGAGCGTCAGGCGCTTTAAATCCAATAGATGTTCCGGTCGAAACGCCTCTTGCGACCACTTCGAGCCGGGATCTAACTCCACGCCCACAAAGTAGCCGATTTCTCGATATTCGCAGTAGCGCACTTGCCCCCTAAACTCGTGTTTCGACGTGTGCCAGTGGACTTGTACTCCGAGGGGCACCGGGCTTTCCGTCTGCAGACAGACTCCCGAGCTGGAAATATCCTCCAGCAGAGCCGAAGCCCGGTGCCTCTTTCCCTGTTTATCTTTCCAACAGACCCGAACCAGGTCTGCGCACAACATGCGAACTTCCGATCGCCGTTCCTGCATATCCCCCAATCGGCGGAACTCCGGAGCGACTTTACAGGACCCTCGCTATAATATACGTGAGATGCGCGCGGCTCTGGCTATTGGGCTAATCGCTTTAATTCTGGCAGGTTGCGCTCATAAACAGCGCGTCCAAAACCTTCCATCCCCTCCTGGCCAGGTCCACGTTGGATATTCGGAGACCGGGTTGGCCAGTTGGTACGGCAATCCCTACCACGGCCGTCGCGCGGCAAATGGCGAGATTTACGACATGGAGCAAATGACGGCCGCTCACCGCACGCTACCGTTCAATACCTGGGTCCGGGTCCAGAATCTGGAGAACCACCGGACTGCTGAAGTCCGCATCACCGACCGGGGCCCCTTCGTCGACGGGCGCGTCATTGATGTTTCCCGGGCGGCTGCCCGCTCGCTCCAGTTCCTCGGTCCGGGGACCGCTCGGGTCCGATTTGAGGTCGTTCGTCTGCCCGCCGCCGCAGCGCCTGCGTCGTTCGCAGTCCAGGTCGGCGCCTTTCAGGACCGCCGGAATGCGGAACGGATCCGCCGGAGCATGGCCAAACGGTACGGCTTGGCTCAGCTTTGTCTTCGCGAGGGAAGCCCCCGGCTCTGGCGTGTCCTGGTAGGCTCGGAAGCCACTGAAAACGCGGCCGCGGAGCTGGCAACCCGCATCCGCCGCGATTCCCCTGAGAAGATTACCGCGTTCGTGGTACGACTAGATACTGTATAAGCGAGCCCGTCATGAGTGTGTGTGCGAGCGGCCTGAGCCATGGCCTGGTCGGCGAGTCGCCGCAGATCGCTTCCCTTCGGCGTCTGATCGATAAAGCCGCAGGGAACCTCCTCCCCGTTCTGCTGCTGGGCGAGAGCGGTACCGGCAAAGAAGTGGTGGCCCGCGCCATCCACGCCGCCAGTGCGCACGGCCGCTTCGTACCCATCGATTGCGGCGCACTCGTTGGTACCCTCCTCGAAAGCGAACTGTTCGGCCACGTGAAGGGCTCGTTCAGCGGCGCCGTCGAAAACAAGAAGGGCCTTGTCGAACTGGCCGACGGCGGCATCGCTTTTTTCGACGAGATCGGCGATCTGCCGCTTGAAATGCAAGTCAAGCTCTTGCGGCTGCTTCAGGAGCACGAGATTCGCCCCGTGGGCGCGCTGAAGTGGCACAAGGTCGAGCCGCGAATCATTGCGGCCACGCACCACGATCTCAAAGCCGAGGTGGCTGCCGGCCGGTTCCGCCAGGATTTGTATTACCGGTTGAACGTCTTCACCGTACATCTGCCGCCCCTACGCGATCACAAGCCGGACATTCCGGCGCTTACGGAATATTTTCTGGCAGACGCGCGCGCACAGGGCCTTCCCGAATTCCAACCCTCGCCGGAACTCATGGACCTTTTGCTGTCGTATGACTGGCCCGGCAACGTGCGCGAATTGAAGCACTGTCTGGACCGCATCGCGGCGATGCACTCGGAGGGCGCCCTCGAGACGGAGTCCATGCCATCCGCGCTCCAACACCACCGCGCCTCTCATCAGCAGCCTCAATCCTTTGCGGCAGTCGCTGCGGAGGGCGGCCATCCTCATTTCCTGAGCGCGCCGAAATTTCCCGTTATCTCGCTGCCCGATTCGGAACGGCAGACGATTGTGCGGGCGCTGGCGGAAACGCGCGGCGAACGCGGCAAAGCCGCTCAGCTTTTACGCATCAGCCGCACCACGCTCTACCGCAAAATGAAAGAATACAGAATCGAGTGACCATCGGGGTCGACGCAACTTATAGCCTCGGCGACGAGCTTTCTGGCATAGGTATCTATTCCCGCGCCTTGCTGTTTGGCTTGGCGGCCGCGCACCCCGAGACCCGCTTCGATTTCTCCTATCGGCCGCACCGGTATCTGCGATCCTGGCGGGAGTCGCTGCCGCCCAATGCCCGCCGCCGGCTGCTGGCCGGCCGTTTCCCCGCGGGCGCGGATCTCTTTCACGGTCTTAACCAACGCCTGCCAAACGTGCGTCTGCCGCGCCCCGTAGTCACGTTCCATGACCTGTTCGTGCTTTCGGGCGAATACTCGACGGCCGAGTTCCGCGCCCGCTTTGCCGCCCAGGCGCGCGATGCGGCGGCGCGGGCCGATCTCCTCATCGCGGTTTCAGACTTCACCAAAGCGCAGCTCACCGGTCTGCTCGGAGTTGCGCCCGCCAAAGTGCGGGTGGTGCACCATGGCGTTCGCCAACTGCCGCTTCCCGCGGTCCCCCGCGAGAACATCGTCCTCAGCGTGGGAGCCATTCAGAAGCGGAAGAACCTGGCGCGCCTGGTCGCCGCTTTCGAAAGTTTGGAAACAGACTGGACGCTGGTGCTCGCCGGTTCGGCTGGTTTCGGAGCCGCCGAAATTGATGCGCAAATCCACGCCAGTCCCGTGCGCGAACGCATTCACGTAACCGGCTATATCAATGACGAGGAGTTGGCGCGGTGGTACGCACGAGCATCGGTCTTCGCGTTCCCCTCGCTGGACGAAGGCTTCGGAATCCCGGTGGTAGAAGCGATGGCTGCCGGAATTCCCGTGATCACTTCCAATCGCTCGGCCCTTCTCGAAGTTGCCGGAACCGCCGCGTTGCTGGTGGACCCTGAGCGCACCGATGCCATCGCCGGGGCGCTCACGCAATTGATCGAAAAACCCGAACTCCGGCAGGAACTGGCGCAGCGCGGGCGTGACCGGGCCCGCTCATTTACTTGGGAAAGAGCCGTCCACGAAACGTGGAGCGTCTATCAGGAACTTCTCCGCTGATCAGCGGTTTTCTTCGTCAACAGCGATTTTGAGCGCGCGCAGAAACCGGTGATCTTGCGATGTGAATTTGATCTTCCCGGCGGCCTCAAACCCACGCTTCGGTTGCTGCTCAGTGATCTCCGGACCCGCCTCGTCCTCAGCTTCGTCTTCGTCGCGCCGGTTGAACCCAATGGTCGCTTCCAACACTAGGAAGACATCGTACCCAGCCCTCTTGATTTCCCCGATCGCTTCCGCAATCCGGTCAGACTCGGAAAGGGAATCGTTGATCGCGTTCCCCAATTCCTGCATGAGGTGCTTCAATGGTTCGTCCACAGAGTTCTCCCTAAATAGTGGATGTGCCGGCGACGCACTTCGTTCCACGGGTGGACCTCCCACCCGCTTCGATTGTAGTGGAGCCAGAACCCGTTCACAAGCTTTCTATCGGCAATTTATGCGCCAAGCTGTAAGCTCTGTCCTGAGTCCACTTTGTTACGATGGTCTTAGTGAATCGTCAGCTTCTCCGACACGGCCGTCAATTTTTGAATCACGTGGTGCCGGCTGTGATGAAACCGGCGCGAACCCTCTGGAATGAGGTTATCGGGTTTCTTTTCTTGTGTCTAGCTGTGATCTTTGGTTTTAACGGGGTGCGCGCATATTTAAATGAAGAAACGCCCAAAGTGTTATTAGCCGCCCCGTTGACATTAATTATGGCCTGGTTCGGAATTTCCTCCTTTCTGCGGGCGCGCAAAATCTCCCGATCATGAGCGACCGGCTGGGTAAACCTGGCTCATTTCCGTATACCCGAGGCATCTATCCCGATATGTACCGGAGCCGTGTCTGGACGATGCGCCAGTATGCCGGTTTTGGCAGTGCCGAAGATAGTAACCGCAGATATCATTTTTTGTTATCGCAGGGAACCACCGGTCTCTCGGTAGCCTTCGATCTGCCGACGCAAATGGGTCTCGATTCCGATGACGTGATGGCGGCCGGGGAAGTGGGCCGCGTCGGTGTGGCCATCTCGTCGCTCGCCGACATGGAAGTGCTGCTGCGCGGCATCCCCCTGCAGGATGTCTCCACTTCGATGACGATCAATTCGACCGCCGCCATCCTGCTCGCGCTTTACGCGTTGGTGGCACGGCGGCAGGGCGCGGACCCCCGCAAGCTCTCCGGCACGATTCAGAACGACATTCTGAAGGAATACATTGCGCGCGGCACCTATATTTATCCGACGCGTCCGGCCATGCGCATCATCACCGATGTTTTTGCGTGGGCCGGTCGCGAGATGCCGGAGTGGAACACCATTTCGGTTAGCGGCTACCACATTCGCGAGGCCGGCTCGACCGCGGTCCAGGAACTCGCGTTCACCTTCGCCAACGCGATCGCGTATATCGAGGCTGCCGTCGCTGCGGGTCTCGCAGTGGATTCGTTCGCGCCACGGCTCTCGTTTTTCTTCAACGCGCACAGCGACTTTCTGGAGGAGATTGCCAAATTCCGCGCCGCCCGCCGTCTCTACGCTTGCCTGATGCGCGACCGTTTCGGCGCCCACGATCAGCGCTCGCTCACCTTGCGCTTCCACGCGCAGACAGCCGGTTCGAGCCTGACCGCGCAGCAGCCGGACGTCAACATTGTCCGCACTGCGCTCGAAGCCATGTCCGCCGTGCTCGGCGGCGCTCAGTCGCTGCACACCAACTCGCGCGACGAAGCGCTCTCGCTGCCCACCGAGGAATCCGCGCGCCTCGCCTTGCGCACGCAGCAGATCATCGCTCACGAAACGGGTGTCATCAATACCGTGGACCCGGCGGGCGGCAGCGACTACATTGAAGAGCTGACCGACAAAATCGAGCAGGGCGCCCGCGCTTACCTGAGCCAGATCGACGACATGGGCGGCACGCTGCGCGCCATCGAAGCCGGCTTCATCCAGGCAGAGATTCAGAACGCCGCTTATCAATATCAGCGGTCCATCGAGAGCGGCGAGCGGATCATCGTGGGCGTAAACCGCTTCCGGCAGGAAGGAGACGGCACAATCCCTACATTTCGCCTCGACCCGGCGCTCGAGCAAGCGCAGGTGGACCGCCTGAGGCACCTTCGTGCCTCGAGGAGCCAGGGCGGTGTAGAGGAGAGTCTCGCTGCGTTAGCCGAGGCGGCGCGTACCGGCACCAACCTGATGCCGCCGATTCTGAAAGCCGCCGAGGCCTACGCCACGGTCGGTGAAATTTCCAGCCGGCTCAAAACAGTATTCGGCGAATATCGGGAACCCTAGTGCGGCTCTTTTGCAATGCGGCGGCCTACAACCAGGCCGGAGATCCCGGCCATTCCCGCAGGCAAGCCGCGAGAGGACGCTAATTTCCGGCTTTCAGCTTGATCTCCGCCGTGTCGCCCTTAATTTCAAATTTCGTGCCGAAGGGCTTTGAGGCCTCGGCCAGGCGCTCCAGAATATAACCCGCTCGCGCACCCGTCGCCGGCGAGGGCAAGCCGCGCGTGTGGAGGAACTGGTTGTCGGCGTACTCGTTGTGAATATCTGGCTGACCCTCGCCTACGTAGTTCAAGACGATCGGCCGCAACGAGATCGATTGCAGGTTCTTTCCCTGATATTGGACGTACGCAATAGCGCTCTCCCAATTCATCGGTTCATGGATATACGCGATGGTCGGCGGCAAGTTGTAAATGAAGTTGCCCAGATCATAAAAAATGAGCTTGCCGTGGTAAATCTCCACTCCATGCAGAAGGGGCGCGCCGTGCATCACAATGATGTCCGCACCGGCATCCACCTCCGCATGCGTCCACTTCTTGAGCCAATCATTCGGGGCGAGCCGCTCCGGCATTCCTTCCGTGAAGATCGTCGCAAAGGAGTGATTCCCGAAGACATGGTTATGTTGGTACACGATCACGATGTCTGCGCGCTGGCGGGCCTCGCGAATGCTTTGCAAGATGCGCTTCGAATCCTCCGGGTTCGGCGTGTTCGCGGGCGCGCCAGGCAGATCGACCGAAGCCTCATTTTCCTTGTCACCGGCTTCGACGCGAAGTTCATTCACACCCGGACGGTCCGGCGTGGCGCTTCCTCCCGGCGTAATGAGGCCCGATGCGCTTGAGATCAACGCAATCGTGCCCTTCGGCGTGTGCAGATAACCTGGAGCCGCGGCTTCTGCCAGGTTTTTTCCAATTCCGGCACGAACGATTTTCCGGCTGTCCGTTTCCCGGATCGTGTTCTGAATGCCTGCCGCTTTCAAATCGAATGCGTGATTGTCGGACAAGGACAGTAGGTTAAAACCGAACGTTTTGAGCGCATCGAGTGCTTCGGGCGGAGCGAGAAATCCCCTGCCTTCGTGGACCGTCTCGCCTTTTTCGGCGACCGCGGCTTCAAAGTTGGTGAACACCACATCGCCCTTCAGCAGCCCCTGGATTACGGGCACCGCCGACGGTGAGGTCGCCCGGATATCCGACCTGATCATCGATTGCCCCGTCAACGTGATCGTTATCGGAGGCTGCGAACCCTGCGCAAACCCGATCGTACTCCAGGTTGCGAACAAAAGCCCGAGTCGCCTCGCTCTCGTCAGGCGCCGGCCGGTCTTCGGTATGGTTGCCATCGTTTGGCCCTCCGCTTCCCTCGATGTACCC
>CAZKQQ010000028.1:0-27364 GCA_964554945.1 uncultured Solibacteraceae bacterium | reverse complement strand
GAAGGCTGCGACCGCTGTCCTCGTCATCGACTGCGTCGAAAAACCGGAGGCTGATTAATCGCCTTTCGAAGCCAGCGCGGCGTGGAGGAGAGTCTCGCCGCGCTGGCCCGAGGCGGCGCGCACCGGAATCCTGATGCCGCCGATTTGGAATCCTGCCGAGGCTTACGCCACGGTGGGGGAAAGTTCCGGGGTTCTTACAACGGCGTTCGACGGAAACCGGGAGCTAAAGACCGGTTCCTCCGGGCGCCGGCGCGCGCGCATCCGCTCCCGTAACCCGAGTCGGTGCATGATGCGGCCCACGTGATCGGGATCGTACCGGATGCCGAACTTCGCAAAGATGGCTTCCGCGAAACGGGCGGTCGTCCAATTATCGGACTCGAATCCCGCGGCCCGCGGCCCGGCCTGGTACACCTCGGCCACCGCGAGTAGCTGATCCGGTTTCAGACGGCTCGGCCGGCCGGGCGCGCGCCGCTTGCGTAGCCCTTCCATGCCGTTGCCGTGCAAAGCCCGGCACCAGCGTGAAGCCGTCGTGCGGCTTACGCCGAATTTCCGGGCGACTTGAGATTGGGAGAGCCCCTTTTGCAGGTCCTGCGCTGCTTGCAGGCGCCTGTTCTCCATTTCGTCGCGAGACAGAATGCCTTGTGTGACGGTATCCATACCCCCCGCGCGGACTTTAGATGGCCAGAGCGATTCCAGAATATCAGAAAACATTCCCAGTGCAAATTGTTTTTTGCAGGAATCGTAATTTTGTCAACGATCCTACAATAATTGAGTGGTGATACCGCGTCTCGAATTGAGAGGAGTTTCGAAAACTTATCGGAATGGAGGCCAGCCGGTCGAAGTCCTGCGCGAGATTTCCCTCGCGCTGGAGGCCGGCACGGTCACTGCGCTACTGGGCCGCAGCGGCTGCGGAAAGACCACCCTCCTTAACCTCGCCGGCGCGATGGATTTTCCCAGCGCGGGCGAAGTGTTGATCGATGGCCGTGCCACTTCTTCCCTGTCCGAAGCCGAACTGACCGCGCTACGCCGCCGTCGCGTGGGGTTTGTCTTCCAGTTCTTTCAACTGCTGCCGACGCTCTCGGTTGTGGAAAACGTGGAGCTGCCGCTGTTATTGGCTGGGGCGTCGCGCGCCCGCGACGCCGCGCGCGACCGCTTGCGCTGGGTCGGCCTGGAAGAGAAAGCGGATTCGCTGCCCTATCAACTCTCCGGCGGCCAGATGCAGCGGGTAGCGATTGCGCGGGCTCTGGTTCACGGCCCCGATCTTCTGCTGGCCGACGAGCCAACAGGCAACCTCGACACCGCCAGCGGCGATCAGGCGTTGGCGTTATTGCGCGAGAGCGCGTCGCGTTTCGGAACAACAGTGCTCCTCGCCACTCACAGCGCCGAAGCCGCCGCCATTGCCTCCACCCGCGTCCATTTGCGCGACGGCAGGATCGAATCCATTGAGTAGCATATGGCCGCTGTCACCGCCATCGGTGTGATCTCCGACACTCACGGACTCCTCCGTGCCACGGCGCTTGACGCCTTGGCCGGCTCCGATCTGATCATCCATGCCGGCGATGTAGGCAAACCCGAAATCCTCGCGCAACTTCAACGGATCGCTCCGGTAATCGCCGTGAGAGGAAACATCGACCACGGAGACGCCTTGCCGAAAACTGCCGTCGCCGAAGCCGGGCCGGCGCGAATCTATGTCCTTCACGATATCCATGAACTCGATCTCGATCCCGCAGCCGCAGGCTTTCATATCGTGATCAGCGGCCACTCGCACAAGCCCTCGCGCGCCGACAGGAATGGCGTTATTTATCTGAATCCCGGCAGCGCCGGCCCTCGGCGTTTCCAATTACCGATCACCCTGGCGCGCATTGATTTGGAAGTGTTGCCGTGGAATATTGAGTTCATTGATCTCCCCGGCTAGTGTGGGTGATTCCGAACTGTCTTGACCGATCTTGACCCTCGCTTGCTGGCGCGGAGCCCGTTCCACTCATTCCTTAATCGATGATAGCGGGCACAACGCTAGAGCTTATATGCTACGGCCAGCCCACTAGAACTGATCCGCCTGCAAAACTGCAACAGCGATGCCGCTCTTGTCCATTTTCGATCGACCGCGCCGGGGTCCACGGGGGCGAAGGCGGGTGTCCCAGCGCTACGATGGCTGTGGAGTAACTCCGTGGGAAGAGATGGTGGTGGATGTCGATCCTGTGCGCCTTTTCCCGGGACTCGGCGGACCGGAACAGTGAGGCTGCGCCCATGCCGGCGAGGCCGCTGAGGAATCGTCGCCTCTCCAAAATGCATAATGTTCTCCAGATTCTCGATTGAATGAAACTCCTCCGCACCCTTATCCTGCGGCCGCTGCGCCGGGACCGGTTGCGCACTGCTCTCACCATCCTCGCGGTCGCGCTCGGTGTAGCCGTGGTGGTGGCGATCGATCTTGCGGGCGATGCGGCTACCGGATCGTTCCAGTCATCGATGGAGACGCTCGCCGGCAAGACCGATCTCGAGGTTGTCGCTAACGGCGGCGTCGATGAGATGTGGATCGGGAAGCTCGATGCGCTTCCGCTGAACGCGCATTTCGCCCCCGTGATCGAGACGCAAATCGTCCAGCCTTCGATTGGTTCCATCGCTCTTTATGGCATCGATCTCGCGGGCCTGCCGGAGGACGCGGCGATCGTTGCCGTCGGCCTCGCGAGGCGGCTCGGTGTCGCCGCACAGGATGGTCTCACGCTGCCGGTCGGGCGGTTCCGGGTCGAGCGGGTTGTCGACGCGGACGCCGCCGAGTTCATTGCCATCGATATTGCCGCTGCCCAGAAAGCGCTTGGCCGTTACGGCAAGCTGGACCGCATCGACGTAACCGTGGAGCGCGGTGAAAACTTTTCGCGCGTCGAAAACACGATCAAGAACATTCTGCCGTCTTCCTATCTCATTGAAAAACCCGGCGCACGCAATGAAGAAAACCAGCGCATGCTGCGAGCTTTTCGCTGGAACTTGCGGGTGCTGAGCTATATTTCCCTGGTGGTCGGCGCATTTCTGATCTACAACACAATCTCCGTCAGCGTGGTGCGCCGGCGCGCCGAAATCGGGATTCTGCGCGCGATCGGCGCCAGCCGTTTCACTGTGTTCGCATTATTTCTGGCGGAAGCGTTGATCCTGGGACTGCTGGGAGCGGCGCTCGGAATTGCGCTGGGTCGGTTACTTGCGAGCGGAACGGTGGGCTTGATCGCCGATACAGTCAATGCGTTGTATACAACCAGCCGCCCGGCAGCTATCGGATTGACGGCCGGCGAAGCCTGGACCGGCATCATCGCCGGAGCGGCGGTCGCGTTTCTCTCTGCACTGGCGCCGGCGCGGGAAGCCATGGACGTGCCGCCGACCGAAGCCATGAGCCGCGGCGCGCATGAACATCATGCGCGCCTTCACTGGCGTCGCGCGATGTGGGGTTCGCTGGTCCTGGCCATTCTGGCGGCGGTTGCTGCGCAGGCTGCGCCTATCGATGGTAAGCCCGTCGGTGGGTACGTGGCCGCGCTACTGGCGGTCGGAGCCGCGGCCTTGGCCTCACCTGCGGTGGTGCTCGCGGTCAATCGGCTCACCGCCTTCGTGATGCGCCGGCGCGTTGAAGGATTGCTGGCCGGGCGCAGTCTCACTGCTTCGCTGTCGCGCACTTCTGTGGTGGTCGCCGCGCTGGCCACCGCCATTGCCATGATGGCGAGTGTCGGAATCATGGTCGCAAGTTTCCGGGAAACCGTAACCCTGTGGTTGGACGTGCAGCTTCGCGCCGATCTCTACGTCGCGCCCGCCGGCCGCGTGGCGGCCGGCGAATATCCGCCGCTTCCGCCAGCCGCCCCGGCCCTTCTGGCGGGAACTCCTGGCGTGGCGGCGGCTGATTTCTTTCACGCCCTCGAATTCCACTACCATGGCGAGCGCGCCACGCTCGGCGCCGGCGATGTGGAGATCGTCCGCCGCTACGGCCGTCTCCGGTTTCTGCCGGGCCAGGACCGCGATGAGATTTTACGCTCTCTCCCCGGTCAGGACCGTGCCATTGTCAGCGAGCCGTTCGCCAACAAGCACGGCATTCGCGCGGGCGACCGTCTGAGCTTACCCATCGGGCCTCGCAGCGTGACAGTCACCGTCGCCGGCGTATATTACGAATATTCGAGCAGCCAGGGCTTCGTCCTGCTTGACCGCTCCACACTGTTGAAATACCTTCCCGGGCAGCCGCCCACCAATGCCGCGATTTATCTGGATCCGGGCGCGGATGCCGCCATGGTGCAGCGTGACATGCAGCGCCGCACCGCAGGCATGGGTGTGAGTATCAGTCTCAATCAATCGCTCCGCCGCAATGCCATTTTGATCTTCGATCGCACGTTCGCCATTACTTGGGCGCTCGAAGCCGTGGCCATCGTGGTGGCGATGCTCGGCGCGGCCAATTCGCTGCTGGCTCTGGTGCTCGACCGGCGCCGCGAACTCGGCCTCCTGCGCTATCTGGGGGCCTCCTCAAGGCAATTGCGCGGCATGATCCTGGTGGAGGCCGGGTTTCTCGGGTTGCTCGCGACGGTGGTCGGATTGGCGTTAGGGTTCGCTCTTTCGCTACTATTAATATTCGTAGTCAACAAACAGAGTTTTGGCTGGACTATCCAGTTTCATCCCCCTGTAGACCTGCTGGCGGGCGCGCTGCTGCTGGTGTGGTGCGTGACGGTGCTCGCCGGCCTGTACCCGGCGCGGGTGGCCGCGCGGCTCGATCCGATCGACGTGATACACGAAGAATAATGCTGGAAAAGGACACTCCCCGCGCGCTGGAAGAAGCGCTCCGCGCTCTCGAGCGCCGGTTCGCCGCGCTGCCCGATTTCCCAGCTCCGCCCGTGGACCGAATCGATGCCGTAATGGCCGAAGTCGCCGAGCGGATGGGTGATAATTTTCCGTACTTCCATCCGCTCTACGCGGGCCAGATGCTGAAGCCGCCGCATCCGGCGGCCCGCGCCGCGTATGCGCTGGCGACGTGGATTAATCCAAACAACCACGCGCTCGACGGCGGACGCGCCAGTTCCGGGATGGAGCGCGAGGCCGTAGCGCAGATCGCCGCGATGTTCGGGTGGCGGGAGCATCTGGGGCATCTGACGGGCGGCGGCACGATGGCCAATCTGGAGGCGTTGTGGGTGGCCGGCCGGCTACAGCCCGGGAAGAAGATCGTCGCGTCCTCGCAGTCGCACTACACGCACGAACGAATCAGTGGCGTGTTGCAGTTTCCGTTCGCGAAAGTGCCTGCCGATCGGCGAGGCCGCATTGACCCTTCCGCATTGGAATGTATGCTGAAGGCGGGAGACATCGGCTGCGTCGTGGCGACCCTCGGTACCACGGCTACCGGCTCGGTGGACCCGCTGCCGGAGATCCTCGCTCTACGCGAGCGGTACGGTTTTCGCGTTCACGTCGACGCGGCGTACGGCGGCTATTTTACGCTGGCGGACAATCTGGGGCCGGAGGCGCGCGCCGCATTCGATCGGGTGGCCGAGGCCGATTCGATCGTGATCGATCCGCACAAGCACGGCCTGCAGCCATACGGCTGCGGTTGTGTGCTATTTCGCGAGCCCTCGGTCGGGACGCTATACAAACACGACTCGCCGGCAACTTACTTTTCGTCGCGCCAGCAGCATTTGGGAGAAATTTCGCTGGAATGCTCGCGGCCGGGGGCTGCGGCGGTTGCGCTGTGGGCCACCATGCGGATATTGCCGCTGGTTCCCGGCGGAGAATTTGCTCAAGACCTCGCGGCGTCGCGGCGGGCGGCACTGGCGCTGCATGCGCGTCTGGCGGCGGATGAGCGGTTCCTTGCGCCGTTGGAACCGCAACTGGATATTGTGGTGTGGACGCCGCGGAACGGATCGGCGCAACGGATTTTCGAAGAGGCCGCGCAGCGCAATCTGCATCTCGCGCTGGCGCGCCTTCCGGGGTCCTTCTTCGGCCGGCCGGAAGAAGTGCTGGCCCTCCGGTCGGTGTTGATGAAGCCCGAGCACGAGCAGTGGATCGGCCGCATCTGGGAAATATTGGACGAAGTGTCCGCTCCCTGACGGTCGCGGCTCTGTGAGATGGACTGGACACAAGACCGCGGCCGATCGGGAGCGGCGGACTCTACTAACCAAACATGAATAGTTCTAACGCATCCATACGAAATATCGCCATCATCGCGCACGTCGATCATGGCAAGACCACCCTGGTCGACGCCATGCTCAATCAGAGCGGCATCTTCGGCTCGCATGAAGAGCACGTCGATCGAGTCATGGACTCCAACGAGCTCGAACGCGAACGCGGCATCACCATCCTTGCGAAGATCACCGGCATCCGCTATCACGGCGTTAAGATCAACATCGTCGATACGCCCGGCCACAGCGATTTCGGGGGCGAGGTCGAGCGCGCGCTCAAAATCGTCGACGGCGTCATGCTGCTGGTCGACGCCAGCGAAGGCCCGTTGCCGCAAACACGGTACGTGCTTATGAAGGCGCTGGAGGCCAAGCTGCCCCCCATCGTCGTCATCAACAAGATCGACCGGCCTGACGCGCGCGTGAAGGAAGTGCTCAACGAGATCTACGATCTGTTCATCGATCTCGACGCCACCGAAGACCAGCTGGATTTCCCGGTGCTTTATACGATCGCCAAAACCGGCGTGGCGAAGAAGACGATGGAAGACCCGTCGAACGATTTGCGGCCGCTTTTTGACGCCATCGTGCAGCATATTCCGTGCCCCGGGGGCGATTTCGAACAGGTGCTGCAGATGTTAGTGGCGAACCTCGACTACAGCGACTATCTCGGCCGGTTGGCGATCGGACGCGTGTTCCAAGGCACGCTGCGGCTGGGTGACGACGTGGCGATCGCCAAGCGCGACGGCTCCATGCAGAATACGCGGATCACCAAGCTCTATTCCTTCGAAGGCTTGAAGCGCGTCGACGAAACCATTGGCCGCCCGGGCGATATCCTCGCCATCGCGGGCGTCGAGGGCATTACCATTGGCGAGACCGTGACCAGCGCCGAAACTCCCCAGCCGCTGCCGCAAATTCATATCGACGAACCCACGATCGCGATGGCGTTTACCATCAATACGTCGCCGTTTTCCGGCCGGGAAGGCCAGTGGGTCACCTCCCGCAATCTGCGGGACCGGCTGGACAAGGAACTGCTCACCAACGTCTCCATTCGCGTGGAAGAGCTGGGTCACGACACATTCAAAGTGATGGGCCGCGGCGAATTGCAACTCGCCATTCTCATCGAAATGATGCGCCGCGAAGGATATGAACTGGCGGTCGGCAAGCCTGAGATCCTCACCCGTACCGTGAATGGCAAGGTCCAGGAACCGGTGGAGCACCTGACCATCGATTGTCCCGAGAGTTTCATTGGAGTAGTAATCGAAAAACTCGGCCAGCGCAAAGGCAAGATGATCAAGATGGTAAACCACGGTTCCGGGCGCGTACGCCTGGAATTTCACGTGCCCTCGCGCGGTCTGATCGGACTGCGCAGCGAAATCCTCACCGATACGCGCGGCACCGCCATAATGAATTCGCTGTTCCACGGCTACATCGACTGGCAGGGCGACATTCCCACTCGCCCCACTGGCTCGCTGGTGGCCGACCGCCCCGGAAAAGTCACCGGACACGCCGTGTTCAATCTGCAGGAGCGCGGCGAGATTTTCGTGTCGCCGGGAACCGAAGTCTACGAAGGCATGATCATTGGCGAGAACGCCCGCGAGAAAGATCTCGACGTGAACATCGTCAAGGAAAAGAAGCTCACTAATATGCGGGCCTCCACCGCCGACGAGGCGATCCGCCTCGTCCCCCCGCGCATTCTGAATCTGGAGCAGGCCATCGAATTCATACGTGACGATGAATTCGTCGAAGTGACGCCCCAATCCATCCGGCTGCGCAAGAAGATTCTGAAATCGAATCAGCGGTAGCCGCCACGCGGCTCGGACTCACGCCACATCCGCATCCCGGATCGGCAGCTTTCGCAGACGTTTTCCCGTAGCCGCGAACACCGCGTTCGCAATCGCCGGCGCGATGGCCGGCACGCTGGCTTCCCCAATGCCGCCGGGCGCTTCCGTGCTGGGCACGATGTGCACTTCCACCGCCGGCATCTCGTCGAACCGCAGCACTTCATAATTGTTGAAGTTCGCCTGCTGGACCCGCCCCTGGTCGATGGTGATCTCGCCTTTTAGCGCGGCCGTCAGTCCATACACGATCCCGCCCTCGATCTGCTGCTGGATAATCGCGGGGTTTACCCGGTATCCGCAATCCACGGCGCACACAATGCGATGCACGCGCAGCTTTCCCTTCTCCACGGAAATCTCTGCCACCTGCGCATTAAAGCTGCCGATGTTGTTAATGGCCGCCACTCCTTGAAATCTGCCGGCGGAAAGCGCCTTGCCCCAGCCCGCTTTCTCCGCGGCCAGGTTCAGCACGCCGAGCATCCGCGGGACGCCCGCCAGCAGGCGTCGGCGGAATTCCACCGGATCTTTCCCGCTCGCCGCTGCCAGTTCGTCAATGAAGCTCTCGACGAAGAACCCGTTTTGTGAATGACCTACGGACCGCCAATAGCTCACGGGCACATGCGTGTTCGCCACATGGTAATCCACGCGGAAATGGGGAATCTCGTACCGCAGATCCTCGATCCCCTGCACCGCCGTCGGAGACAGACCGTTCACCACGGTAGGGAATGGAGGACACGCGACATCGGCTGTCAGCGCGACCGGCCAGCCGTCGGGATCCAGCGCCGCGGCGAACTTTACGTAAGAGGCCGGCCGGTAATAGTCGTGCTGCATATCGTCTTCGCGCGACCAGGTCAGCTTCACCGGAAGATTCGCCTTCTTGGCAATTTCTACCGTCTCCCCGACGTAATCAACACGCGCGCGCCGCCCGAAGCCCCCGCCCATGAAAAGCGTATTCACTTTAACCTTCTCGGGAGGCAGGCCGAGGACCTGCGCTGCGAAATCGCGCGAGGGCGTCTGCATCTGCGTCGAAGCCCAGATCTCGCACCGGTCGGGGTGCACCACCGCCGTGCAGTTCATCGGCTCCAGGGGAGCGTGTGAGAGGAATGGCGCTTCGTAGACCGCCTCGTGTTTCTTACTTGCGGCCGCGAGCGTCGCTGCTGCGTCGCCGCGCGTGCGCGCAGTGGCGCCCGGCTGGCTGGCGCGCGCTGCAAACATTTTGCGGATCGCGGCGCTGTCCACGGCGGCATTGGGCCCTTCATTCCAGGTCACCGTCAGCGCCTTCCGGCCTTCCATCGCCGCCCACGTGTTTTCGGCGATCACTGCAACACCGGTCGAGATCGGAAAAACATCCTTGACCCCGGGCACCGCCTTCGCCTTGCTGGAATCGAAGGCGGCAACGGTTCCCCCGAAAACCGGGCATCGCGCGATCACCGCATAGACCATGCCCGGGAGGCGCACATCAATCCCGAATTGCGCCCGCCCGCTGACCTTATCCGCCGTATCGAGCCGCTTCAGCGGGTTGCCGATCAGCTTGAATTCCTTCGGATCTTTCGGCCGCACGTTGGCGGGGACCGGAAGCATCGCGGCTGCCTCAGCCACGGAGCCGTAGCTCAACCGCGCGCCACTGCCGCTGTTGATGACAAAACCACTCTCGGTACGGCACTGGGAACGATCCACGCCCCATCGCTGTGCCGCCGCATCGATCAGCATCGCACGCGCGGTGGCGCCTACGGTCCGCAGCGGGTTCCACAAAGTACGCACGCTCATGCTTCCGACCACGCCTTGCTGCGGGCCATACAACGAGGGGTCCACCGGCGGGAATTCCGTGTGGACTTTCCGCCAGTCGCAGTCCAGTTCCTCGGCCAGCAGCATGGAAAGCGAGGTCACGGTGCCTTGTCCCATTTCCGCTTTGGGAATCATAAACGTGACCGCATCATCCGTGCCGATATGGATGTACGCGCCCGGCTTGCCTGTCGGCGGCGCGCCTTGCGCCACGCCTCCCGCGAACTGCGCGTTGACTTTCGAACTCTCCGCGACTGCGACACTCAGTAGCAAGCCCTGGCAAAAGCTGCGCCGGCTCAATTTCGTGATCGTGCTCATGCGTGTCCCCTCTGGCTGCTCCAGGATACCGCTTGCCGGCTCGCTGGAAAAGCGGCTCCCCAGCCTTGACTTCGCCTCGAACATTGATCAGAATTACCAGCCATGGATGCAGGCTCGCTTTCCCGCCGAAAAGTTCTCGCCTCATTTGCCGCCGGTGGCGCATGGATCGCCGGAAATCGGCTTGCGGGGCAGACTCCCAGCCCGCGTTTGATCAACGTCCATCACCACTTCACCGCGCCCGCGTACGTCAAATTCCTCGTCGATAACAAGGTCCGTGAGTTTCCTATCAAGTCCGCCGCCGAGAGTATTGAGGACATGGATAAAGCCGGCGTCAGCCTTGCGATGTGCTCCACCATCGGTCCCGGCTTCTGGCATGGCGACCTCGCGGAAACGCGCCGCATCGCGCGCGAAATCAATGAGTACGCGGCGAAGGTCGTTTCCGATTATCCCGGACGCTTCGGAACGTTCGCCTCCTTGCCGCTCCCCGACATCGACGCGAGTCTGAAGGAAGTGGAATACGCGTTCGACAAGCTCAAGGCGGACGGCATCTATCTGTACACCAACTGGGGCGGCAAGTCCCTGTACGGCGACAAGTATCTGGGAGATCCCGCGCTTGCCCCGCTCTATCAGGAACTCAACCGGCGCAAAGCCGTGATCTATACGCATCCCAAGGAAGCAGCTTGCTGCGAAGCCCTCATCCCGGGCATGAATCCCGCCACCATTGAGTACCCGATGGACACCGCCCGCACCATTGCCAGCCTGCTGTACACCGGGACCGCGGCCAGGTATCCCGACATCAAATTCATCTTTTCCCATGGCGGCGGCGCCCTGACCGGTATCATCGGCCGCATCGCCGGCGCGAGCGCCACGTACCTGCAGGATGGCGGAACGCTCCGGGCGGGCGCCCCGGCGCCGCGGCCGACTCCCGCGATGCCGAAAGGCCCGCTATACGAATTGCAAAAGTTCTACTACGACACGTCGAGCGCTGTGAACCCCGTCGGCGTGGGAGGTTTACGCAAAATCGTGCCGCTGTCGCAGATTGTTTTCGGCGGCGATTTCCCGTTCGTCGTCACCGCCGAGCAGGTGAAGCTGCTGAACGAATGCGGCGTGTTCGACGCGAAAGAGCTGCGCGCCATCTACAGCGACAATATTGGCAAGCTCCTGCCGCAGTACCGGGCTTGAGATGACCGAGCACGCTATTTGCTGGATTGCACGGGCGCGCGTGACGCGCGTTTGCCGCGCGGCGGCACGTAATGAAATCGAACCAGGTAGATGTTCTCGCCCCGGCCGTGCTTCGCGACTTTCAGCAGATCGATGACGCCCAGAAAACCCGATTCGCGCGCCAGTTGGGGAGTGATATCCGGAAACCCGATCGGCGTGATCGAATCCACTTCGATTTCGCCTTCATCCATCGCGTACCGGTGGCCCAGCTTGACGTGCGGCCGCATCCAGATGCGGACGCTGCACGTAATTTCTCCGCGCCGCACTCCCTCGCGCAACCGTTTCGTGAAGACCATGTGCGGCCCTCGCCGGCCTATCCGCGACCGTTTTGGACGGCGCGGGCTCGGGCCTTTGCCGCTTCTTCTTCGCGGTTCTTCGGTCCCGCCGTTGTTTCGAGCGAACTCAGAAGCCGCTCGGCGATCCCGCTGATCTCATCGACCGCGGCTGCGAATGGTGCTTCATTGGCCTTCGAAGGTTTGTGAAAACCGCTGATCTTCCGCACAAACTGCAGCGACGCTGCCCGAATCTCTTCTTCGGTAACAGGTGGGTCGAAATTGAATAGAGGTTTGATACTCCGGCACATAATCCTACTCTCCGGGCTTCAGCCCCGGCCGCTCGACGATCTCGATCTTTGCGCCCGCCGGTCCGGCCACGTAGGCAAAATTGATCGTGGGGCCGTTCGGCAGCGAGAGCGGGCGCGGTTCGGTCAACACGGTCACACCCTGGCCGCGCAGGCTGTCGATCGTCTTCCCTAGTGGGCCCGTCGAGCGCCAGCCGATATGGTCAATCGCGTGCCCTTCGCTCGGTTCGGCGTCTCCTTTCTGCACCAGGATCCACATGTTGCTGAAGCCGGGCGCACTGTACTTGACCGCGTCCGCGCGTCCTTTGAGCTTCGTGCGCTCCCCGCCGACCTTCGCCAGCAGCCAGCTGAAGACTTCGTCTGGATTCGGCCCGCGCATGTGGATGTGGTGCAGTCCGAGCGTTTCCGGATCCTGCACCACTTCGATGCGGGTTCCCCACGGATCTTCTACAAAGCCGAGCTTGAAGAGCCCCTGGACTTCGCGCACCGGCGTGACGATCTTGATGCCCGCCGCTTCGAATTCTTTCATCTTCGCGTCAAGGTCCGGAAACGAGAAACCCACGTGATCGATGGCGCTGCCGCTGCTCGGCTTCGCGTCCGCCTTCTTGAGAAACATGAACCGCGTGCTGCCGAACATCAGCCGGTCCGGTGCCTCGGTGATCCGGCGTCCGCCGAAATATTTCTCATACCAGGTGGCCGCCGCCGCCGGGTCGGGCACATTCACATGGATGTGGTCGTACGGGAATGTTTGCGCGGCGCCGCGACCGGCGAACATCCCTAGCGCGAAGCACGCGAATGCAGTCGAAAGCATGAGTTGGCGCATTGGGGAACTCCTTTTACATGGGCCCGGTTTGCTGGACTGTGTTCCAGTCTAACCTGGCGGGCTCGTGGCCCGCACGGCCGCAGGCTTGATATTCTGGAACGCGGGATGAGGAGGATCTAATGAGATCGACAGGAATATTTGTGACGCTGGGAATGCTCGCTGTCACCGCGGTGTGGGCGCAAATTGTGCCCCCTGCTGGCAAGCGGTCAGGCCCCGGTGTGCAATCCGCGGCGGACGAACGGGAACCGGAGGTGCTGAAATCCTGCAAAACGCCGCCGCCCTCGCGAGCCGGCGGACCGCGCCGCGCCGGAGCCCGCGCGCCGGAGAGCGGCCCGCGCCAGTACACCGTGACCGGGATCCCCGGCGTGATCGCTGCCGGGCAGCGGTGGAAAGAAGTCTGGCAGGTGGACGGCAACAATGCCGATGGCATCATCGCCACCAAAGATGGTGGTCTGCTGATCGCGCAGAACGACAATAGCGATGTCATCAAGCTCGGCGCCGACGGCAAGACCTCGGTGGCCTTCACCGGCACCAATACCGGCGGATCGCTGGCAATGAATTCCAAAGGCGCCATCTTCGTGGCGAACCGCGGCCTGAACCCGTCCATTGAAGAGCTGTCGCCGAAGCGCCAAACGCTGGCCAACCGCTATAATGGCGATCCGATGGATTGCATTGGCGGCGTGCTCAACGACATCGCTGCCGATAGTAAGGGCGGCGTCTACTTCACCATGGGCGGCCTGTTCCACGCGGACGCGAAAGGCAAAGTCACGCGCTACGGCGAGAACCTGAACACCAACGGCATTGTCCTCAGCGCGGATGAAAAGCATCTTTGGGTCACCAACGGGCAGTCCCTCGCCGCTTTCGATGTGCAGAAGGATGGCTCGCTTACCAATCAGCGCGAGTTTGCGAAGCTGGGCGGAGGCGGCGATGGCAGCACGTTCGACGCGCAAGGCCGCCTCTACGTGACCACCAATGCTCCCGCCGTTCAGGTGATCGGGCCGGATGGTAAAGATCTGGGCGCCATTCCTACGCCGCGCGGCGTCATCAGTGTAACGTTCAGCGGACCCGATCGAAAGACGCTTTATGCCGTGTCTCGCGACAACGCGCAGAACAAGGACTGGATCATCGCTATTCCGATGATCGCGCAAGGACCGAAAGGGCGCGGTAAGTAGCGCGTGAAGCTCACCAGCTCCATCGCGACGCTTTGTGCGATCACCGCCCTGGGCGGACCCCTCTGCGCGCAATGGCCTTCTTACCCGACCGCCAGGGTTCCGCGTGCGGCGGACGGGCAGCCGGATCTGACAGGGCCGGTCCCGCGAACTCCCGATGGTCATCCTGATTTCTCCGGAATCTGGAGCTTCGTCGACAGTCCCGATGCGCGGCGCGGCCCCCCTCCCCCTCCGGGCGTCGGAACCATTGGTATTGGGTTGCGCGCACCGGGACTGAACCAGTTTTTCGATATCGGTTCGACACTCCCGGAGGGTTTGCCGTTCCAGCCATGGGCGGCGGAACTCCGCAGGCAGCGCGTCGCTGCGAACAACAAAGATAATCCCGATGCTCGCTGCCTGCCGTTGGGCCTGATGCAGCTGCACACCCATCCCCAACCAAGAAAAATCATCCAGACGCCCGGCCTGCTCGTGATCCTGTACGAAGCGAACGATGGGATCCGGCAGATCTTCACCGATGGGCGCCCTTTGCCGCCGGACGGCGCGCAGCCCTGGTGGTACGGTTACTCGATCGGAAAATGGGATCAGGACACGCTGGTCGTAGAGACGAACGGCTTCCGCGGCGATGTCTGGCTGGACGTCGAAGGTAGTCCGCTTACCGAATCCGCGAAGATGACCGAGCGCTTCCGCCGCGTTAATTACGGGAGCATGGAAGTCCAAATCACGGTCGACGATCCGAAGGCCTACACCAAACCGTGGACTATATTAGTGAATCACCGCATCATGCTCGATACGGAGCTGATCGAATTCGTATGCCAGGAAAATGAAAAAGACGTGCCGCACTTGACCGGCAGGTAGCCTCTGTCGCAGAAGGCGGAGTTTACGATATCAGCTGGAAAGCTGACGGAAAGAGCGGAACGAACTCATATTGAGGGAACTCAATGCGCCTGGCGTTGCCGCGGACCCTTGAATTCCTTGTCGGTGACTTCTTCCATCCAGGTGATGCCGCCGCGGCTGACGTTGTACTGCACGCCTCCCTGGTCGGGCGCGGCTCCATGCCAGTGCACCACTCCCGGAGGACAGTAGGTCACTTCTCCGGCGTGCAGTTCGACGATCGGCCCGCCCTTATTCTGATACAGGCCCACACCTTCCTCCACCAGAATAATCTGCCCGCCTTCGTGACTGTGCCACTTGGTGCGGGCGCCGGGCGCAAAGCGGAAGTGCGCGATATTCCCCACGGGCTTCTCGTCCAGGGGCGTCACTACGCCGCCGGTGAAATTGGGATTCTGTTTTGGCTGGGCGTGTACGATTACCAATCCCGCGCCCGCCAGCATCCCGCATCCCAATAGTAAGCCGAGTGACCGTCCCGCCGCCGATTCGCGATGCATTCCGTCGAGCCTCCTCCGGCTCTTCGCAATCCTACCACGGTCGCCGCGCGTGTCATTTTCCAACCAGATGACGGACGTCTCTTTCGTTCTCGTTGCACACGAACTCGATCAGTTCGGTGTCGGGAATCAGCTCGGGATGCAACTCGGTGGTCCAGGGTTTTGTGTACGCCTTCGGATCGTCGACGGTGATCTGGACGTCCATATGGCCGAAATCGCGGCGGCGCATGCGTTCGGTGAGGCGCATGCCGTCCGTGGTCGGATTGCCTTGTCCGGAGAGCCATGCCTTGCCGTTGAAGCCGTTCGATTCGACTACTAGCGTGTCGCCTTCCCAATGCCCCGCTGAATAACCCATCCAGGTAGGGTTGGGGTCTTTGGGAAGCGCGCGGCCGTCCAGGAAGATTTGGCGAAACATGTTTTGGTATTCGTACAGAATCACGAGCAGCTCGGGAGTGTGAACCACCTTGTGAATATCGAACGCATCGGCCTTCGGCACACCGCGCGGCAGGCAGCGCGATTCCGGATTATTGAGCTGATTGTTGGCGGTGTTTTCCTTGAACTCTGCCAGAGCCGGAGGCCGCCAGGGGAAGGCGATTCCCTTCAGGTAGTAGGCGGAGTCGCGCGAGTTCAGATGTTCCCAGACGCCGGAGAAATCGGGTTTGCCGCCTGCTCCCCGGGGCGCGGGGGCGGACAGATCGGCGGTGCCGTCGGCTTTGCGCGGAATGCCCGGAGTCTTGTCGGGCCATTGCGCGCTCATCGATGCGCTCAGCCCGAAGGCAGCAAGGGCCGCGGCAATCCGGATCATTTAGATTCCTCAACACGAGCATACACCTTCGGCCCCGGCTCCGCCGTGAGGCGGCGGCACACGGGACTTGATCAGTCCAGCAAATGAAGCCGCTCTATCGCGGGCCTGCGCAGGTTTTCGAAAGTAAGACCGGGATCGAGTTCTCCCGCCTCGCGGGCCTCTTGCCGGCGGAACTGATTCCACAACCACGCCGCGAACATCACGGTAGGCACGAGAAGAAACAACGGGGGTCGGGCCAGAATGAGGTGGGCCAGAGTTGTTCCCGCCCGCGTGAACAGCTCAAAACCAAGCACCTGGGCAAGGCACAACAGAAGAAAATGGTCACGAAATCCCGGCAGCGGACACGTGAGAGGGATCTTGCGATAACCGGCGAGCATAACCTCCATCAGGCAGACGGAAAAAGCCAGCACACAGGCCGTCTGCAGCGCGGCGGCGCCCCAGTTCCAGCGCCACATGGAAAGCGCGAAACCGGGAAGTAGCACGAAGAGCGCTAGAAAACCGAGCATCACTTGCCGGGCGGGGCCCCCGGATTCGTTTTCGCGCGGATCGAGAACCGCGCGGAAAATCCAGCCGGCCGGCACGGCGGCCGGAATTTCGAACGCCACGCGTAAGCCTGATATGAGCAGGTAGGCCGCGGCGAACGGAGCACGTAAGAGACCGGAATCTTCGCCGCCACTGATGCTTTGCAGCGCCAGCAGCCAGCCTGACGCAACCGACACGGCGAGGCAGACGCGATGCGCTTCGTTCCGCAGCAGAGCGCGGACTACGAAGTGGTGGCACGCCCGCGGGAACCCCTGGAAGGGCGACGCAAACAGATCGAGAAAGCGGAGAACCAGTTGGCGCAGTTGCTGCCGGGACGGCTGCCGGCCCGCGTCGAGCGATTCGGAAAACCGGCGGCGGTAGCTGAGGGCATACGAAAGCAGCATGAGTATGAACGTCGCAAGCGTCGCGGGGATTGCTGTGGCGGCGGGTTGCGCCAGGGCGGGCGTGTACCGGTGCTGCCAATGTTGATACAGGCCCAGGAACCAGAAAGAAGGCAGGAACCGGATCCCCGAAACACCGGCGGCGCGCGACACGGCGGCAGGGCCGGCATACGCCCCGACAATCAAAACCAGAAATGCCACAATGATCACGCCGCGTGCCCACGCGGACACCGCGCGAAAGGCGGCGCGCGGCAGGAGCGCAGCGAGCATTCCCATCAGGGCGAACACCGCGCAGAATGTGAAGACGCTGGCCAGCATCACGCACGCCGCATGCACGGTGACGAACTGAAAGAACGCCGCCCAACTCGGCTGGGCGGCCGAAACCACAAAGAACGGGAATAGGATCGCCGATATGCCGTTGATATCGATGGACAGCGCTAGAACCGCGATCGCGATGGCGGCCGCATTGGCGCTCAGAACCGAGCGCGCCTTGACCGGCAAGGGCGCCAGGTTCAAATAATCTTGCGCGTCGGGAACGATTCGGTCCCACTTCAGGACCGTGACGATTCCAGTCACGGCCATGGCGAGCGATAGGAACAGGTACTTGTCCGGCAGTGAAAGCAGGTAGATGTCCTGGTGCTTGCGGTGGAGCAGCCAGTCCAGGAGGCTCGAGTTGAAGTATTTGTCGAGCAGCAGCAGCGATGCGAACGCGCCGGGCGCGGCCAGCAGGCCGAGCAGCCCGCCGGCGCCGAGTTCGAATTCCATAGAGCCGGTGTCATCGCCCGCGCGCACGAGGCGCGCCAGAAAATGGATCACCAGCCTCGCGAACGCATGCTGGTCAAGGCGTTCGCGGCAAGTGGCGATGAGGCTAGCGGTCCGGCGCGCAAACGGCAGCCACGATTTCTTCGGCAATGCGGTCGACATCCCCTTGCTCCGTCAGTTGCATGAGACCGGCCTCGAGCCCCGCTCCGTTGAATTGGGCGCGCACCTCCTGCATCGGGCCGGACGCCACCACCGAGCCCTCTTTCAGCAACACGAGATGGGAGCATAGGAGATCGACCTGCTCGAGGACTGGCGAGGAAAAAAAGATCGCTCTCTCATCCGCCGCCAGGCGCGCGATGACGCGGCGCAGGACCATTGCGCTGGTAACATCCAGGCCGGAGAATGGCTCGTCGAGCACCAGCAGCTCGGGATCGTGGAGCAGCGCGGCAATCAGCACGATGCGCTGGCGCATTCCTTTGGAATACGAGTTGATGGGAAGATCGCGGCTCTCGTAGAGTGTGAAGCTGTGGAGCAGCGAAGAGGCCTTGTCCCGGAACTGCGCGCGCGGGAGCCGGCGGAGAGTGGCCACGAAATCGAGATATTCCCAGCCGGTCAGGAACCCGTAGAGATCGGGCTGCTCGGGAACATAGCCGAGCCTCCGTTTGAATCCGCCCAGGTTATCGCTGATGCGCGCGCCGCGAAAGAGTACCGTGCCGCGCGACGGCTCAAGCAAGCCGGTAACCATCTTTACGATGGTGCTCTTCCCGGCGCCGTTGGGGCCGAGCACACCCAACACTTCGCCGGCCGCGATCCCCAGGCTGACGTCGCGCACGGCTGTCGCGGCGCCATAACGTTTAGTCAGATTGCGCGCCTCGAGAACCGGAATCATACGGCCTTTTCCCGGACGAAGACTTCATGCCAGGAGCGATCGGCGGGAGTCCAGCGCGAGCGCTCGCCTGTGCAGGCCCGGAGGTCGGACAACAGCAGCGTTCCATGACCGCGCAAACACAGAAATTGAACGCCGGGACGATCGAGAATCAGACTGCTTCGCGAACCGACCGTGACCGGCATCGAGACGAGGCGGCAGCAGACCGGACAGCGCGAGGACTGATCATCCAGAGACGACCGTAAGACGAATGCCTGGCATACCAGCAGCAGGGCGATCAACGGCGCCGCCGTTCCGGCATCGATACCCCCGGTAATCGGAATGGGTAGAGCCGTGGCCACCTCGGCCCAGCACGCGGACGCCAGCGCCAGCAGGAGCGCGGTCTTGGCTGTAAAGAATGCGAGGTACCGCGGCGGACGCCGCACCCGGATCAGTCCCGCCGCCAGGAAGAACACCGATACGGCGCCGGCGAAATAAAGCGGCCAGCGGTCGCGCTGCTGCAAGAATGTGGCGCTCACATGAGAGCCATCCAGAATCGAAAATGTTGCGAAATGCGCCTCGGCGGCTACGCGGTCGCGCGGATGCTTGAGTCGGGCCACCGCGCCGCTAAAACGAGCCGGAACGTGCGCTGTGTCGAGCAGTTTTATAGTGCGGACGGAATGACCCAGAAATCGGAAATCCGCGGAGGGCTCCACATTTAGCACGGAAAAGAAATTCGGGGTGACTTCCAGGGCGCCCCCGCGGAACACGAAGCCGGCGACATCGCCGAACCATTTGCTGGATTCGACCCACGTCCAGACTTGCTCCGTGCCCGCCGGCGCCTGCATACCGAGCACGCCGAGCGGGCGCGAGAGTAGGACCAGTTGGTCCGCGTCTGGATAGGCGGAAGCGAGTGCGCCACGGACGTGACGAAAACCACCGCTCCAGCCGGCGATAGCGAGAAGTGCGATCAGCAGAGAAGCGAGGCAGAACCAGGGATGGCGGACCAGGCTGCGGCGGTCGATGTTAACGCGGAGGCGCTCCATGCGCAGGTCGGCGGCATCGATGAACGCGCCCAGAGCAAATTTGGCGACGCGGCGCGCCGCCTGCGGGTGTGAAGATCCTTCCCGGATGAGGGTTGAGTAGCCGTACCAGATTTCACCGAGCCATTCCCGTTTCCACGATTTGCGCAAACCCGCGGGGGCCAGGAACGCAGCGGCCGCGATGAGCCACTTACTCCACCGCGGAATCGCGTATGCCTCTTCGCTCCGCACGTTTCATCCTTTTAATTGGGCGACTGCCGGGAAGCGCTTGCCGGCAGCGGCGAGAGACGCCTTTCCGGCGGCCGTGAGGCGAAAATATTTGCGCGGCGGGCCCTGTGACTCTGCGCTTTTTGCGGACTCCCAGTCGGAGCAGATCAGCCGCGAGGTTTCCAGCCGTCGCAGCGCGGGATAAATGGTTCCGCTCGGCAGCCCGGTGGCATCCATGATTTCAAAACCATAGCGCCGGCCGTTCTCGACGGCAAGAAGAATGATGGCCGAGGTGAGAGACAATTGGGCAGGCATTCGATTCTGGGAAGAATGTAGCATGCTACATAGCTCGCGTGCAAGGGCGCCGGACGCGGGCTCTCGGCCTTTTCGGGAACTGTATTAAAAGCTACGTTCGCTGCCCTTCTGCCGGCCCGGTGTTGTCAGGAAAATCATGACTTGTGCAGATTGACGAGCCCGGTTAGTCTGGATCTAAATTATATGGCGGCCCCTTCCCCTGGCGAGTGCCTTGAGCGGCACCGGCTCTTTGTCGCATTTAAGGCGGCAAATCAACTCTTGAACGAAATCCATGAAAGCGAGATCCAAGCACTGCTGGCGGACGATCTCGCCACGTTCAAGGGGTTCCAGCCGCAATTGGAAAAGGCACGGGAAAACCGCTCTACGGTTGCCGAAGCCCTCTTGCGTCACATGCAAGAGCACGCCTGCTGAAAAAGCACAGATTGGCCGGGAACGTTGCGGCACATCGAAGCGTACGGCTGCTAGGAACCGAGCGGTTGGAAGGGTAGGAGAGGAAGCGCGATTTTCTGCGGGAGATGGTCGGCTGCAAGAAAATCGCGCAGTTCAGTCAGGCTGAGTGATTCTTTGGTCTAGCTCCCCGGGGTCATGAGGTGCGCGGTCGTGGTGCCGGCATTCATGATCCAGACGCCACCCTGACGCCCATTGTCGGGCAGGCCGAGTGACTGCGAAGTAGCGCCAGGCACGGCGATCGTTGTGTGCATGCGCGCGTGGTCCTTGTCGGCGCCCATCCTGTGAATGAACACGGAGCCGAATTCGGGTTTTACGCGGGTGCCATCCTTTTCGGCTTTGTCGAACGCGGCTTGGCGAGCGTCCTTGTCCGGAATCGCTTCAATTTTCAGGTTCTGCGCGACGCGATCGAGATTGGCAACACTGGTGCATTCGATCGTGAACGGCTGGTGCGTCGGCTTTCCCGACAAATCGTAGCAGACCATCCGGTTGGTCCCCTTTTTGAGGGTGTCGTAGGTGAAATCGGGCTTCCATCGGATCACCGTTGCGCCCTCTTTCAACTGGGCGGGCGCGGCGGAGAGAGCGGTATCAATGGCTTCCTGGTCTCCTTGCGCGAACGCGCCGGCTCCGATGAGCAGTGCGCTAAGAACTATCTTTTTCATTCAATAACCTCCAGTAAATCGTGATTTGCAGACAATAGCCTGGACCCCAAAGGCAAGATACCTACTATAACCTAAAACGGGCGAACCGCGGGTTCACCCGCCGATTAGTTGACAGTATAGCGGGCCCGGAAGCCGAAAGGGGCGATTTCGATATCGAACTGGGTTCCCGCTTCGCTGACCATTTGATACGTGCCGCGCATCGAACCGGTCGGCGTTTTGAGCGGACACCAGGAAGAATACTGGAACGATTCGCCGGGAGCGAGTGTCGGCTGCTGGCCGATTACGCCCGGCCCGCGGACGTGTTCGACGCGCTCGTAAGCATCCGTAATGATCCAGTGGCGGCTGAGCAGGCGAACCGTATCGAGTCCTTGGTTCGTGATGCGGACCGTATATTGAAAAACCCAGACGTCCTGCTGCGGCTGCGAGTTCTCCGCGGAGTATTGCGAGAGAACCTCGACGCGGATATCGCGAGTTACGGCTTCGGACACCGGGGCAAACTCGGAGCGGAGATCAGGCATGCCGGAAGCCCATCATAACAGGTCAGCGCTCCGCCGGAAGGTGACCACCGCCTCACCGCACCAGTTACCCAAAGGTCTCGCAATCGCCAGCAAAGCGGAATCGACCGCTTCGAGACTATGGAGTGCGAAGCGGGCCCAACCGCGTTCGAAGCGGCCGCGGAGGAGGCGTTTGGCCATGGCGCACAGATTTAAGGGTTGGATGCGCATTTCTGCAAAGAACGGAGCGAGCGCTTTAAGGCCGCTCCGCGAGAGAATAATGCCTTCGCCTTGATCTTCGGCCTCGCCGGCCAGGCGGGCACGGATTTTACGGGCGGTGTTGAGCACGGGATTGCCGCCCCAGGTCTCGCAGAGCACAAGCCGCCCATTCGGTTTCATAATCCGGGCGAGCTCTTCGACCGCGCCGTGATATTTCATGGTGTGGTGCAGGGCGGCACAAGCGAACACCAGATCGAACTCCCGGTCGCGCAGCATGTCGAGGTGGGCGGCATCAGCGGCGATTCCGCGCACGTACACCCCCGAAGCGCGCGCTCGCTTCAGCGCGAGCTCAACGGCCGCCGGTGACAGATCGAGGACCGTGACTTGGGCGCCCTCGGTGGCGAGCCAGAGTCCGAAATCCGCGGGGCCGCAGCCATAATCGAGAACGCTCTTACCCGTGAGCGGCTCGGCCTCCAGCGCGCGCATCGCCGCGGAGTACAACAGCCGGCGCTCATAAAAAGGATGCGTGGGATTCTCGATGTTGCCCTGGAGAATTCTGCGATCGATACGGAGGGCATGGTCGGGCAGCGCCAGAAATTGAGTATATTGCCCGTCGTAAAATTCACGTTCTCGATCGTAACTGATCACGGCTTGTTCCGGTCTCTACGATTCGTTTACAAGAGGAACACGAGAAAGGAGTCGGCGCAATTATGCTCCGCAGCACCATGATATCCTGAGTCCGGAATGTTCAGCCGGCCCCGCAAGGCTCGTGTTCTTTTCGGACTATCGGATGTGGTGCTGGTGGCGCTGGCTTTCGAAGCGGCTTACCAGACACGCGTTCCTCTCCATCTGCGTTTCCGTTTCTACCTGACGGTAGAGCAGAAGGCCTTGTTACTCGGATTCTCCCTGTTGTCGTGGGTGGTGATCGGGCTGTGGCTGGAGATTTATGAAAAATTGGATGCCGGTCACCCGCGCATAATTCTGCGCGACGCCGCGCGGCAATGCGCCTCCGGCGCTCTCGCTCTGCTGATTTTCGAATACGCGCTGCGCATGGACCTGAGCCGTTTCTTCCTGGTGCTGTTTTCGATGTATGCCTGGGTGCTGCTGCTCCTGTTCCGGTTGACGGCGGGCCGCGTGGTGGGAGCCATCCGGCGCGAGTTCGCGGCGCCGCACTACGTGATGGTGGTGGGGACCGGAGAGCGGGCGCTGCGCATGGCGCGCGCCCTGGAACGGTCGTCGGATTACGGCATCCGGCTGCGCGGTTTTCTCAGCGAGGAAGCGAATCCGGGCGCCGATGAAATCGTCTTGAACGCTCCTTACGCGGTGCGGCCGGTCGGTGACCTGCCGGCTCTGCTGCGGCAGCACGTGATTGATGAGATTATTTTCGCCGTGCCGAGCGAGAGCCTCGCGCCGCTCGAGGAGTACTTCCTGCTTTGCGACGAAGAGGGCGTGCGCACGAGGGTGGCGGTCGATTTCTTTCCGCACGTGAATAGCACTGTATCGCTGGACCGTTTCGGTGCGACGCCGCTGCTTACGTTTTCGGCCGCGCCGTACGATGAAATCCGGCTCTGGGTGAAACGGGCGCTCGATATCGGCTTGGCCGTGGCAGGCCTGGTGGTGCTGGCGCCGTTCATGTTGATGATCGCAACCTTGATCCGGTTGACCTCGCCCGGGCCCGCGATTTTCCGCCAGGTCCGGTGCGGCCTGAACGGTCGCCGTTTTGTTTTTTACAAGTTCCGCTCCATGTGCGAAAACGCCGAGGATCTGAAGGAAGAGCTCGCTCATCTAAGCACGCGCGCGACTGCGTTCAAAATCCCGGACGATCCGCGGCTGACCTCGCTCGGAAGATACCTGCGAAAGTTCTCCATCGACGAATGGCCTCAACTGTGGAACGTCCTGCGCGGCGACATGTCGCTGGTAGGCCCGCGTCCGGCGGTGCCGAGCGAAGTGGACCAATACAAGCGCTGGCAGCGGCGGCGGCTCCGGATGCGTCCCGGTCTCACCTGCCTGTGGGCCGTCTCGGGACGCGATCACGTCGATTTTGAGACCTGGATGAAGATGGATATGCAGTACATAGACAATTGGTCGCTGGCCCTCGACTGGAAAATCCTCGTGCGCACCATACCGCGCGTGCTCGCCGGGCGAGGCGCCAATTGAAGACGGATTCCCTATGCACCTGATCCCCACCCAAGACGAAGTGGTGTCCGTGCTCCGCGAGACGGGCGCCCTTCGCGACGGCCACTTCGAATATTCCAGTGGCTTGCACTCGAACGAATTTCTGCAGGTTCCCCTGGCTATGCGCTACTACCAATATCAGCGCATGTTTAGTGTCGGGCTGAGCCGGTTGCTGCGCGCCAATACCGAGATTCGCGCCCTCGTGCCGCAGCTTTCCATCGTGGCGCCGGCCACCGGAGGACTGCCCGTGGCTTATGGCGTCTGCGAGGCGCTGCGGGCCAGACAGGTTTACTGGGGTGAAAACGACCAGGATGGCGGCGCGATGCGCTTTCGTCAATACCTCGAACAACAACCGGGTGAGTCGGTGGTTCTCGTGGACGACATCCTGCGCACCGGAAATAAACTCGGGCAGTTGCGAAACTTGCTGAATTCCCGGGGAGCGCAAGTCATGGCGCTCGCCGTTGTCATCTACCAGCCGAACCCGCAGGTCCAGAATTTTGGCTCGCTTCCCCTCTACTATCTGGCAAAACTCGAGGCCAGTTACTACGCCGACAGCGCCCGCTGCGAACTGTGTAAGAGGGGTGTGCCTCTCGAGAAGGTCCTAACGTAATGAAACGCACTCAAAAGAGGACAAATCTGTCAGGAAAATGGGGTACGTAGTTCCTCAATGATCTTTCCAAATGAGAGACTTAACCGTCGCTCAGCTCTTTTGCCCAATTCATGTGCAAAATGTAATGAAACTGTGACAAGTATATTAGATTACATTCGCTGCACCATCGATTTCCACAGGTTTTTCCACAGACCCGTGGAAAACGGGTACGCGACATGAAACTGACTCCGCTCGATTGGACGGTAGTAGCTGCGTATTTTCTGTTCAACCTGGCAATCGGATTCTTTTACAAGGGGCGCGCCGGGAAGAACACGGGCGAGTTCTTTCTGTCCGGACGCAACGCGCCGTGGTGGCTGGCGGGGACCTCGATGGTGGCGACCACTTTCGCCGCGGACACACCGTTGGCGGTCACGGGCATGGTCGCGCGCAACGGAATCGCCGGCAACTGGTTGTGGTGGAACGCCGTAGCCAGCGGCATGCTGACCGTCTTCTTTTATGCGCGTCTGTGGAGGCGGTCCGGCGTAATGACGGACGTGGAGTTCGCCGAGATTCGGTATGCCGGCAAGCCCGCGGCGTTCCTGCGGGGATTTCGCGCCCTCTATCTGGGGATTCCCATCAACTGCATCATCCTCGGCTGGGTGAACCTGGCGATGGTCAAGATCCTGTCCCTCATCTTGGGAGTGAATAAGGATTGGGCGCTGGCCATTGTGGTGGGGATCATCGCGCTAACGTCGTTCGTCTCAACATTGTCGGGGCTCTGGGGAGTCCTGGTGACGGATCTGTTCCAGTTCGTCATCAAGATGACCATGGTGATCGTGCTGGCGGTGGCCGCCATCCACGCAGTGGGCGGAATCGATTCGATGAAGCAGCAACTCGCGGCGATCGATCGCGCCAAGGGGCTGGCCACCGGAACGGCGGGTTCGGCGCTGAGCTTCGTGCCGGATCTCAATTCCGCGTGGATGCCGATGATCACGTTCCTCGTGTACATTTCGATGAACTGGTGGGCCACCTGGTACCCGGGAGCGGAACCAGGCGGCGGCGGATACATCGCGCAGCGCATGTTCTGCGCCAAGGATGAGAAGCATTCGCTGCTGGCGACCCTCTGGTTCAACATCGCGCATTATGCGATCCGGCCCTGGCCCTGGGTTCTCGCCGCTCTGGCGGCCGTGGTGTTGTACCAGCATGACCCGGGCTTCCAGCAGGATCCGGAGACCGGGTACATCCGGGTGATGATCGATTATTTGCCGCCATGGCTGCGGGGCACCATGGTCGCGGCGTTTGCGGCAGCTTTCATGTCGACGGTGGGGACGCAACTCAACTGGGGAGCGAGCTATCTGGTCAACGATTTTTACCGGAGATTCGTGCACACCAGCGGCTCCGAACGCCATTACGTCCGGATATCGCAACTCGCAACCGTACTGTTGACGGTCATTTCGGCGGTAATCACTCGTTACATGGATTCGATCGCGGGAGCGTGGCAATTGCTGATCGTGACCGGGGCCGGAACCGGGACGGTGCTCATCCTTCGCTGGTATTGGTGGCGCATCAACGCCTGGAGCGAAGTTTCGGCGATGGCAACGGCATTTGTGGTGTCGGTCCTGCTGCAAACGAAGTTCGGTTTGTCGAGCGCCGACCCGCGCGGGTTCGCCTACATCATGCTGATTACGGTGGCGATCACCTCCGCTGTGTGGCTGGCCGTCACGTTTCTGACGCCGCCCGAGCCGGAGGCGCAGCTCGTTTCGTTCTACCGGCGGACTCGGCCTTCGTCGGCGCTCTGGAAACCGATCGCCCGGCTTGCTCCGGATGTGCCCGCTTCGCGCGATTTGAAGTACAACTTCTTCGATTGGATCGCCGGTTGTGCCATGATTTATGGCGCCTTGTTCGGGGCCGGCAAAGTCATTCTGAAGGACTATCCGCTGGGAGTGGCGCTGCTGGCGATGGCCGCCGCTGGCGCGCTGTATATTTACCGTGACCTGAGCCGGCGGGGTTGGAAATCCGTCGTGGAGTAGAACCGGCCCGAGGTGTTACAGTGTTAGCATTGAACCTCCGTCCATGGTGCGATATCCCATTGCGCGAAACCTGCTCCTGCTCGCGGTGTTGAGCTGCGCCGTTCTGGCCGCGCAGGATGGCAACGCCGAGAAGCTTGCACCGTTTTATCCGACTCCGGAAACGATTGTCGAAAAAATGCTGCAACTCGGCGGCCTCAAGGCGGGCGAAAAGATGTTTGATTTGGGATCGGGCGACGGGCGGATCGTGCTCATGGCGGCGCAGAAGTTCCATGCGGACGCATTCGGTGTGGAACTCGACAAGGATCTCATCAAGCAGAGCACGGAGAAGATCCGCAAGCTGGGCCTTGAAAAGACCGCGCATATCATCAACGGGGACCTGCTCAAACAGAATTACAGCACCGCGGATTTGATTACCGTCTACTTACTGCCGGTTTCCAACGATAAGGTGCAGCCTTTGTTGGACCGCCAGTTAAAGAAGGGCGCGCGGGTGGTGGCGCACGACTTCGAGTTCAAGAACTGGACTCCCGAGAAGGTCGAAACCATCGAGGACGACGGAGAGGGTCGCAGCCACACTCTCTACCTCTATCGGAAATAAC
>CAZKQQ010000027.1:28703-45790 GCA_964554945.1 uncultured Solibacteraceae bacterium | reverse complement strand
CCTCGAAACCGGCATGGATTCGCTCATGGCGGTCGAGCTCCGCAATTCGCTGCAGCAAAGTGTCGAGCGGGCATTGCCCGCTACCCTGGTCTTCGAATATCCGACCGTGAAGGCGCTCACGGCATTCCTGAGCGACCTGCTGTTCCCGGAGCAGCCGGCCGCTTCTCTGACTTTATCCAAGCACCAGGTGTCCGAAGCTGTCGAGGGTGCCTCCGACAGCAATATCGCGGCCGTGCTCGAGTCCAAACTGGCCGCCATCGAATCGCAGGAGACAAAATGAGTCAGCCTTTGTCTCCCTCCGAATATCCAGCCCTGTTGAAACGGGCGTACGTTTCACTGGACAAGTTGCAAGCGCGCATCGACGAACTCGAGCGCGGGCGAACCGAACCGGTTGCCGTCGTCGGAATGGCCTGCCGGTTTCCAGGCGGTGCGACCACTCCCGAGGCCTTCTGGCAGTTACTCCGCGGGGGCGGAGATGGAATTCGAGAAGTGCCGCGCGACAGGTGGAACCTTGAGGAGCTCTATGATCCGGATCCCGAGACACCCGGGAAAATGTACTCGCGACACGGCGGATTCCTGGAAGATGTCGCGGGATTCGATTCAGAATTCTTTGGGATCTCCCCGCGCGAAGCCGCTGGTATGGATCCGCAGCAGCGGCTGCTGCTGGAGGTTAGCTGGGAAGCGCTGGAGCGCGCCGGGGAGTCATCGGCTAAGCTAGCCGGCAGTTGCACCGGCGTGTTTGTCGGCCTCTGCATCAGCGACTATGCGCATTTCGGAATTGGCGGACCGGTGGACCGTATCGACGCTTATTCGGGAACAGGCGTGGCGCATAGTGTTGCCGCCGGCCGGATTGCTTACGCTCTCGGTTTGCGCGGTCCCGCGCTGGCAGTGGACACCGCTTGCTCGTCCTCCATGGTTGCCCTTCATCTCGCATGCCAGAGCTTGCGGAACCGTGAATGCCAGATGGCCCTGGCGGGTGGAGCCAACCTCCTGCTGGCGCCCGGCCTGACCGTGTGCTTCTGCAAACTCCGCGCTTTGGCTCCGGATGGCCATTGCAAGACCTTCGATGCCGCCGCCGATGGCTATGTGCGTGGCGAAGGCTGCGGTGTGCTGGTCCTGAAGCGCCTTTCGGACGCCATTGCGGAGCGCAACACGATTCTTGCTCTCATTCGAGGATCCGCGATCAATCACGACGGCGCCAGCGGCGGTCTGACCGTCCCCAGCGGACTGGCCCAGCAGGCGGTAATCCGCGCGGCTCTGGAAAACGCGCGTCTCGCAGCCGGGGATCTCAGTTACATCGAAGCGCACGGCACCGGTACGGCGCTGGGCGATCCCATCGAGGTGCGCGCACTAGGCGCTGTGGTTGCCTCCGGGAAAACTCCGCCCGAGGGGCCGGTATGGCTCGGTTCGGTTAAGACCAATATTGGCCATCTGGAGGGAGCGGCCGGCATCGCCAGCGTGATCAAGACCGTACTCGCGCTGCGACATGCCGCGATCCCGCCCAGTCTTCATTTCCGGAATGGGAACCCACGGATTGAGTGGGAGCGGTTACCGTTCGCGATTCCCACAAAAGTGACACCTTGGGAAGCGAAGAACGGAAAGCGGCTGGCAGGCGTTAGCTCCTTTGGCTTCAGTGGCACCAATGCGCACCTGATTCTGGAGGAAGCCCCGGCGGGGGCACCGGCGATGGCGACGGCCGAACCGGATGCGCACTTGCTTTGCCTTTCTGCGAGAAGCGAGAAAGCGCTCGATGAGATCCTGGCGCGATACATGGATTACCTCGCCGATGGCGACGATTCCTGGGCGGACATCTGCTTTACTGCAAACTCAGGACGCATGCATTTCGCCCACCGTATCGCGGTAGTCGCCGAATCGAGTCACCAGGCGCGAGCCGTACTGCTTTCCGCTCCGCCGCGAGTTGCATTAGAGCCCGGCAAGCCACCGAGACTCGCTATTTATTTTTCCGCCAGTCCCGCTTCACCCGGCATAGGGGCGAAGCTGTGGGAAACCCAACCCGTGTTTCGAGAGGCCTTAAGGGGATGCGAGCAGGCGACCCGGCCGTGGCTGGAAGCATCGTTATTGCAGTGGATGTTCGAAGCACCCGCCACTGAGGCTTGGAGCGAACGCGTCGCGCGAGTTGCGCAGTTCGCGCTGCAGTACGGTCTTTGGCGAATGTGGCAATCCTTCGGCATCGCGCCGGGAGCCGTGTCCTTTGATGGCGCCGGTGAATATGCCGCCGCGTGTGCCGCCGGAGTTTGCACGCTGGAAGATGGCCTGCGTATGGCAGCGGGGGACGGATACGGCGAATTGAACGGCCGCCGAGCCGCGCCTCTGATCGATCTTCTGCCGGGTGGATTGCGGCGCCTCCAATCCGAGGGTTACCCCGTCGTTGTGGAACTTAGTCCGGAGACGGCAGCATGGCCGCAGGTGTTGGGAAACCTGGCCGCGCTATACCGTGCTGGCATCGAAATCGATGGGGCTGCGGTCGATGCCGGCTTCGCACGAACTCGCGTCGTGCTGCCCGTATATCCGTTTCAGCATGAAGCTCACTGGGCCTCCTCTGCGCCTGCGGCCGACCACGAACCTTCCAAGACCGGTTTGCTTCTCGGAACTCAGATTGCCGGGACCTTTCAGGAGCGGCTGTTCGAAAGTCGCCTTCAACCGGCCGACCTTCCTCTGTTGCGCGATCACCGAGTCTACGGCTCTCTCGTATTTCCCGCCGCGGGTTACCTCGGTTTGGCACTGGAAGCAGCCGCGGCATCCTTCGGCCCGGCCGCCTACGTTCTTGAGGACGTCACAATCACTAAGCCTTTAGTCCTGCCCGAAAGCGGAGCCGTGTGCGTCCAAACCCGCGTGAGTCCTCAGGATGCGGACGCGGCGCAATTCTTTGTCGAAAAGGATGAATACTGCCACGCATCGGGCCGAATCCGCAGGCCGGGCGCGATAGTCTCGGGTGCGGTTTCCATTGGCAGCGTCGGGGCGTCCTGTTCAGAACCTATCTCCCCATCAGCGTTTTACGAGTCATTAGCCCATCGAAAAATCCATTTGGGTCCCAGCTACAGGCGCATTGCGCGACTCGCGGCTGGCCAAGACCAAGCCGTTTGCGATATCGAGACGAGTCCCGCTGCGGAGCCGGCCGCGTACATCGATCCGGTTGTTCTTGATTCTTGCCTGCAACTGCTTGGCGCCGCGCGCGCCGATCAGTCAAACGACGCCGCCTATGTTCCTGTCTCCATAGATCGTCTGACTTACTTCGGGGTGCGGGCTGCTCCGGCGCGCGCGCATGCCGCTCTCTCTTCCAAGTCCGCCGGCGGCTTCAGTGGAGAGTTCCAACTCTTCGACAAGGACGGGCGTGTTCTGGTCAAAGGCGAGGGCGTGCGGTTTGTGAAAGCCGACGGCTCGACCATGCAAGCGCCGCGGCCGGACATGAGCGATTGCTTTTACGAGGTTGTGTGGAAGGCATCCCACCTCGTTGACCGCCGCGGTCCCGCCTTCTTTCCTCGGCCAGGGGGGATCGCATCCGAGTTGCGGTCGCGCCTTGAAACGCTCGGCCGTGAGCAGGGCCTCGATCGGTATGCCGCGCTGTCCCTTGGGCTCGAGAAAGTAAGCGCCGTCTTCGTTCATGCCGCCTTGCGGCGCCTGGGTTGGGCTCCGGGTTCGCCTGCCGCTGAGTCCCACGACGCTCTGGCAGACCGGCTGGGCATTATCCGCTCGCAGCGCCGCTTGTTCAGCCGGATGCTCGAAATTGCCAGCGAAGATGTCTCTCCGGTGTCCGGGAGCCCTGAGGAAGCCTGGCAAACGCTGCTGTCCCGCTACCCCGATTGTGAAACCGAGCTGACGTTGGTCGAAAGGTGCGGGCAGGGACTCGACGGCGTGCTGACTGGGGCCCTGGACCCGATTGAGTTGCTCTTCCCGAAGGGTTCGACCGGGGCCATCGAGAAGATCTACCGGGCGTCGCCGTTCGCTCGTCTCTGGAACTCCTTCGCCGCCGAAGCGCTTGCTTGTTTTTTGCGCGCCATTCCGGAAGGGCGGACGCTTCGAATTCTGGAGGTCGGCGCCGGCACCGGCGCGACCACGTCGTATATTCTGCCGCTCCTGGATCCCTCGCGGACCGAGTACGTCTTCACCGATATTTCAGCCGCGTTCACCATGGCGGCGGAACGAGAGAAGTTTCAGGAAAATAAATTTGTCCGCTACGCTGTCCTCGATATCGAACGCACACCGGCGGAACAGGGGTTTGATCAACATGCGTTTGATATTGTGATTGCCGCCAATGTCCTGCATGCGACCCGGGACCTTGCTCAAACCCTGCGCAATGTGCGTGAGTTGTTGGCGCCAGAGGGACTGTTGTTGTTGGTGGAAGGGGTTCGCAAGGAGCGTTGGACCGACATCGTTTTCGGATTGACTGAAGGCTGGTGGCGCTTCAGCGATACGGGGCTTCGCGCCGCGCACCCGCTGCTTTCCGAGAGCCAGTGGGTCCACCTGCTGGAGAATTCCGGCTTCTCGGAAGCGGCTGCCGTTAGCGGCAGCGGATCCACGAGTCAAGCCCTCATCCTGGCGCGTGCCCATGCCGCCCCTCTCGGGTCATGGTTGATTCTGGGCGAGCCGGATGGGTTCACCAATCGCCTTGCTCGGATGCTCGAAGACCATGGCGCGACCTGCCGGATTGTTCGCGATCTGGTGGAACACCGGGATACTCCTCTGGCCGGCGTGATTCATGCGGCCAGCCTGTCAAAGCACTCGCAATCTGCGGGATGTTACAGCGTGCTCGATTTGGTCAAGTCTCTCGCGCATCGCAGCCAGCATCCCAGGCTGTGGCTGCTGACTCGCGGAGCACAGTCGCCCGACGGGGGGCCAGTTCCTGGCCTGGAGCATGCGACAATCTGGGGACTTGCCAAGGTCATCGCAATTGAACATCCGGAACTGCATTGTGTGACGGTGGACCTTGATCCACTGGCCGATCCCGCCGATTCGGCGGAGAGTTTGTTCCGCGAAATATTGAGTGGAACGGAAGAGTGCGAAATCGCGTTCCGGCATGGCCACCGGTTCGTGCCGCGGTTAGTACGCGCTTTGTCTCCGGGACAACAACGCCTCGCGGTGCCGGAAGGTCCGTTTGAACTCGCGATTACCGAACGCGGCATCCTCGACAACCTCTTTCTGCGCCGCTGCGCGGCTCCCATTCGCGCCGCGGGTGAAGTCGAAATCGAAATTCGCGCGACGGGCCTCAACTTTCTCGATGTGATGGACGCCTCTGGTGTTCTTCCGTTCGAGCGTGAAAGTTTTGGGGCCGAGTGTGCCGGCATCATTCTCGGAGTCGGTGAGGGTGTTACGCGGTGGAAGCCCGGCGATGCGGTGGTCGCGCTTGCGTCCCGCAGTTTTGGGCGATCGGTCACGACGCGCGCCGACTTAGTGGCGGAGAAGCCCGCGTCAATGAGCTTCGAAGAGGCCGCCGCCATACCGGTTGCCTTTCTCACCGCGTTTTTCGCCTTGCATTCCCTTGCCCGGATGTCCGCCGGAGAAAAGGTTTTAATACACGCAGCTGCCGGGGGAGTCGGAATGGCGGCGGTCCAACTGGCGCGGAATGCGGGCCTGGAAGTCTTCGCCACCGCAGGCCGTCCGGAAAAACGCGCCTTTCTGGAGTCGCTTGGCATCCGCAATGTGCTGGACTCCCGCTCGATTAGCTTCGCGGCAGACTTGCAGCGCCTAACCGGAGGCGAAGGAGTTGACATCGTCCTGAACTCGCTTGCGGGCGATTTCATTCCCGCCAGTATCGGTGTCTTGAAGCCAAAAGGGCGGTTCGTCGAAATCGGCAAAACGGGAATTTGGGACGCGAGCCGCTTCGCCGCCCTAAAACCCGAGGCGTCCTACTTTGTTTACGATCTCGCCCGGCACGCGATGGAGGAGCCCGCTCAGGTGGCTCAGACGCTGGCAGAGATTATGCGGCGGTTCGACGACGGCCTGTTGCGGCCCCTGCCGCTGAAGCGGTTTCCCATCGACGAGGTAACGGATGCTTTCCGTTTAATGGCCCGGAGCCAGCACATCGGTAAGATCGTGGTCACGCCGCGAGTTGCCGTCGAATTACGGGCGAATGCGTCATACCTGATTACCGGCGGTCTGGGCGGACTCGGTCTGCTCGTCGCCCAATGGCTCGCCAGCCGCGGCGCAACTCATCTGATTTTGGTTGGACGCCGCGCGCCGGATCAGCAAGCCGCCGCGGCTGTGAACGAGTTGGAGCGGTCGGGCGTTCGGGTCAGAGTAGTCCAGGCCGACGTCAGCAGCTACGAGGAGTTGAACCGGTCCCTAGCGGCTGCGAGAGCCGCCATGCCACCGCTTCGAGGGGTGATTCATTCCGCCGGAACTCTGAACGACGGAGTGCTGCTGCAGCAGGATGAGTTCCGCTTCGCCTCGGTGTTGGGGCCGAAAGTCGACGGCGCCTGGAACCTGCATCGCCTGACCTCTGAGGTGCCTCTCGATTTTTTTGTCTTGTTCTCCTCGGCCGCCTCCGTATGGGGATCGCCGGGACAGGGCAATCATGCGGCCGCCAACGCCTTCCTGGATGCCCTGGCACGGCATCGGCGCGCGCAAGGGCTGCCGGCGATTAGCATAAACTGGGGACCTTGGTCGGACCTCGGGGCCGCCGCCGAGCGCCATGTCGGGCGAAAGGGCTCCGATCTGGCGGTGACGAACATTTCCCCGCGGGAGGGAACCCACGCACTAGAGCGCGTTTTGTGGGACGCTCCAGCCCAGGCGGTCGTGGCCCGGGTCGATTGGACTGAGTTCGCTCGGATATTCGGCGCCGCCGGCGCCCGGCCCATTTACACCGAAGTAACTCGGGAGGCACGAGGCGCGAAGCCGATTTCTGAGTCCACCGCTTGCACCGAGTTGCGCGACCGCGTGCGCCGGGCTTTCCCGAGCGAACGAAACCAAATCCTTTTTGAATTCGTTCACGCCGCCGCCGTCAAAGTCTTAGGTGGAGGAGCGTCGCGCAGGCTGAATCCGCGCCAGCCCCTCAACGAGCTTGGACTTGACTCTTTAATGGCGCTCGAACTCCGCAACACTCTGGCGGCTGGAGCGGGCCGCAGCCTCCCCGCCACACTGCTGTTCGATTACCCCAACCTGGAGACTGTAACCGCGTTTCTGCTTCGGGAAATCGCTCCCGATCTGCCTCCGAGCCCGCCCGAGGTAATCTCCGCAGAGGAAGGTCGCGCCGATTTCTCCGAGATCGCGAACCTCTCCGAGGAGCAGGCTGAGGAAGTCCTCTTGCGAGAGCTGGGACAGGCCGGATATTGATATGCCGACGCCGAATGACAATCCGTCCCTCTCGCCGCTAAAGCGGGCCTTGGTGGCGCTGAAAGACATGCGCGCGCGTCTCGACGAATTCGAGCGCGCGGCCGGCGAACCCATCGCGATAATCGGCATGGGCTGCCGCTTTCCGGGTGGCGCCGTCGATCCCGCGAGCTTCTGGCGGCAGTTGCGGGATGGGCGCGACGCGGTGTCCGAGGTTCCGGTGAGTCGGTGGGACCCTGATGAATACTACGATCCGGATCCAGACGCGCCTGGCAAGATGAACACGCGCTGGGGTGGATTCCTTCGTGACAGCGTGGCCGCGTTCGATGCCCGCTTTTTCGGCATTATGCCGCGAGAAGCGGCGAGCATGGATCCGCAACAGCGGTTGCTACTCGAAGTCGCATGGGAAGCGTTGGAGCATGCCGGGCAGGCGCCTTCGTCCCTGAACGGCAGCGATACGGGCGTTTTCACCGGCATCTCCACGAACGATTACTCCCGGTTATGGGACAGACCCGAGAGCGTCGATTCGTATATGTCCACCGGCAACGCCTTCAGCGTGGCTGCGGGAAGGCTCTCTTACATTTTGGGATTGCACGGCCCCAGCCTGGCAGTAGACACGGCATGCTCCTCGTCACTGGTTGCTGTACACCTGGCGGTGCAGAGCTTGCGCTCGGGCGAGTGCCGTATGGCGCTGGCAGCCGGCGTAAACCTCATTCTTTCGCCGCTGTCGACGCTGGCTCTTTCCCATCTCCGGATGATGGCGGCGGACGGACGCTGCAAAACCTTCGATGCCGCTGCCGATGGCTTTGTCCGCGGGGAAGGTTGCGGCGTAGTAGTTCTTAAACGTCTGCGGGATGCCCTCGGCCAAGGGGACAACATTATGGCCGTCATCCGCGGAACCGCGGTCAACCAGGATGGCCGCAGCGGCGGCCTTACTGCACCCAACGGTCCGGCGCAGGAGGCAGTCATCCGCCGTGCTCTGGCTAACGCGGGTATCGCCCCGGCCGCTGTGGACTACGTGGAAGCCCACGGTACCGGCACTTCTTTAGGGGACCCGATTGAGTGCAAGGCGCTCGCGGCCGTTCTCGGCGAAAACCGCCATCCTGCGCGCAAACTACTGCTCGGTTCGGTAAAAACCAATATCGGCCATTTGGAAGCCGCGGCCGGGATGGCGGGGCTCATCAAGGTCGTTCTGGCCCTCGGGCATCGCGAGATTCCACCGCACCTGCATTTTAGATCCTTGAATCCCCACATTTCGTTTGGCGATCTGGCGGTTGAGATCCCAACCATGACGGTGCCGTGGCCGCCGCACGATGGTTCGGCGATTGCCGGCGTGAGCTCCTTCGGCTTTAGCGGAACCAATGCCCACCTGGTCCTGGAGGAGGCTCCCCAGACCGTGCGGCCTGCTGAGGGACGCTCGCCGCACCTGCTTTGCCTATCCGCTAGAAGCGGGGCGGGGCTTGTCGAACTCGCGGCCCGCTTCCGCGCTTATCTCGCCGCGGTTCCGGACTGCGATTTCCACAATGTCTGCGCCACGGCCGCAGTGGGCCGCTCCCATTTCGAACATCGCCTGGCGATTGTGGCCGATGATGTGTCCGAAGCAAGAGCCGCGCTCGAGACCGCAAGCTGGATTTCGGGCACGGTAGAAGAGGGCGTTGCTCTCAAAGTGGCGTTTGTCTTTACCCCGGATGGCGATCAGCCTGAAGCCATTGCCGCCGCGCAAAAGTGGTCTTGCTGGAATGTGCGTCCTCACGCTGTTCTCGGCCACGGCTCCGGTGAGTTTGCCGCAGGTGTAGCCGCCGGCGTTTTTTCCGCCGAGGATGCGTTGCGGCTCCTTACCGGCGTCGTATGCACTTCGCCCCATCACCCTCACACCCCATTTATTTCCAGCCGCTTGGGCCGCCGTGCCGAGCCTTCGGAATTAGGCAGTTCCGCTTATTGGCAGACGCCTATTCCTGCCGGGGATCGCTTGATCGACGGCATGGCGGCGCTGCGCGAAGAAGGCTGTAGACTATTCCTCTACTTCGGATCGCGACCGGCCAGTGCAGCCGGTACCTGGCTACCCGGAACGTGTTCTGCGCCCCGCGACTTCCTCGATACCCTCGCGCGCCTGTACCTCGCGGGCGTTTCGGTCGATTGGGACTCGTTCTACGGCCGCGGATATTCCAAGATTCCGCTCCCCACCTACCCTTTCGAGCGCCGCCGTCATTGGCTACACCAATCGGAGGCCGCGCGGCCTCGGAACGCCGATTGGTTGTACGATCTTGAGTGGCATACCCACGCCGTACGCCGGCCCGAACTGGCCGGCCCGCGCGAGATCGGCGCGGTAGTGGCGCGCACCGTCCCGGAGCTGATGGCGCGCCTCGGGCTCGATGTCTATGATCGCTTTCTCCCGGAAGCCGACGCCCTCGCGTCGGCCTATTGCTGTGAAGCGCTACGCCGGCTCGGTTGCGATCCTTCCCTTGCCATCGGCTCTGATCCGGAAGAGCTGGCTCGCCGGCTGGGGATCGCACCCAACCATCGCCGTTTCTTCCGGCGAATCGTGGATATCATGACCAAGTCCGGAGCCCCGTCCGGCGACCCGGAACAACGTTGCGCATCTCTCGAGGCGCGCTATGCCGTGTGCCACAACGAGATCTCATTGCTGGCCAGCTGTGGACGAAGACTGGCGGATGTGTTGCGCGGCGAAGTCGATCCGTTACACATCCTTTTCCCTGCCGGCTCCGTGGCGCCGGTCGAGAATATCTACCAGGACTCGCCATTCTTTCAGGCCATGAACACTCTCGTGGCCGACGCTTTTTCCGCGGCCCTCCCCCCAGTCACCGCCAACGCCAAGCTCCGCGTGATCGAGATTGGCGCCGGCACGGGCGGCGCCACCGCCTATGTGTTACCGCGCCTGGCCGGGCGCGCGGAATACACCCTTACGGACGTATCATCGCTCTTCCTCAACCACACGGCTCGCAAATTTGCTTCGCACCCTTTTGTCCGCTACGACTTGCTCGATATCGAGCGTGATCCGGCGGCCCAAGGATATCCGGACGGCTCCTTTGATATCGTCCTCGCTGCGAATGTGCTTCACGCAACGGCAGACTTGCGCCGGACGCTGCACCACGTCCGCCGTCTGCTTGCGCCCAATGGGCTGATAGTTTTGCTGGAAGGCACCCGGCCCCAACCGTGGGCCGATCTGATCTTCGGCCTGACGGAAGGGTGGTGGCGGTTTTCCGATACCGATCTGCGGGCATCCCACCCACTGCTGACGAAATCCGGTTGGCTCCAACTCCTGGCTGAATCGGGCTTTTCCGACCCTGTCGCGGTCCCGGGTGAAGATACTCCAGAGGGTCGCGCATCCCAGCAGGTTCTGATTGTGAGCCGCGCGACTTCTGCTGGTTCCGCACTCGCGTCCGGATCCTGGGCATTTCTTCCCGATCACACCGGTGCCGCCGACATGCTTGTCAACACCCTGGCCGGGCAGGCCGCGCCGGCGGCTCTTTTCTCCGCAGGGGAGCCGGTTCCTCCGGCCGAAACCGTACTGCATTGCGCCGTGCTCGATTGTCCCTCCGGTGATCCCAACGCCGCCACGCTGGATGCCGCAGTCCTGTCTTCCTGCGCTTCTGTGCTCCGATTGGCGCAGTCTCTTGCACAGCGACCCGAGCGGTCGCGCCTGTGGGTGATCACCCGCGGCGCACAAAAAGTGACTCCGGGTGATGGGATGATTTTCCCCGCCCAGGCGCCGGTTTGGGGCTTAGGCCGTGTCATCGGACTGGAACATCCGGAAATTTGGGGCGGATTGATCGATCTCGATCCGGCGCCCTATCCGGGAGAAGCGGCTGATATCCTCGACATCGTCCGATCTGTGAGCGACGAAGATCAGTTCGCGTTGCGTGCGGGAGTTGCTTACGTCCCGCGTCTCGTACCATCCTCCGATTCGGTGACGCACCTGGCCGGGCGGCTGTTTCGCTCCAACGCATCATATTTAATAACAGGTGGACTCGGCTCGCTGGGACTTCAGATTGCCGGTTGGATGGTGAGACATGGCGCCCGTCACCTGATTCTGCTTGGGTTGACCGGGGCCGCCGACCGTGACAGCCGCGGTGCAGCGATTCGCGAACTCGAGCGGTTGGGCGCCGAGGTGGAAGTCGTTCAGGCCGATGTAGCCGACCCCGGTCGGATCATTCCCGAGGTACGTCGGCTGCTCGATGCTTCAATTCCGCTCAAGGGCATTATCCACGCCGCCGGCGTCTCCGTGCCCCAAGCCATTCGCGATATCGACGAAGAGACGCTGCACCTCATTCTCCGCCCGAAGATCGCCGGCTCTTGGCTTTTGCACCAGGCCACTAAAGACCGCCCGCTCGATTTCTTTGTATGCTTCTCCTCGGCGGCCGCTATATGGGGAACTGCTGGCGGCGGGCACTATGCCGCGGCCAATCATTTCATGGATGCGCTCGCCCAGCACCGCGCGGCGCTCGGTCTCCCCGTCCTCAGCGTGAACTGGGCTCGGTGGGAAGGGGAGGGAATGGCATCTTCTTCCGATGAGGTGGGCGAGTTCTTCGACAAGATCGGCCTCGGCGCCATGCCCGCAACGCAAGCCCTCGATCTGATGGGCTTCCTGATGCAGTCCGGTTCGGTGCAGAAGACGGTTGCTGCCGTGGATTGGAATATCTTCAGACCGGTCTATGAAGCCCGGCGACGTCGGCCCTTGATCGGGAAGATTCCGATCTCTGCGCCCCTTCAACCGGAGGAACGCTCTCAACCGGGCGCCCTGCTCGATCGGCTTCAATCGACTCCCGCGCCGGAGCGGTGGCCGCTGCTGCTTTCCTTTATCCGCCAGCAGGTTTCGAGCGTACTGGGTTTTGCTTCCGGCGAAGAACCAGCCCTCGATCAGGGCTTCTTCAAGATGGGCTTGGATTCGCTCACCAGCGTCGAGTTAAAGACCCGCCTGGAAGCGGCGCTCGCCCGCCGCCTGCTCCCAACCCTGGCCTTTGAATACTCCACGATCGAGTCGCTGGCGCGACATCTTTACTCCGAAATCTTCGGTGGCGCACCGTTCCCGGAAACCGCGACGGCTGAGTCCGAACTGGAAAATTTATCCGAAGAGGACGCAGAGGCCGCGTTGTTGGCTGAACTGGCCATCCTCAAAAGGGAGCTGCAATGAACGGCCGGGGTAGCCAGCTGTCGGAAGTGAAGAATGCCCTCCTCGAGTTGAAGGATGTGCGCGCCCGCCTCAATGAGCTGAAGCGATCGCGCAACGAACCAATCGCCATCATCGGTCTGGGCGGCCGTTTCCCAGGCAACTGTCATGATCCGGAAAGCTATTGGCGTCTGCTCCACAACGGTGAAGATACCGTGCGGGAAATTCCGGCTTCGCGGTGGGACATTGACGCTTACTATGATCCAGATCCCAATGTCCAGGGTAAAATGTACACGCGCTACGGCAGTTTCCTGGAAGATGTGGATCTGTTTGATGCCCAGTTCTTCGGCATCTCCCCGCGCGAAGCGGCCAGCATGGATCCGCAGCATCGCATCCTGTTGGAGGTGAGCTGGGAAGCCCTGGAGCATGCCGGGCAGTCGCCCGCGCGTTTGAAGGGCAGTCAGACCGGTGTTTTCATCGGAATTACCAATAATGACTACGCCCGGCTTCTGGAATCCGCCGGGGTCGAACGGGTTGACGCTTATCACCTGACCGGTACGCCGCTCAATTTCGCTTCCGGGCGCCTTTCTTACACGCTCGGGTTGCACGGTCCCTGCCTCGCCGTTGACACGGCATGCTCGTCATCGCTCGTGGCCGTCCATTTGGCGTGCCAGAGTTTGCGTTCCGGAGAATGCGAACTCGCCTTGGCCGGGGGTGTCAACTTGGTCCTGTCGGCTGCCGGATACGTCATCGCCTGCCGCGCCCGCATGATGGCGCACGATGGCCGATGTAAGACCTTCGATGCGCGCGCCGATGGCTTCGTTCGGGGCGAAGGCTGCGGTGTCGTTGTGCTCAAACGCCTTTCCGATGCGGTCGCGGCGCGGGATAACATCCTGGCCGTCATTCGCGGCTCGGCCGTGAATCAGGACGGTTACTCCAGCGGCCTTACGGTGCCCAACAAATCGGCCCAGGAGGCGGTCATCCGGAGGGCGCTCGATTTTGCGGCGGTTCCTCCCGCCGCTGTCGGCTACGTGGAAGCGCATGGAACCGGAACCGCTCTCGGCGATCCGATCGAACTGCGCGCCTTGAGTGCCGTACTCGGCTCAGGACGATCAGAAAGCGAACCATTCGCCGTGGGCTCGGTCAAAACCAATATCGGCCACCTGGAAGCGGCCGCCGGCGTCGCCGGGCTGATCAAGACTGTACTGGCGCTGCAAAACCAGGAGATCCCTCCGCATTTGCACTTCCAGCAGCCAAACGCCAATTTGGATTGGGCCGCGCTGCCAATCGTCATTCCTACATCGCCCACACCATGGATGCGCGGCGCGGTCCCGCGGATTGCCTCGGTCAGTTCCTTCGGCGGCAGCGGCACCAACGCGCATGCCGTGTTGGAAGAGGCGCCTCTGCCAGAGGCCTTTGTTTCTCAATCGGAACGGCCGCTCCACATTTTGACTCTCTCGGCGAAAACGCCCGCCGCGCTCGAAGACCTCGTCGTACGTTACGATCACTTTCTGGCTGCCTCGCCCGCGGCTTTCGCCGATATTTGCTATACCGCCAATACTGGACGGGCTCACCTCCCGCACCGTCTGGCCGTTGTGGCCGGCAGTGTCGCGGAGGCGAGACTCCAGCTCGCGACCGCGGGACGATCGCATGCCGAGACCCGCATGGCCCCGCCTGCCATCGCTTTCGTTTCTACCGGGACGGAGCACGGCATGACGATCACTCCGCGGGATGCTGCCGATATGTGGCGCTCCTGGGGCCTGATTGCTGTCGATTCCGCCGCTGGCGCCGAGGCTGTAGTCCAGCTGCCGGCAGATGATCCGTGGACTCCGATGCTGGGATGTCTCGCGGAATTCTATCGCCGCGGCGCCGAGATCGATTGGGAAGCCTTCGACCGGAGCTACGCGCGGAGAAAGGTCGTGGCGCCGCGGTACCCGTTTCAGAGAAAGCGCTTTTGGATCGACACTCCGAACTCAGAAGCGCACGCGCCGTTTACCGGCCCCAATAGCCATGCGGGTCCCCATCCCGTTCTCGGTCATCGTCTGGAATCGGCCCTTTCCGAAATCGTCTTCGAACGCGTTGTCGCTGCCGATTCACCCTCGCTTCTGGCTGATCATCGCGTCTACGGCGCACTGGTGGTTCCCGGCGCGTACCATCTTTCTTTGCTCCTTTCGGCGGCTCGTGAGATTCTTCCCGGAGTTGCTCATCAATTGCGCGATGTCACATTCTCGCGAGCACTGGTTATACCGGAGGGCAAATCTCGCCGGCTGCAAGTGATTCTCCGGCGGCAACCGACCGGAGGCGCAACCTTTCAGATTTTCAGCAGCGATCCAGCGGCTGATCCCTCTTCCTGGACTCTTCACGCGGAAGGCGAAATCCAAGCGCTGGCCGATGCGGCTCCCGGACCAGTTCCTCTTCGCGGGGAAGGCGAGTTGGCAGAGTCCGAATTGTTCTACCACCTGTTATGGGACGCCGGTATCCACCTGGGTAACAGCTTCTGCTGGGTAGAGCAGGTTTGGTATCGTGCCGCCGAGGCCTTGGGCCGCATGCGTCTCCCGGCCGCTCCCGACGAATCACGCGGCTTCGTCCTCCCTCCGGGACTGATCGATTCCTGTTTTCAGGTGCTAGCGGCGGCCTTGGCTGGTGAAGGTATCGGGTCTGCTGTTTACCTTCCCGTCGGCATCAAGGCGTTCCGCCTATGGGCACCGATTCCCGAACGGCTGTGGTGTTCGGCGCGGCTTTCGCCACAACTCTCGCAGGGTGGGGAAACCCATACCGGTAGCCTGCAGTTGCTGGACGAAAACGGAGCTGTAATTGCTGACATAGAGAACCTCTCGGTCAAGCGGGCGCCACGTGAAGTGCTTCTCAGGACCGGGAACAATCAGGGCTCAGGCTGGCTCTATCAGCTCGAGTGGCAGTCGATCCCGCGCGCTGCCGGGTCCACGGAAGCGGCCAGGCTTGGCCCTTGGCTGATCGTCTCTGATTACCATGGTATCGGCGAACAGGTCGCGCGCCTCATTCGGGAGGGGGGCGGTGCGTGTTTGCTTGGTTTCCCTGATCCCTCCGATCTCGAAGCGCATCGCCGTCTGGTTGCGGAAGCGTGCGCGGCTTTCGCCGGCGGTGTTCACGGCGTGCTACACCTAGCCGCAATCGATGATCAAGATCCGCTCTCACCCACAGGGTGTGCCGGCGTATTGCACTTAGTGCAGGGCGTCGCCGCGGTCTGCTCGCAACGGCCTCCCCGGCTCTACTTCGTTACGAAAGGTGTGCAGGCCGCGCCTGGCGACACCGCGCCCGTTACGCTTGCGGCTGCTCCTGTCTGGGGCCTCGGTCGCGTCATTGCATCCGAGCATCCCGAGTTACGTTCCTCGCTCATCGACTTGGATGTTTCGGAGACTCCATTCGCGGCGGCCGCGCAACTGTACGATGAGGTCGCACGCGGGGACATTGAGGATCAGATCGCCTTGCGCACCGGCGGCCGCTTCGCCGCGCGCCTGGCTCGGGCGGCCGCCTCTGTTGGAGTCTCTTCCGAAGATCCGCTCCAACTCGATATCACCTCGCGCGGCACGCTGGAGAACCTGCAGTACCGGCCCACATCGCGTCGTCGGCCGGGTCCGAATGAAATCGAAATCCAAGTCCATGCGACGGGACTGAACTTACGCGATGTCCTGAACGCGCTCGGAATGTACCCCGGCAACCCCGGGCCGTTCGGCGGGGAGTGCGCCGGGGTCGTGGTCGCGGTGGGCGAACAGGTGAAGGATTTTTCTCCGGGTGACGAGGTCGTCGCCATCGCACCCGGAGCTTTTGCCACGTTCGTGACTACTCCCGCCCCGCTGGTCTCTCTCAAGCCTCGGGAGATGACCTTCGCGGACGCCGCCTCTCTTCCCATGGCCTTCCTTACTGCCGACTATGCCCTCAACACGCTGGCCGGTATGACATCCGCGGACCGCGTCCTGATTCATGCCGCCGCTGGTGGAGTTGGGATGGCCGCGGTCCGTCTGGCCCAGGCCTGTGGCGCTGAGATCTTTGCCACCGCCGGGAGCGAGGCCAAGCGTGATTTCCTCCGCTCTCTCGGGATCCGTCACGTACTGGATTCCCGCTCCGTCGTATTCGCCTCCGAGATCCACTCGCTCACCGGCGGCAGAGGGGTCGACATCGTGCTGAACTCGCTTGCCGGCGAATTCATCCCTAAGAGCCTGGAGATCGTCGCTGCCGGCGGCCGATTCCTCGAAATAGGCAAGCGAGAGATCTGGCCTGCCGCTCGGATGCGCGCGGTGCGGCCCGACGTCATTTACCATGCCATCGCGCTGGATCGAATGATTTTGGAAGAGCCGGTGCGCCTGGGCGCACTCTTCCGAAGCGTAATGGATCGTATCCAGGTCGGCTCGGTCCAGCCGATCCCGGTGCGCGCGTTCCCGGTTGCTGAAGTGCAGTCCGCGTTCCGCCACATGGCGCTCGCCCGCCACATCGGAAAAATCGTAGTCACCCAAGTCAATGAACGGCTTCGCTTCGATGGCACATATCTGATTACGGGCGGCTTCGGGGCGCTCGGTCTGCGCGTTGCCGAGTGGATGGCGCGCTCCGGAGCCGGTCACATTGTACTCACCGGGCGGCACGAGCCCTCGCCGGCGGCGAGCGCGCGGATATAAGACGACTAAAAAACGGGCGCCCC
>CAZKQQ010000027.1:0-28693 GCA_964554945.1 uncultured Solibacteraceae bacterium | reverse complement strand
AAGCGATCGAAACATCCGGCGCCCGGGTTCTCCCCTTAGCGTCCGATATCGCGTCTTTCGACCAGGCTAAGGATCTTCTTGATCGCATAACATCGACCCTCCCGCCCCTCCGCGGGATTCTCCATGCTGCCGGGGTTTTGGACGATGGGATCCTACTCCGCCAGGACTGGTCACGGTTTCAGCAAGTTCTCGCCCCGAAGGTCGCCGGCACATGGAATCTCCACCGGCTCACAGAAGGATTGGCCTTGGATTTTTTCGTGCTTTTCTCGTCGGCGGCGTCGCTGCTCGGCTCCCCCGGACAGGGACCTTATGCCGCCGGCAATGCCTTTCTCGACGGGTTGGCGCACTGGCGACGCAGCCGGGGACTCCAGGCCCTATCTATCAACTGGGGACCGTGGGGCGAAGACGGCATGGCCTCACGCCTTTCCGCCTCCTCGGCGGACCGCCTGCACTCGACGGTCGGCACCGTCTCTCCCGACGCCGGCATCGAGATCTTGCAGCGCCTCCTGGGCGGCGCACCGCCCCAAGTGGCCGTACTCCCGCTCAACCTCGCCTCGCTGGGCAAGCACCTGACCGGTCGGCGCGCAAGCCTGTTCGCAAACCTCATTCATCAACAGCCTTTCTCGCCGCACTTGTCCGCGCCGTCCGGCATGGGCCCGGTTCTCCAGGCCGCCCCCCCGCGGGAGAGAACAGCTCTCCTGGCTGTACACGTTCGCGACGAACTGTCGAAGGTGCTTGGATTGGACCCCACGCAACCCTTTGACCAGGATCAGAGTTTCTTTGAAATGGGGATGGACTCTCTCATGGCAATCGAGCTGCGCAATCGGTTGCAGACAACGGTCGGCACGTATCTCCCCTCCACCCTTGTATTCGACCATCCCAATACACGCTCATTGGCTGCCTACCTGTTGGACCAGCTAGCCCCTGCGGCAGATTCCGCGCCGGCGCCTGGCGGCCAGATCGCCGAACTCGATGCTCTGCCCGAGGCTCAGATCGAAGAGCTCCTGCTGCGGAAGCTCGACGCGCTACAGGGAGGGAGCCGTCCATGAACTCCTCCCACGGGAAAGAGAGGTCCGCGCTGCTGAGGGCCTATCTCGCCATCGAAGATCTTGAGGCACGTCTTCGCGCGGCCGAACGCGCAATGCGCGAGCCGATTGCGATCGTCGGACTCGCTGGCCGCTTTCCCGGCGCCGACAACGCGGGGGCTTTCTGGAGCAATCTTCGCGATGGCATCGATTCCATAACCGAGATTCCCCGCGACCGGTGGGATATCGACGCCTTTTTCGACCCGGATCCCGAAGCGCCCGGCAGGATGTATTCGCGGCACGGCGGCTTCGTGAGCCGTCCGGATTGTTTCGACGCCCATTTCTTTGGCATCGCTCCGCGTGAAGCCCTGAGTCTCGACCCGCAGCAGCGCCTCCTCCTGGAGGTTGCGTGGGAAGCGCTGGAAGACGCCGCCATTCCCCCGCACCAGTTGGCGCGGACTCCGACCGGAGTGTTCGTCGGCATCACCGGAAGCGATTTTTCCCATCTCGGCGCGCGCTCGTCCGACATGCGGGCGATTGACCCGTATTCGGGAACGGGAAGCGCCGTCTGCGTCGCGCCGGGCCGGCTCTCCTACATTCTCGGACTGCAAGGACCGTCATTAGCCATCGATACCGCCTGCTCTTCGTCTCTGGTGGCGGTGCATCTGGCCTGCCAGAGCCTCCGCCTCGGCGAGTGCCGCACCGCACTGGCCTGCGGTGTGAACGCCATTCTCATTCCCGAAGGCCATATTTATTTCTGTAAGATCCGCGCTCTTTCACCCGCCGGCCGGTGCCGGACGTTTGACGCGGCAGCCGACGGTTATACGCGAGGCGAGGGATGTGGTGTCGTTGTTCTGAAACGGCTCTCCGATGCGCTATCCGCCGGCGATCGCATCCTCGCGCTCATTCGCGGTTCCGCCATCAACCATGACGGGCCCAGCGGCGGCCTTACCATGCCCAATGGTGTCGCGCAGGAGGCTGTCGTACGGGCCGCGCTTGCCAATGCCGGCGTGCAGCCGGAGGAAGTCGGGTACGTAGAAGCTCACGGTACCGGCACTCAACTCGGCGATCCCATCGAACTACACGCTCTCGGCTCGGTCTACCCCTCGGCCCTCGTGGGTTCGGTGAAAACCAATATCGGTCACCTTGAAGCGGCCGCCGGCATCGCCGGCCTGATTAAGGTCGTGCTATCTCTGCGGAACCGCACGATTCCCAGGCATCTGCATTTCACCAATCCGAATCCGTTGGTCGCGTGGGACCGTCTCGGGCTCGCTGTCCCTACCGCTCCGCAGCCGTGGGACGACCGCCGCGTCGCCGGGGTGAGCGCCTTTGGGTTTAGCGGGACTAATGCTCATGTTATCCTCGCTCAGGCGCCGGAGCCTGCGCCGGTTCCACGCTCCACACGCGCCGTCCACATCCTTACACTGTCGGCTAAAACCGATGCCGCGTTGCGGGAACTGCGCTCGCGATACGATGCTTATCTCGCGTCCACCACCGAATCACTAGCCGATATCTGCTACACCAGCAACGTGGGTCGCAGCCACTTAGCCTGCCGTTTCGCCGTGGCGGCGCGGTCGATTGACGATCTTCGCATGCACTCGGGCCAGGCACCTGCTCCCGAAATCGTTTCGTCATATTTGTCAGGCGCCGACATCGACTGGACCGCTTTTCATGCTGATCATCCCTGCCGCAAGGTCGCGCTTCCGGCCTATCCGTTTCAACGCGAGCGTTATTGGAGCGCGGCTCTTTCCCCGCAGCCCTCTTGCCTCTACAGCGTAGACTGGGAGGACGCGCCGCTTCCCCCGGGTGTTGTCCACGATGCGGCCCCAAGGCCGTGGCTGGTCATTCCAAATGGCTCTCCTCTCGCCGGGCCCCTGATCAATTTACTCGAGGGCGCGGGCCGCGACTGCACTACAGAGATTCCGGACGACACACGGGCAGTGTTTGAAGGCATCATCCAATTCGCCCCGCCTGACGAAGACGATCCGGCACGCGTCTGCAGTGTGACCCTGGACCTGATCCAGCGACTCGCTGGGTTCTCGATTTTGCCGCGGCTCTGGGTGGTGACGCAGGGAGCGCATGCGGTAACTTCCGGACCTGCCGGCCTCCGGCCTGCGCATTCTGCTCTGTGGGGCTTGGCCTCTGTCATCGCTTCCGAATTCCCCGCGGCACGCTGCACTCGTATCGATCTGGACAGCGAGACCGCGCCGGATGCAGGGGCGATGTGTCTCTTTAATGAGTTGTGCGCGGCTGACTCGGAGGACCAGGTCGCCTGGCGCGGTTCGAGGAGGCACGTCCGGCGTCTCCGACGGCTGCAGTCTGCGTTGCCCGCTCCCGTCGCCCTTCATCCCGAGGCCGTTTACTTGATTACGGGTGGCTTGGGCGCTATGGGGTTGCACATAGCCGGCCGCTTCATCGACGCCGGAGCGCGCCATCTGATTCTTCTCGGCCGCCGCGCGCCGGATTCAGCCGCCGAAGAGCGTTTGCGGACCATGCGTGCCCAGGGCGCCCAAATCACCATTGCCCAGGCTGACGTCTCATCGGCTTCCGATCTCGCCCGTATTGTCGAGCCCGTACGTTCTACGCTCCGCGGCGTCGTTCACGCGGCCGGAGTGCTCGATGACGGCATATTGCTCGATCAAACTCCCGCGCGCTTCGCCAGTGTCCTCTTGCCCAAAGCAGGTGGGGCCTGGAATCTACACGAGGCTACTCGCGGCGCTCCTCTCGGTTTCTTCGTGCTGCTCTCCTCCGCCGCATCTTTGATCGGGCCGCCGGGCCAAGGCAGCTATGCCGCGGCCAATGCATTCCTGGACGGCCTCGCGGCATATCGGCAGGCCCGGGGTCTCCCCGCGCTGAGCATCAGTTGGGGCCCCTGGTCCGAATCCGGCATGGCGGCTGCTACTGAGCGGCGCGGAAAAGCGCGCTGGCGCGCCCGCGGCATTCAAGACTTCTCTCCGCCGGATGGGCTCGAGCTCTTAGGACGCCTTCTCGGCGCGCGCGAAGCCGCGCTGGTTGCCCTGAAGGTCAATTGGGCTGAATTCTCGGCACAATTGCCCCAGGGCCTTAGGCCACCACTGTTGCGCCACTTCCTTACGGATGAACCCGCCGCCTCTTCCGGGCCGGTCCTGCGGGAATTGCTCGCGCAATCACCCCCAAGCGCCCGCCGGGCGATTCTGCGCGACCGCGTGACGGCACAGGCGGCGAAGGTCTTGGGTCTTCAACCGTCGGTTCTCGATCCGGGCGACCCCCTGGCCTCGCTTGGGCTCGATTCGCTGATGGCTGTGGAATTGCGCAATGTTCTCGGTTCCATGGTCGGGGTCCAACTGCCGGCAACCCTGATCTTTGACTACCCGACGATCGAGGGTCTCACCAATTTTCTGGCGCTCGAGGTTCTGGCGTTGGACCTCGGCGTCGGCCGCGCAATCGACGGCGCCGTCGCCCAGCCCGATGAGGGGGCGTTTCTGGAGGCGGTGGCACAACTGTCGGAAGAGGAAGCCGAAGTGCTGTTGTCACGCCGGCTGGAAGGGTTGAATTGAGATCCATCGCATGACCACCAAGGGCCAGAATCCGGACGTGGCGCAACGGTTAGCCGGGTTATCGCCGTTGAAGCGCGCTTTGATCGCACTCGATGAAATGCAGGCGCGCCTGAATGCGATTCAAGGCGGCCAGCGAGAGCCGATTGCGATCATTGGTATGGGCTGCCGCTTCCCCGGGGGCGCCGTCGACGCTGAGTCGTTCTGGCGAATCCTCGCTGACGGTGTCGATACCGTAAAGGAAGTCCCTGCCGATCGCTGGCTTCTTGATCGCTTCTTCGATCCCGATCCCGACGTGCCGGGAAAGATGTACACCCGTTACGGCGCTTTCCTCGACACCGTCGACGGCTTTGATGCCGAATTTTTTGGGATTGCGCCCCGCGAAGCTCTGTGCATGGATCCGCAGCAGCGCTTGCTGCTCGAAGTCTCCTGGGAGGCGCTTGAAGACGCCGGCTGCTCGCCCAGCCGATTGCTCGGAAGCCCCACCGGCGTTTATATAGGCATCAGCGCCAGCGACTATGCGCACCGCTCGATGTCCGGCGATCGTTACGACCAGCTGAATCCATATTCCGGGACCGGCTGCGCGCTCGCAATCGCACCCGGCAGACTCTCTTATCTTTTGGGTCTGCAGGGGCCGAGCCTCGCCCTCGATACGGCATGCTCGTCTTCGCTGGTAGCGGTGCACCTGGCGTGCCAGAGCCTGCGGTTGCGGGAGTGCCATCTGGCCTTGGCCGGCGGCGTGAATCTGATGCTATCACCCGGACCGTCCGTCTACCTGAGCAAGGTTCGCGCGCTCTCGCCCGACGGCCGCTGTAAGACCTTCGACGCCGCGGCTGATGGCTATGGGCGCGGCGAAGGTTGCGGCATCATCGTGCTGAAGCGTCTTTCGGATGCTCTTTCCGAGGGCGATCGTGTTCTGGCTGTGATCCGCGGCTCCGCGGTCAACCAGGATGGCCGCAGCAGTGGTCTGACTGCGCCAAATGGCCCTTCCCAGGAAGCTGTCGTACGGAAGGCCCTGGAAGCCGGAGGCGTTCAACCGTCAGCGATCACTTACGTGGAAACTCATGGAACCGGCACTCCCTTGGGTGATCCAATCGAGCTGAGAGCTCTGGGTGCAGCCTTGCGGAATGGGACGACCGGTCACCGCTTCGCGATCGGGTCCGTCAAGACGAACATCGGTCATCTCGAAGCTGCTGCTGGAATCGCCGGGCTCATTAAGGTTGTCCTCGCCATGCAACACGGCGAGATTCCTCCGCATCTGCATTTGAAAGCTCCGAATCCGCACGCCCGTTGGGACGAGTTGCCGGTGTGGGTTCCGACTGTGCGTGAGTCTTGGCGGCCTTCCACCACGGCAGACGGCCGGCGCTTGGCTGGAGTGAGTTCCTTCGGCCTCAGCGGAACCAATGCTCATATCATTCTCGAGGAATCTCCCGCGCGGGAGGGGCCGCGGACGGCTGAGGATAGGCCGGTGCACCTGCTCACCCTTTCGGCCAGAACGGAAACCGCCTTGCGGGAACTCGTCGCACGATACCGGCGGTATCTCGACGGCTGCCCTGCATCTCTGCCAGACATCTGTTACACGGCTAACTCCGGCCGGGCGCATTTTGCCTACCGTCTCTCGCTGATGGCCGACACTCTTTCGGCGTTGCGGGAGCAACTGAATGCGTATATCGCGCGCAAACCGGTAAAAGGCCTGACGGCCGTTCATTTGGACCGAAGGACAGCTCCGACTCTAGCTTTCCTCTTCCGCTGTGATCAATCCGCATATACGGGCATGGGGCGGGAATTGTACCGGACGCAGCCTGTGTTCCGAAGCGCGATCGGGCAATGCGAAGCAATTCTCGATGGATTTGGCGAACCACCGCTAACAGAGGTGCTTTTTGGCGCCGCCGACAAGTTGCCGGAAAAAGGGCGCCGGTGCGGCGCATTCGCGATTCAGTACGGTCTCGCGGAACTGTGGCGCAGTTGGGGTATCGATCCGGAGTTCGTGACCGGCGAAGGAGTTGGCGAAATTGTAGCCGCCACGGTTGCCGGCGCCATCGCTTTGGAAGATGGCCTAAGACTGGTGTTGGCCGCGGCGGAGCAGGTTGAGGCGATTGCGCTTGGGATGCGTTGCGAACGGCCCCGTCTCGGCCTGGTCTCGAGTGTGAGCGGGCGGCTTCTGCGGGAAGCCCCCGCCCGAGACTTTTGGATTCGTCCGGCGGGCGAGCCGTTCCGTAGGTGGGAAGCGCTGGAAACCCTGAAGGCCGCAGGTTGCGAATTGCTGGTCGACGTTGGGCCCGGAGAGTTGTCAGGTCACGAAATCGGAAAATGCTTCCCGATGCTGCGGGAAGGAATAGGCGAATGGGAGCAGATGCTGGGCAGTCTGGCAGCTCTCTACAGCAGCGGAGTGGAAGTGGACTGGGAACAATTTGACCGGCCCTACGGGCGGAGCAAAGTGGCGCTGCCATTTTATCCGTTCGAGCGTCAGCGGTTCTGGATGGATCCGGCAGTGCCCCATGCGCCGCTCGCTAACAGCCGCGGTACTCCAGATCTCCAAACTCATCCTTTGCTGGGGCAGCGGCTTCTGTCTCCCGCCATCCAGGAATCGATCTTCGACTCCAGGCTAAGTCCCAAGTCGCTGTCCTTCCTCGAAGACCATAAGGTCTACGGCGTCACGATCGTCCCCGGTGCGTGCTATGTCTCCATGCTCCTCTCCGCTGCGGCTGAATTATTCGGGACCGGACCGCACAGCCTCAAAGAGGTGGTCTTTCCGGAAGCGCAGGCTTTGGACGAGAATCGCGTTCGACGCCTCCAGGTAATCCTCGAACCGCCGAAGGACGGCGAAACGTCCTTTCGGATTCTGAGTCGCGCGGAGGAAGACTCCGCCCCGCTTTCTTGGGTTTTGCACGCGGAAGGAAAGCTTGTGACCCAGGCCGTAACAGCGCCTTCGAGTTCAGGCGACGGTGCCGCGATTCAAGATATCCAGGAGCGATGCCGCGAGCAATTCACCGCCGTGGAAGTCTACCAAAGGGCGGCCCAAGCGGAACTCCAGCTTGGGCCCCAATTCCGCTGGATCGATCACGTTTGGCGCCGGGATGGCGAGGCGCTGGCCCGTATGCGCTTGCCGGAATTGATCGATGACGTGGACGCATATCAATTGCATCCGGGCCTGATTGATTCGTGCTTTCAACTCCTGGGCGCCGGCGCTCCCGCCTCGGGGTCAGCCCTCACCGCCTATGCTCCCGTCGCTATTGGAGAGTTTCGCCTCCACACGCGCCCATCCGGAGCGCCTCTTTGGTGCCATGCACTCATGAGCCCGGGCGAGGAGCATCGCACTGACACGCTCAAAGCCGATCTTCGCCTGGTGGAGGAAAGCGGCCAAGTCGTTGCCACCGGGCAAGGCGTGCTCGTCAAGCGCGCTCTCAAGCACGCCCTTCTCGGCCGCGCCAAGCCGCGAATGGAAGACTGGCTATATGAAATCGAGTGGCAACCCAGTGCCCGCCGAACCTGGCGCCCGGTATCCGAGTACGTCACTTCTCCGTCTTTAATCGCACGCGGCCTTGAGCGCAGATTGATTGACGTTGGATCGGAATTCAATCTGGATGTGTACGTGAAGCTGTCACCCGAGCTGGATGCTCTGAGTTCCGCGTACGCCCGCCAGGCATTCGAGAAGCTCTTCGGTGAAAAAAGGCAGGGAGCGCGTTTAGATGCGGCGTCACTGGCTGAGCGGTTTCCGGGCGCAGGCCTGCGGGGCCGCCTGTTGCAGCTCATCCTCGCAATTCTCGAGGACGAGGGCTTCCTCCGCAGGGACGAGTCAGGCTGGCGGGTCATTTCGAGTTCTCACAGACCGGACCCGCAGGCCCGCTACCAGCAGCTTCTCCAGGCATATCCCGAGTGCGAGGCCGAACTGTCCCTGTTAGCGCGCTGCGCGAATCAGCTCTCCGACGTGGTGACCGGTGAAGCGGACCCCCTGCAAGTGCTCTTTCCCGGCGGATCGGCCGCCAACGTCGAGAAGCTTTATCGCACCGCGCCGGCCGCTCGCGCAATCAACCTGCTTGCGGCGGAAGCCGCGGCCCAGGCTCTGGAGGGGCGGCCTCCGGACAGGCTCGTAAGGATTCTGGAGATCGGGGCCGGAACCGGAAGCACTACCGCGAGCGTTCTCCCCCGCCTGCCCGCCGATTCTTTCGAATACGTGTTTACTGACGTTTCGCCACTCCTTGTCTCGAAAGCCCACGAGAAATTCCATGGCTTTCCTTCGTTGCGATATCGCGTGCTGGACATCGAGCGGGATCCCGTGGCGCAAGGTTTCGATGCGCACGCCTTCGATCTGATTCTGGCGTCCAACGTTTTGCACGCAACCTCCAATTTGCGCCAAACCCTCCGGCATGTCCGCCGGCTGCTCGCGCCCTCGGGTCTGCTGGTGGTGGTGGAGAATACGCGGCGACAACGCTGGCTCGATCTGATATTCGGTCTGACGGAGGGGTGGTGGAAGTTCGCCGATCATGACATCAGGCCGTCGCATCCGCTGGTCGGCCGGCGAACGTGGTTGTCCTTGCTAGCGGAAGCCGGATTCGGCGAAACCGCGGCTGTCCCTGGGGAATCCACGGACCACGATTCTTCTCCCCAAGCCATGCTCATCGCCCAAGCTCCCGGCTCCTGGACCACAGACACAGCGAGCGAGCCGGAAGCCGGCTGGCTGGTCTTTGCGGACAACGGCGGAGTGGCTCGTTCGTTGGCTCAACGGTTCGGTTCCTTCGGGCACCAATGTGTTTCCGTGGTTGCCGGCTCCGCCTATGAGAAGCGTGCGCCCACCGAGTTCACCGTGGATCCAGCGTGTCCCGGCGATTTCGTCCGGCTTCTCGAAGAGAGTCCGCTTACCCGCTATTTGGGCGTGGTTCACTGTTGGAGCCTGGATGTCCCGGAAGCCGAATTTTTGACCGGTACATCCATGGATGCCGCTCAGATTCTCGGCTCTGCCAGCGCGATTCATCTCGTGCAGAGCCTCTGCCGCCGAAAGGATTCCGTGTCCGCCCCCTTGTGGCTGATCACCAGAGGCGCGCAAGCGGTCGCGCTGGACACCGGCGCCCTGGCAGCCGCCCAGGCGCCGTTATGGGGGCTCGGCAAGGTCATCTCACTGGAGCATCCCGAACTGCGCTGCGTACGGGTCGACCTCGATCCGGCCGGCGACTCCGCAGGCAACGCCGCTGAGTTAGCCGAAGAGATCTGGAGCCGGAGCCAGGAAGAGGAGATCGCCTTCAGACGTGGCGCGCGCTATGCGCCCCGGCTGGTCCGCCGCGGCGCGAATGCGCGCAATCTCGCGAAGGCTCGTCTTCAACTTCCCGGTGCTGAGTCCTTCCAACTCGAGATCGAAACGCGTGGCGTGCTCGACAATTTGTCTCTCAAGCCAGTGCCACGTCGAGCGGTCGGCCGGGACGAAGTGGAGATCCAAGTCTCCGCGACCGGCCTGAACTTCAGGGACCTCCTGAATGCCATGGGTATGTACCCTGGCGATGCCGGCCCGATGGGGCTGGAATGCGCGGGCATCGTAACAGCCATCGGCGAGGGCGTTACAGGCATCTCGGTCGGCGATGAAGTTCTGGCGGTGTCGCCCGGGAGCTTTAGCCCCTTCGTTACCACCCGCGCTTCGTTCGTGGCGCCTAAGCCGGCTGGCATGACTTTTGCCGAGGCGGCCACGATCCCGATCGCGTTCCTTACCTCGTATTACAGTCTTCACCGCTTGGCCCGCATCGCTCCTGGTGACCGAGTCCTTATCCACGCCGCCGCTGGAGGCGTCGGGCTCGCCGCCGTCCAACTTGCCCAAGTCGCTGGCGCGGAAGTCTTCGCGACAGCCGGCAGCCCGGACAAGCAAGCCTATCTCCGATCGATCGGTGTCCGCCATATCGCCAGTTCCCGAACGCTCGATTTTGCTGACGAGTTCATGCGCATCACGGGCGGCCGCGGCGTCACCGTCGTCCTCAACTCTCTGTCGGGCGATTTCATCCCGAATAGCCTGTTGCTCTTGCAGCCGGGAGGCCGTTTCGTCGAGATTGGGAAGATCGGAATCTTGACCTCGGAGCAAGTCGCGGCTATCGGCAAGGACATTGCCTACTTTGCTTATGACCTCGCCCGTCAATGCGTTGAGCAGCCCGACATGGTGGCGTCGATGCTCCGCGAACTGATGGATCTGTTTCGCGACGGGAGCCTCCGGCCTCTGCCGGTCCACGCCTTCGAAATCGAGGATAGTATCGATGCTTTCCGCTTCATGCAGCAGGCGCGCCATCTCGGAAAGATTGTCATCACTCAGCACAAGGTTCCGCCGGTCTCGAGTGTGCCTCCGCCCGTCGCCTTCCTGCCCGATGCCACTTATCTGATCACGGGCGGTCTCCGAGGCCTCGGCCTCTTGACCGCCCAATGGATGGTGGAACGTGGGGCTCGTCACCTCGTGCTCGTCGGCAGAAGCGGGCCGGCACCAGCCGAGGAGCATTTGCTGGACCTCATCCGCGGGAGTACGGTGAGTCTGCGGATCGAGCGCGCCGATGTTGCTAGCCGCGAGCAGATGGTCCGCGTGATCGGCGCCATCACGGCCGGTTTGCACCCGCTGCGCGGCATTGTCCATTCGGCGGGAGTGCTGGACGACGGCGTGATTCTCGAACAGAACTGGGCGCGATTTGCCGCGGTGATGGCTCCCAAGGTTCTCGGCGCGTGGAACCTTCACGTGCTCACGCGCGATCTCGCCCTCGATTTCTTTACCCTGTACTCCTCTATTGTTTCCATGATTGGATCGCCTGGCCAGGCTAACCACACCGCGGCCAACGCCTTCCTCGACGCCCTCGCTCACTACCGGCGGAAATGTAGTCTTCCCGCGGTCAGCATCAACTGGGGGGCTTGGTCGGAAGTCGGCGCAGCCGCTCGCGGTAACGTGGGTAGTCGCGTGCGCATGCAAGGCATAGCCGAAATTTCCCCGTCCGACGGACTGCGCGTCCTGGAGATGATCTGGCATGCGTCGGCAGCGCAGGTCGGTGTGCTCCCTGTCGATTGGAGCGAGTTCCTGCGCAGCAATCCAGCCGCCGGCGATCGTACTTTCTTGGCCGCGATCACGCGCGAAGCTCGGTCTCGGACCCCGACTGACAGCGGCGCTCGCGCGGACCTTCTGCGCCGTCTGGCAGGGGCGCGGCCCAGCGAGCGGATGGACGTCCTGCTTACCTTCGTTCAGGCCGAGGCCTCCAAGGTGCTCGGGCTCGACCCATCCCGCGCCCTTGACTTGCGCCGGCCTCTCAACGAGATCGGCTTGGATTCGTTGATGGCGGTGGAGTTGCGCAACGCCCTCAGCAATCTCGTCGGCCGTACTCTGCCCGTTACCTTGCTCTTTGACTACCCGGCCATTCAGGGGCTCGCCGGCTATCTCGCAGCCGAAGTTTTTCCGACGGCAGCCACCGAGCCGGTGTCGACTCTCCAATCCACGCCGCTTACGGCGCAGGCTCCGTCCACCGCCGTCCTGACTGGCGAGGAACTCGTCGCGTCCCTGGACCGCGAACTGGCGAATTTCGAGCAATGGATTGGATCCTAACGCGCCATGCCTGACCCCATCGATTACGAATCCCGATTGCGTAAAGCTCTGCAAGCGCTGCAAGCTATGCGCAGCCGAATCGATTCGATGGAGCGCGAGCGCAGCGAACCCATTGCCGTAATTGGCGCGGGTTGCCGCTTTCCCCATGCTCCCAACCCCGACGCGTTTTGGCGGTTGCTCCGCGATGGCGTCGACGGGGTGGGCCCAGTGCCGGCCTCTCGCTGGAATATCGATGACTATTACGATCCGGATCCTAACGCGGCCGGCAAGATGTATTCACGGTTCGGCGGATTCCTTCCGGAAGTGGATCGCTTCGACCCCTACTTTTTTGGGATCTCGCCCCGCGAAGCAGCTACCATGGATCCGCAGCAGCGGCTTGTCCTCGAAGTGGCTTGGGAGTCTCTCGAACACGCCGGTCAGTCGGCTGATTCGCTTGCAGGAAGCGCCACCGGAGTGTTCCTGGGCATCTGCACCAACGACTACATGTCCTTGTTTGCCGATCACACTAGGATCGATACGTACATGTCCACCGGCAATGCGCTCAGCGTGGCGGCCGGCCGGATTTCCTATCTGATGGGTTTCCATGGACCTGCTCTGATGGTCGATACAGCCTGCTCTTCTTCCCTCGTCGCCGTCCACCTGGCTGTCCAGAGCCTGCGCAGTCGCGAGTGCAATCTTGCTTTGGCAGGCGGCGTCAACGTGATCCTCTCTCCGGTTCCCACCATTGCCCTTTCCCGTCTCAAGGCTCTGGCTCCGGACGGGCGCTGTAAGGCCTTCGACGCCTCCGCCAATGGCTTTGTGCGCGGCGAAGGCTGCGGCGTCGTGGTGCTCAAACGCCTCTCGGACGCGCTTGCCGGCCGAGACCACATCCTGGCGCTAATTCGCGGCACAGCCGTCAACCAGGATGGCCGCAGCGGGGGTCTCACGGCGCCGAGCGGCCCCGCGCAGGAGGCAGTCATCCGCGCGGCGCTCGTCAACGGCGGCGTTGATCCCGCCCAAGTGGGCTATGTCGAAGCTCATGGAACCGGCACGCCACTGGGCGACCCGGTCGAGATCCGCGCCCTCGCCTCGGTGTTGTCCAGAGGCCGCCCTCCCGGCGCGAATTTCGTGTTGGGTTCCGTCAAAACCAACATCGGCCATCTGGAAGCAGCGGCCGGTATAGCCGGACTGATCAAAACCGTGCTCGCTCTCTGGCATTCGGAGATTCCGCCCTCGCTGCACTTCAAAAACCCGAGCCCCCACATCGCCTGGGATCAAACTCGTGCAGTCGTTGCAACGGACCGTTTGCCGTGGCCGCGACTGGCGGAGCCGCGCTTTGCCGGCGTGAGCGGCTTCGGATTCAGCGGCACTAACGCGCACGTCGTGTTGGAAGAGCCGCCGCTTGCCGCGCCAGCGCCACCGGCGCCCGCGAAACAACTGTTATGCCTTTCCGCTAAGAGCGATGCATCCTTGAAAGCCTTGGCCGCCGCCTTCGCCGAACACCTTGCCGCGAATCCGGATTTGCCGCTTGCATCGATCTGCTACACCGCGGGCTCCGGCCGCTCGCATTTCGCGCACCGTCTCGCTCTGACGGCGGAATCCACCGAACAAGCGCGGTCCACACTCGCTTCGTATGCGGGAGGCGCCACTGGTTTGTTGCATCGGACGGTTCCGGATTATACGCTGCCCAAAGTGGCCTTTCTGTTCACCGGGCAGGGTTCACAGCGCGCCGGTATGGGGCGTGAATTATTCGATACTCAGCCGGTATTTCGGGAAGCCCTGCTCCGCTGCGAAGCAATCTTGCGTCCACACCTCGATCGCCCGCTTCTCTCCGTACTTTACCCATCCGACTCGAATTCGCCAGTCGATCAGACGGCGTACGCGCAGCCGGCCTTGTTCGCCGTGGAATACGCGCTTGCGGAGCTGTGGCGCGCCTGGGGCATCCGTCCCGCCGCGGTGCTTGGCCACAGCGTCGGTGAATACGTGGCTGCCACCCTTGCCGGCATCTTCGATCTGGAAGACGCGCTCGCGCTGATCGCCGCGCGCGGCCGCCTCATGCAAGCGCTTCCGCCAAATGGAAGCATGGCTGCAGTCGCTGCCGCCGAGGCGCTGGTCGCCGGCTATCTCGAACCGTACTGCGACCGTCTCAGCATCGCCGCCGTCAACGGCCCCAGGAGCACTGTAATCTCGGGAGAGCGAACGGCTTTGCAGTCGGTCCTTGCGCTTCTGGAGCGCGAGGGCGTTCGAGCTGTTCCCCTGAACGTTTCGCACGCCTTCCACTCTCCTTTGATGAATCCAATGCTGGATGAGTTCGAGCGGACCGCCTCTCGCATGGATTATCATCCGCCGCAGATTCCATTGATCTCTAATCTCACCGGCTCACGAGCCGGCGATGCCGATATCGTTCAGCCCGCTTATTGGCGCCGCCATATCCGCGAAGCTGTTCGTTTCTCCGCCGGGATGGAAACGCTGCATCAGGAAGGTATCCGCATTTTTCTGGAAGTCGGTCCCGCCCCCATTCTCACCTCCATGGCGCGCCAGTTTCTCTCCAGCGACGATTGCCGGTGGCTTTCCACTCTACGGCCCGGCCGGCAGGATTGGCAGCAGTTCCTGGAATCGCTTGCGGACCTCTACATGTCAGGCGCCCGTCTCGACTGGTCCCCCGCCGCCGCTCCTAAAGTGCCCCTGCCGGCGAGTCCATTTCAAAGACAGCGCTTCTGGGCGGTATCGCAGGATTCCCCGTCTCCTGTCCTGCCGGTTTCGTCTGCCCATCTTTACGAACTGCGCTGGCAACAAAAGCCGGACCTGGAACCAGAAGGCAAATCTTCGGGCACCTGCGCTGTCTTTGTCCCCGAGTACTTGCCGCAACTCGCCGGATCTCACATCCAGGTGACCCCCGGCGCCGCGTACGAGCGCACCGGCGAGTTCGCTTTCTCCGTCCGCCCTCAGGTGGTCGATGACTACTCCCGCCTTCTTTCCGACCTGGACTCAGGTGTCCGCCATGTCGTTTACTGCTGGCCTGCCGTTTCATCGGCTCTTCCGCTGGTGCAAGCTGTTTTACGCTCCCCGCGCAAACCTCGTGTCTCCTTTATTACGCGCCGCACACAGCCTGTCGAATCCGACGGCGCCATCGAGCCTGCCGCTTCGCCACTATGGGGATTCGGGCGCGTGCTCTCCCTCGAACATCCCGACAGCTTCGGTCGATTGATCGATATTTCCGATGATGCCGATCTGCTTACGGCACTCGGCCATATCCAACGGGCCGATGAGGAAGACCAAGTTGCCTTACGGGATAATCGCCGCTTCGTTCCTCGACTCGCCCCTGCCAGCTTCCGGTCTGGCCCGCAGCCTTCGCTACAGCCCGATGCTGCCTACCTCATCACAGGCGGCAGCGGGGCGCTCGGCCTTCTAGTTGCGCGTTGGATGATAGAGCGTGGGGCTCGCCGCGTCGTGCTCACCAGCCGCCACGCCCCAACCGGGGACCGCCTCCGCGCCCTCAAAGCTCTGGGCGATTCCGTCGAGATCGCAGAAGCCGATGTCTCCGATCGCGTTCGTATGGCCGAGCTGTTGACCGGCTTGGGTGATTCTCTCCGGGGCATTGTCCATGCCGCCGGCGTCACTACCGGCGAGGCCTTTGCTGCTCTTACGTCGGATGCTCTGGACGATGCGATGCGGGGCAAGGCGGAAGGTGCCGCGATCCTCCACGAGCTGACCTTATCTTCGAGACTCGATTTTTTCGTCTGTTTCTCCTCGATCGCCTCCGTCTGGGGATCCGCGGGTCTCGCGCACTATGCCGCCGCGAATCACTACCTCGATTCGCTAGCGCATTGCCGGCGCCGGCAGGGGTTGCCTGCCCTCACCATCAACTGGGGTCCGATCGCAGTGCCAGGAATGGCCTCAGATCAGGTTCGCGCCGGACTCCAAAGACTGGGGATCCGGGCGCTTTCACCCGAGGCGATGACGCAGTCGCTCGATCGGCTTCTGGCGACCGGCACCAGTCAGGCCGTCGTCGCCGATGTGGACTGGGCGTGCTTTAAGCCCATTTACGCCGCGCGCCGCCCGCGGCCCCTTCTCGAGATGCTCGCTACTACATCGACTGCGCCGGCCGCGGCCCTCGCCCGTTCCGTAATTCTCGATAAGTTTGAGGCTACGCCCGAATCGGATCGCCCGCAGTTCCTGGTAGGGCACTTGCAGCATGCCATCTGTGACATCCTGAAACTCGATTCCGTTGAACGGGTCGATCTCCGGCAAGGATTTTTTGAAATCGGCCTCGATTCCCTGACTGCCGTTGAGCTTAAGAATCGCCTTGAGATCGATTTTGGCCGATCGCTTCCACCCACGATCGCCTTCGATTATCCGAACTGCGCCTCTCTTGCCGCCTGGCTGGCAGAAACGCTCAGCCCTGCTGCTCTGCCAGCCGATTCGGCGCAAGAATCAACCGTCAGGCCGGTTGGCCCGCTCGATCGCGTACTGGACCAGATCGACAATCTCTCGGATGACGATGCCATTAGAGCTATAATGCAACTCCAATAGAAGTCGTCGCGCCCATGAAGACCCTCGCCCAACGAATTGCCGGTGTCTCGCCAGTAAAACTGGCTCTGATGGTGCGCCAACTGCGCTCCGGGATCGATGGGATAGAGATGCTTCACGCCGAGCCGATTGCCGTGATCGGAATCGGTTGCCGTTTCCCCGGCCGCGTCACCGGTCCGGAATCCTTTTGGAGATTCTTGCGCGATGGTTTGGATGCGATCACCGATCCTCCGCCCGGACGGTGGGGAGACGCGGATTACCGGAGTTCCGAGGGCGCCGGGAAAAGGGGTTTCTTTCGCGCGGGCTACATCGATGGAATCGATCGTTTCGATGCTGGATTCTTTCGCATCTCCCCGCGCGAAGCGACCAGTATGGACCCCCAGCAGCGCCTGTTGCTCGAAGTCGCCTGGGAAGCCCTCGAGAACGCCGCGCTGGTGCCCGCCAGCCTCTCCGGCACGCCGGCCGGCGTCTTCGTCGGAATCTCGACAAACGATTACTTCCAGCGAGCCCTTCACCCTGATGCTGCGTCGCACGTCGACGGCTACACCATCACCGGAAGCGCTCTTAACTCCGCTGCCGGACGCCTGTCCTATGTGTTGGGTCTGCAAGGGCCCAGCATGGCGATCGACACCGCTTGTTCCTCGTCATTGACCGCCATTCATCTTGCCTGTCAAAGCCTCCACGCCGAAGAGACCAACCTCGCTCTAGCGTGCGGGGTTAATGCGATCCTCTCGCCGTTGGGTGCCATTGCGCTCTCTAACGCTCGCATGCTGGCTGCTGACGGGCGTTGTAAGACGTTTGATGCTTCCGCTGACGGTTACGTGCGCGGCGAAGGGTGCGGAGTCGTGGTGCTCAAGCGCTTTTCCGATGCCTTGCGCGACGGCGATCCTGTTTTCGCGGTGATCCGCGGTTCCGCCGTCAATCAGGACGGAGCCAGCGGCGGTCTCACTGTTCCCAATGGCCCGGCTCAGGAGGCCGTCATCCAGCAGGCCATTCTCAGCGCGGGTATTCAGCCGGCGCAGGTCGGCTATGTGGAAGCGCACGGAACGGGTACGCCGCTCGGCGATCCCATCGAAGTACGTGCGTTGGCGCGAGCGCTCGGGGCGGGGCGCGTGGAGCCCTTACGCATTGGCTCGGTCAAGACTAACATCGGGCACCTCGAATCGGCGGCGGGCATCGCTGGATTTATCAAACTGGTTCTCGCCCTGTACCATGGCGAGATTCCGCCACACCTGCATCTCAAAGAGTTGAACCCTCTCATTGCCGGCGGCGAGTTCCCCATCGAGATTCCCTCTACGGTATCGCCCTGGATCGGCCGCCCGATCGGAGGCGTCAGTTCGTTCGGCGCCAGCGGCACGAACGCCCACCTGGTGGTGGAAAGCGCGCCTATTCGTCCGGCGTCCTCCGATTTGGGACCGGGCAGGCATCTGCTCTGCCTGTCGGCGCGGACCACTGCCGCATTGCGCGAGGCCGCGGAAAGCCTCGATCGACACATCGGTGCCAATCCCGCCCTTTCCCTCTCCGATCTCTGTTACACGCTCGCAGTTGGCCGCACGCGGTTCGATCATTCCGTCGTGCTCCCTGTCGCATCCATCCTCGAGGCGCGCAGCAAACTTTCCGCCTTTGTTCGCGGCGAATCGCCGGACCCTCCGGTTTCTGGCGCCGAACTTGACCGATATCGCTCCCACGCGAGCGGCAGAAAGGTTTCGCTGCCCCCTTATCCGTTCCAGCGGGAACGGTATTGGATCGATCCTCCCGTCCTTCCAGCCGAAATCAGACATCCGCTTCTGGGCCGCCGCTTGGACAGCGCCCTTCGGGACTCAATTTTCGAGACCCGTTTCACCCCCGAATCTCCCTCTTTTCTGAAGGATCATCTGGTCTACGGAGTCGTCGTCGTGCCGGGAGCCTGCCACGTGGCGCTAATGCTTTCGGCGGCCAGCCAGATATTCGGGGCCGGCAAAGGATTGCGCCTCGATAATGTCACCTTCTTCGAGCCGCTGGTGCTTCCGGAAGGGTCCGCATTCTCCGTCCAGACTATCGTCACGCCAGAGTCGGCGGGCACAGGCGCCATCCAGATTCACAGCCGTCGAGCCGATGGCGTCAGTTGGACTCTCCACGCCACGGCAAAGGTCGCGCCGATCTCCGTCACGGCTGCCACCCCCGTCGAGATTGCCGTTCCCTTACTCTCTTCCACGCCAGCTCGCGAATTCTACGAAAAGGTACGCGAGGTGTCCTTCCACTTCGGCCCGACCTTCCAGTGGATTGAGACTCTTCATCGCTCCGCCAATCAGAGCGTTGCCGAAATGCGCCAGCCGTCTGCCGTCGCCGATGGGGCCAGCCACTTATTACATCCCGGCCTTATCGATGCGTGCTTCCAGACGTTCAGCGCGGCGCAGGCCAGCGCCGCTATGGATGCTACCGCTTACGTGCCCATCGGCATCGGAAGTTTTCGGTTCTACGATGTCCCCGGACCCAAGCTCCGGTGCCGCGCCGACCGCGTCGCCGGGCAGACCGATAACATCGATACTTTTACTGGTTCGTTCCAGTTGCGAGACCAGTCTGGCAGGCTGATCGTTGAAGCCGTCGACCTGCAGATCAAGCGCGCCCCTCGCGAAGCGCTGTTGCGCGCCGCAAGAAGCGAGATGAGCGAATGGTTTTACGGCGTGGACTGGGTGCCCTCGGGAACGCTCAAAGCCGTGGGTCTCAACGGATCGTGGCTGATCATCGGGGGCTCCACGTCTACTGGGCCAGCACTCGCGGAAGCTTTGCGCGCCCGGGGGGCCGAAGTCTTCTGCGCCCGGGGCGATCAACCAGCGCCTCTTTCGGCCAAGGCCTGGCATCAGGTCGTGCAACTCCACGGCTTCGACGGCGAACCCGCCTCCAGGGCCTGCCGCTCCGCTCTGGAGCTGCTCCAGGCTCTGGTCCACTCGGCCCGGCGCCCCTTGCCGCGGGTCTGGCAGGTTACCTGCGGCGCGCAACCGATTGTCGGGGTTCAATCCGCCGACTGCGGCCAGTTGGCAACCGTCTGGGGCTTGGCGCGGACCGCGGCCTTGGAATATCCGGAATTGCGCTGTGTCGCTCTCGATCTTGGGCCCATCGCGCCTGTCGCCGATCTCGTCGCGGAACTCACCGGCGACTCCCCGGACGATCAAGTAGCGTGGAGAAACGGGCTCCGCTATGTCGCCCGCCTCGCGCGCCGCCCTCTACCGCCTCGCAGGCAGCCGCTGCGTGCCGAGGCGTCGTACCTGGTGACCGGCGGATTCGGCGGACTCGGGCTGTTGATCGCTCGCCGCCTCATCGAATCAGGAGCGCGCCACGTCGTGCTGCTCGGAAGAACGGCTCCCTCTCCCGCCGCCAGCCAGTTCTTGAATCAACTCGACGCGCGCGTCGCCATTCTTCAGTCGGATATCTCCGACCTCGACCAGACCCGATGCGCTCTTTCTCAAATATCCCCGCCTCTCGCCGGCATCGTTCACCTCGCTGGCGTTGTCGACGACGGGCCGCTCGCCCGGCAGACCTGGGAGCGCGTTCGCGCCGTTCTCGATCCCAAACTCACGGGTGCCTGGAACCTTCACACTCTTACCCAATCCTTCCCGCTCGATTTTTTTGTCCTGTTCTCTTCGGCTTCGGCTGTACTGGGAACCCCCGGCCAGTCCGGCTATGCCGCCGCCAACGCCGCGCTTGACGCCTTAGCCGCTTACCGTCATAATCTTGGCCTGCCCGCCACCAGTATCGGATGGGGGCCCTGGGCCGATACCGGCATGGCCGCCCGCTCCGGTGCCGGCGAGCAGTGGACTTCCTTCGGAATGGAACGCTTCACGCCGCAACAGGGGCTCGACGCTTATGAGGCCGCCCTGGGAACTGGAGATCCGCACGTTGTCGTGCTCCGCATGAACTGGTCAAAGTTGGCCAGCCGTGTCCCTGGAGGAACTGTCCCGCCGTTTCTGTCCGGTCTCCAGGCCGGCCCCGTACCGCGCGCTGCCGCCGCGATCCGATCGCCCGTCGAGCAGACAATTCTCGATGACTTCCAAGAGGCCGCCCCCGAGGTGCGCGCCACTCTGGTGCGTGATTACATCCGTGCCGCCGCGGCACGCATCCTCGGTATGAATCCATCGCAGTCCATCGATGGACGCTTGTCATTCAACGAGCTAGGCTTCGACTCGTTGCTTGCGCTGGAACTGCGCAACACTTTGCAATCGGCGTTTCACCTGGATCTTGCCGCTGCCGCCATTTTCGAGCACCCCAACGCGGATTCTCTCGGCGCTTTTATTGCGCAAGATCTGCTCCAGCTTCCCGCCACTGCGGGTGAGGAGATCGTCGCGGCCACCACTCTTGTCGATCTCAATGCCGAAGCCGTTCTAGCCCCGGAGATCCGCGCGGCTCTCGTTGTTTCTTCAGTGCCGTCCTCGGCAATTCTTCTCACAGGAGCCACTGGATATCTCGGCGGGTATTGTCTCCGGGAACTTCTCGATCGCACCGACGCCGACATCTATTGCCTGGTGCGCGCTCGCACGAGGGCAGAAGGGAGTCGCCGTCTCCAGGAAAAACTCGCTTCTTTGAACCCGCGCGCCATTCCCGTATGCGGCGATCTCGCGCAACCGAGGCTCGGCCTGGATGCGGGAGAGTACGAAACGCTCGCTGCTCGTGTCGACTCAGTGTTTCACAGTGGGGCGGTTGTGAACTTCATTCAGTCCTATCGGTCTCTTAAAGGCGTCAGCGTTCTCGGCACACAAGAGGTGCTGCGCTTCGCCGGCCATCTCCGCGTCAAGCCGGTGCACCATATCTCCACCGTCGCTGTATTCACCACTCCGTACTATCGCAATGCGGAAGTCATCCCGGAGGATGACTCGGTCGAGCACTGGGAAGGCCTCATGGTAGGCTACGCTCAAAGCAAGTGGGTGTCTGAAAAGCTCGTTCATATCGCCCGATCGCGCCAAATGCCAGTTGCCATCTACCGCCCTGGAATGATCACCGGCGACAGCCGCTCCGGTGAATGCAAGCTGGACGATTTCATGCCCCGCATGATCCGTGGCTGCATCCAGATCGGCGCTGCGCCGGACATGGGCGGCTTTGTCATGGACCTTGTTCCCGTGGACTACTGCGCGCAAGCCATTGTCGCACTCGCGCTTCGCAAGGATTCGCTCGGAAAAGCCTTTAATCTGCTCAACCCGCCCGCCATTTCCTGGAACCGCATGGTCGAACGGATCCGCCAGTTCGGCTACCCGGTCGTGTCACTTTCGTACCAGGAGTGGCTCCGGAAGCTACGCCAGGCGCCGGCCGACAACGCGCTGGTCTACCTGCTGCCCGTACTGGAAGGGCTCTCAGACGAACTGTTTACCTGGCCCCGCGTCGAATGCCGCAATACCCGCGAAGCCCTGGCCGGGTCCGACATAGTCTGCCCGCCAGCCGAAGAGCTTTTGGATACGTACCTTTCTCACTTCGTTCGCGTCGGCTATCTGCCGAATCCGGGGGAAAAAACTGGCGTCGCCGTCCGCTGAAGAATTGCTTATCGCTTGGAAGCCGGCAGCGCGCGTGAGTGCGCGGCTCTTTTGCTTTCCTTACGCCGGCGGCGGTTCCGTCATTTTCCATCGCTGGCAGGCGTCCCTCCCGGCCGGGATTCAGGTTTGCCCCGTCCAGTTGCCGGGCCGGGAAAACCGCTTGTCCGACCCCCCTTTCGACCGCCTCCAACAGATCGTCGAGATTTCGGTGCGCGCGCTCGCCCCCTACATGGATGTGCCTTTTCTGTTTTTCGGCCACAGCATGGGCGCGTTGATCTCGTGGGAAATTGCCCGCCTCCTTCGGTCCGCCGGACGGCCGGGGCCGCGATTGCTGGCGGTCGCCGCGTATCGCGCCCCGCATCTTGCTCGCCTCCTGCCCCCCATCCACCGATTGCCGGACGCCGTCTTTCTCGAGGAACTTGCCACGCGCTACGATGGCCTCCCGGCCACAATTACCGGGGATCCCGAGTTGCGCCGGCTGTTCCTGCCGTTACTGAAGGCTGATTTGGCGGTGATCGAGACTTATACTCACGTTCCCGGTGATCCGCTCGATTGCCCGATTTCGGCATTCGGCGGATTAGAAGACCCCCAGGTGCCCCATGACGATCTAGCCGCCTGGAGTATCCATACCAAAGCCGCTTTCAAACTGAGGATGTTTCCCGGCAGCCATTTCTTCCTCAAAGCCTGCCTTTCCCCATTGTTGCAGGCGCTGTCGGCGGATATAGCGGAGGCCGTTGCGTGCTGAAAGCCAAACTTGTCCCCAGCCGGCTCATCGACCCAGCCACCCGCAAGCCAGTCGAGGTCCGCGCGCCGGTTCGCCCCGCGACCTTCCGTGGGTTCCAGGTGACCGCTCACACTCTCCGGTTTCTCGCGGGGGTCTTGGTGCTGTTTCTGCGCGGCCGCCTGGACCGCGAATCCTATGCCCGCCGTGTCCGCCTGCTGCTGGAGGAGATGGGCGGCCTGTGGATCAAAGTCGGCCAGCTCCTTTCTTTCCGCATCGATATGTTCTCCACCGAGATGTGCCGGGAGCTCTCCCGCCTCCAAGGGCAAGTTGTTGGTTTCCTGCCTGAAGTTGCGCGCGCGATTGTGGAGCGGGAACTCGGCGGCCCAATCGACCACTACTTCGAGGAATGGGATGATACACCTTTCGCAGCCGCGTCTATCGGCCAGATCCATCGCGCCAAACTTCGACGCGAGCAGATCTGGGTCGCGGTTAAGATCCAGAGGCCTTACCTGGCCGAGAGCTGCGCCAAGGACCTGCGAATCGTCGAACGCATCACTTGGCTCCTGAGAGTGCTCAGAATCTATCCCTTCATGCGGTGGGATGACGGTCTGCGCGAACTGCGTGAGATTCTCCGCGAGGAACTCGATTGCCGTTATGAGGCATCGGCCTTCTACCGCATGAAGAAGTCGCTCAAACCTCATAAAATTTACGTCCCAGACGTCTTCCCGCGATATACGACGCAGTTTATCCTGGTCACCGAGTTCATCCACGCGACGCTGATGATGGATTACATCTACATGGCCGATACAGATCCTGGCAAGCTGGCCGTGTGGCTGCGCGAAAACGACATCAATCCCCACGTTGTCGCGCGGGGCATGATCCAGTCAGTTTTTCGCCAGCTTTTTGAGGACAATCTCTATCATGGCGACCTCCACCCCGGCAATATCATCCTGCTTCGTCATAGCCGGGTAGCACTCATTGATTTCGGCGCCGTCGCTTTCACCGATCAGGAATATCTCGAAAAGTCCCGCATCTTCTTCCAGTCCTTGGTCACGCGGGATTACTCTAAAGCTGCCGACACCGCGTTTCTGCTGAGCGGCACTCTCCCGCGAATCGACGTTGAAGAGTTGAAGGCCAAACTCGTCGAGTTGCTGCGCGCCTGGGGCACCCGCAACCTGGTTCGCGAGCTCCCCTACCACGAACGGTCGCTGGATAACGCTTTCGTTGAATTGACCCGTGTGATGTTCAAGCATCGATGCGGCGTCAAATGGGCCCTTATGCGCTTGCGCCGCGCTACAGCCACTTTGGATGCCTCCATCGTCGCCCTATATCCTAACGTGGACGTCAACCGTGAGATTGCCCGCTATGTCCGTGCCGCCGGTATACGTGCTCTGCAACGGCAGGCAGGATGGAATTTGGTGCCGCGCTTGATGAAGGGCGTGGCCACCGCGGTTCAGATTGCGGAGCATACCTACGAGGAAGCCGTTTACTCCAGCTCCATAATGCGCCGGCAAGCCCAGGTATTCGAGGGTACGACCAGCAAATTTGCCTTCCTCTTTTCAGTTCTCTATCGCCAGATTTCCGCGGTCCAGATTCTGGTCGCTGTGATCTTGATCATGCTTTTTCTCTATCAACACTATCCGGCGACTATTACACCAAGGCTGGGAACTCAACTGCTCCGCTTCTTTAAGGCATTTCCCTATCTCGACTACCAGATCTGGGTGATCGTGGGCGTCGTGCACGTGTATCTGTCGATCACCGCGATTAGCCTGGGACGCATGTTCGCCCAGAAAGATGTCAACCCGGCGGGCAGGCCGCGCCCGGAGGTTTAACTGATTCGCGCTCGCGGTGCGGCCGCCGCCACCCTATTCGTATTCGAGCGCTTCCACTATCGGCGTTCGAACCGCATACTCGGCCGGGCTGAACGCGGCGATTACCGCCGCGGCTAGAATGATCGGGATCAGCGCCAATGCAATGTTGCTCGGGAATTCGTACCCCAGAGCCATCCCCGTAAAGTCCCGCCGCACCATCTGCAGGGTGTAATACAGGTTGGCCGCTCCAAGTGCAAACCCGAGCACCAGACCCACCACGGCCACCGCCACCGCCTCCAGCCAGATGGCCACCCGCACCTGAGTCATCAGGCCGCCGATCGCCCGTAATACCCCGAGCTCCCGCTTGCGTTCCGTAATTGAAACCGTCAGCGTGTTGAAAATTCCTAGAACTGATACCAGCACCGCGATCGCAATCTGGATGTAGGTCAGGGAGAACCACTGATCGACTACGCCCAGCACATATCGCTTCACGTCCTCGGTCGATAGTACAAAGAGCCGCCGGTCTTTCGCGAACCGGCCCAGTATCGTCCGCTTGACGTCGTCGGCCGAAGCCCCTTTCTTCAGATAGATGCGGAAAACATCTGCGCTCTCGTCGTTCCAATAACGAGCGTACAGCGAGCGCTCCATGAAGATAGTCCCTTCCTGTTCCGAGTAGTCCTTCACGATGCCCGTTACCGGCAGCGCCAGCTCGCCGGAAGAAGTCGTCAGCCGCAGCAGGTCGCCTTGCTTCAGCTTCTGCAGTTCGGCGAAATTCTCGGACACTACCACACCCTTGCCCTCCGACGCCAGCTGGTGCATCACGTCATAATCGCCCGCAATCACGCGTCTTGCGCGCGTCCGCGCGGAAAACGGCCTTAGTTCCGTGGAAAGCAGGAGCACGGTGTGTCCGCTCATATTGACTTTGAGGTTGCGCACCGGCTCCACTTCCTCAATGCCATCGATCGCTCGCAGGTCTGGCAGCATCGCCGCTGGGAAACGGAAGCCGGCCGTCTCGGCGCCTTCCGTCGCGGTTACGAACAGAGGAGCGTTCAGTGTCGCGCTCATCCAGTCCTCCACTGAGCTCAGCGTGCTTCGTGCCAATCCGCCTAAGCCAATCGCCATCGCAAGCGAAAACATCAGCGCCGCCGCGGTGGACGAAGTGCGCCGCGGAGCCCGAAGCAGGCTTTCGGCGGCCAGCGCCCCTTCCACCGGCGCGACCACCAGCAACATCGGCCGCATCGCCTTGGCCAGCCACATGGTCAGCGTCGGCGCCAGAAGTACGGCCACCACCGCGATTAAAATGTAACCTGTATAGAAGACCGGGCGCGCGTCCGAAACGTACAGGCAGAAAATCGAAGCCAGCGCTGCCACTCCGGCTCCGATCTGCCGTGCACGGCTCTCCTGCTCGTCAATTGGTTGCGTCTGCCCTTTCTGCAGCGCTATCGCCGGGTCCACGCTGGCTGCCTGGCGCGCCGGAATCACGGCCGATATTACGCTTGCCACCAGTCCGGTGCCTAATGTAAACGCCAGCACCCACGGTTCCAGCGGCACCGATTGCGGTGGCTCCATGGCTCCGTAAATCCCCTGCATGAGGCCGCTTACATATCCGCTCAGCCGCGCCGCCACCAGTTCCCCAAGCACCAGTCCGAGAATCGATCCGATTAGCCCTGTCACCGCGCTCTCGCCCAGAAATAGCAGTTGAATTTGCTCCCGCGTGGCTCCCAGCGCTCTTAGGATCCCGATCTCTTTGCGGCGCTGCGTGACCGCGATCAGCATCGAATTGTAAATCATGAACATCCCGATAAAGAGCGCGAACAGACTGCAGACCGTCATGCTGGTCGAGTAGACTCGCAGGAGTGATTCGAATTGGCGGTTGCGCGCTGCGGGAGCTTCCACGGTGAAACCGGGACCAAGCGTGGAGATCAGCGCTCGCCTGCCTTCCTCGACTGTCGTGCCCTCCTTCACCCGCAGATCGATCCGGTCGAATCTGCGCCCTCGTCCGAACACCTTTTGTGCCGCATAGATATCCATCACTGCCAGGTTGCCGCCGAAGGCCGAAGCCAGGCCGCCCGATCGCATCATGCCCCGGATGGTGAACCGCTTCTCTCCGTCCATCGTGCTCATCACCATCGGGTCGTTTACCTTCAGTCCGTTGCGCGCTCCGAACTCCTTGCTCACGATCAGCGAATCGGGCTGCGCCAGAAAGACGAGCGGATCTTCAACCGTGCTTTCCTGTTCACCGGAGATCTTGTAGTCGCGCAGGCTGCCGTCGCCCGTCATGTCCACCGCCAGGATCTTCAGGTTCCCCTGGCCCTGCCGGCCGGTGCTGACCACAGCTTCAATCACCGGCACGGCCACCTGAACTTGCGGTACCGACTGGACCTTCTCCAGCACATCTTCCTGAAACCCGCCTTCACCCGCCGAGATCTGCAACTGCGTGGATCCCGCGATCCGATCCACCGTCGCTCCGAACGTTGCCAGGATCGAACCGTTCGCCAGATGCATGGCGATGAAAACCGCGATTCCCAGCATGATCCCGGCTGTGGTGAGTAAGGACCGCAGTACGTGTTTACGCGCGTCCGGCCAGCTGATGAGGCGGAGCAGGATCACTCAGCGATCCTCCGCCGCCCTTCACGACAGCTGGCGCTGCCACCCGCGACGAGTGCAACCAAGAGTTTCACAGTAATAGAAAGAATACCCGGGACGTCCAGGTCGATCAAAGTCTGAGGAATCATAACACATCCAGTCTGTGCGAATATGAAGTTTCCTCGCTTCGTGCTGCGGCTTTCGATCGCCAAATTGATCAATGCGGCCGCACCGGCACACGGCTACCGGTACCGCGATTCAGACTCGCCCCGTAGATTAACGATTTACGAACACTTGGCCTTCGGGAGAACGAAGATTATCTGACTAATAGATGATTTGCCGATCGCGCCAGGAATTGCGCGAGTTGCATAAAGGAGGCGGCCCAGACTTTAACCGGTGCCGCATAGCCCTTTAGCATGACCTCGCTTTGACTGAAATTCTCCGCCCAGCCCGGCAGATCTTTCAGATAGTCGTGCGTCACGTCTCCCACAATAAGATCCGTTCTCAAATCCTTGGTGGCCGCTTCCAGGCGAAAGGCAACATTCACGCTATCGCCCATCGCGGTCAGGTCCCCGGTTCCAGGGCTCCCGACGACCGCGGCCCCCGTATTCAGACCCGCCCCCATCCGCAGCCTCTGCGGTAAATTGAATTGCTGGTTCAGTTGCTCGGTGGCTTCCTGGAACTCCCGCAGGGCCTGTAGAATCTGCAATGCCTCCCAACGCTCCCGGTCGGCCGTCTGATGGACCCATAGTGCCATAACCGCATCACCGATGTACTTCTGGACGCCGCTGCCGTACTTCTGCATAATGCGCTCCGCATCCCTGAACCAACCGCCGATCACCTGGCATAGCACGGATTGATCGATGGCATTCGTCAGGACGGTGTAATCACGGATATCAACCACCAGCACCGTGACCAGCCGGTGCGCAAATATCTGGCGCGTCGAGCAGAAATCCGAAATAGAGGAGGGCTTTTTGCCTGAACCCTGGGCTGGATGATGGAAGACGATCCGTGATTTGCCGACTGAAATGGAATCGCCGTTTGTCAGCGCAAACGGCGTACTCACTCGGCGGTTGTTGACAAACGAGCCATTCTGGCTTCCTAGATCGATGAGATAATATTCACCGTTCTCCCCGCGTTGAATCATGGCGTGATTGCGCGAGACGGTATCGTCTTTCAGTGCGATGCTACATTTGGCGCTTCGACCCAACTTCCACACATCACGCTGGTCGAGTGGAAGCTTCCGCGGCTCATCTGACTTTTCAAGAGCGAGGATCTCCAGGTAAGCACCATTCGAGGTAGGCGGCAACTGTCATAATCGTACGCCGGCGCTGGAATCTTTGTCAATATCGTGGGGTCCCGTAGGGGTTGGCTGCCGCGGTGAACGGCACGCCTGAACCGCGCTGCCGCACTCACCAAAATTCTCCCTGGCGGCGCACGCGACTCTCGCACCGGTGC
>CAZKQQ010000026.1:37571-45987 GCA_964554945.1 uncultured Solibacteraceae bacterium | reverse complement strand
CAATGGGATCGAACCGTGCAAGAAGGCGCCGTGAACTCTGGAAACAAGAAACAGTTCAGATCGGGAATCTATTGCTTGATGCCATCGCGCTTGAGCGTTATCTCGCGAGCCACTTGTTACGAAAACCCACCGACGACTTATTAAGGCGCCGGCAGACTTGTCAGAGAACCCTGAACCGTCTAGTAAAAGACTACACAAAGGCCGTGGCGCGGTACCGGATCCTCGTGAAAGTCGAGTTATCTAAAGCGTATAGCAGGTAAACACTGACGCCTACCGGCTCGGTGCCGCTTCAAGGACCGCGCTGCGCCGACCCGCTATCAGATAGAACGCGCCTGCCAGGCACAGCGCCAGCGAAATCCATTGGGAGGTGTCCAGCGGAGTGCCCCATAGATTTCCCTGCTCGTGAAACCGGAAGAACTCAACCACGAAGCGCGTCGCGGAATACAGTACCAGATATAGACTGATCACCGTTCCTGTGTGGTGAGATTTGCCGAAACGCCAGATAAGAATCCCAAAGATGAAAAACTCCGCGAACGCCTCATAGAGCTGGGTTGGATGCAATGGTACGCGCAAGGGAACACCCACCAGTTGATTCGCCACTGGGTTCGAGAAAGTTACGGCCCAGGGCAGATGACACTCGACACCCCAACAACAGCCGGCCGAGAAACATCCTAACCGGCCAATGCCGTGACCTAGCGCGATGCCCGGAGCGAACACGTCCGCCGTGCGCAATGCCGGCAGACGCGTTCTTCGCATGTACCAGACAGCCAAACCCAGCGCTGCCATCAATCCTCCATAGTAAACTCCTCCCGCCTGCAGCGTAGACAATGATAAGAGTTCTCCGGGATGGTCCATGTAGTAGGAGAAGTCCACCAGAAACATCATGAGCTTCGCGCCGGCAATGGCCGCCAGGGCGCAATACACTGCCAGATTCATCACGGCATGGGTGTTTAAGCCGGCCCTGTTGCCCAGCCTGATTGTGACCGAAAGTCCCGCAAGAAATGCAGCCGCGACCAGCAAACCATAGGTGTGAAGGAACGAAATATGAAAGATCTCAGGGTACATTTGCCGCCTGCTGGCCGGGCCGGAGTACTTCAAGCAGCAGCAGCGCGCTGCCGATCACGATGGCTGAATCCGCCACGTTAAACGCCGGCCAATGATACGGGCCGATGTAGAAATCGAGAAAATCCGTGACCCGGCCCCATACAATGCGATCGAAAACATTGCCCAGAGCGCCACCCAGGATAAGAGAAAAACCCGCCCGAGAGTAGCGGTCGAGGCGCTCGGCTCGACGGAAAATAAATCCTCCCACAAGCACTACAGCCGCCATCGAAAACAACACCAGTAGCGAGGTGCGCCATTGTGAAGTGGAATCGTTGAATAAACTGAAAGCGACTCCGCGGTTTTCGGTGTGAACGATGTCGAAGAACCCGGGGATCACCCGCCACGTATCCAGGAAGGAAACGTGAGTCTCGATCAGCCACTTGGTAAGACGATCCAGAATAAACACGCCTGCGGCAACGCCGTAGGCTTTCAGCCGAACATCAGCCATCTTCTCTCATAGTAGCAGCGGCGAGACTCAGGCGGCCCCTTCCGCGGATCCGGCGGCTTCGGCGGTGAGCTTTTCGAAAAAACGCTTGATGAGCACGCGCGAGGTGGTGTCGAGCAGGCGCTGGCCGACGGCGGCGATCGTCCCTCCGATCTCGACGGTGCCGTCATAGCTGACCGTGGTTCCCCCTTCTGCAGGCGTAAGCGTCAGCAACCCGTCGCCTTTCATAAATCCGATCTTGCCGGCGCCTTCCACAATCAGCCGGAAACTGGAGAACGGCTGCAGATCGGCGATTCGCACCTTGCCGTCGAACAGGCCGGACATGCTGGCCATCACCATTTTCATCTTCATGTGGAATTCGTTTTCGCCGATGCGCTCCAGGGCGTCACAACCGGGCATGCATTTTGCAAGGATTACAGGGTCCTGCAACAGAGCGTAGGCGCGTTGCTGCGGAACCGCGACGAGGTGCGCTCCCGAGATCTTCATGAAGCCCGGGATAGCGCGACCGTGAACGCGCGGGAGGCCCAGACGCGGGCCAGATGGCGGCGATAGTCGGCGGAAGCGTAGAGGTCGGCGTTCGCTTCTTCCCCTTCCCCAACCGCCGCGGCGGCCTTGGCGATATCGCCTCCCGATTCGAGCAGCTTCTCAGCTTGCGTAGCGCGGAACGCGCGCGGAGCCATCCCGGTCACGCCGATACGCGCCAGAGAGATTTTGTTCCCGCTCTTCTTGATACGCGCCGCGATTCCTACAACCGCGAAACCGGAAGCCGGATGAGGCACCTTTTCGTAGCGGTAGCCTTCGCTGGGTTCTTCGCTACTGACCAGAATCTCGAGAACAATTTCGCCGGGCTCCGCCGCCGTGGTGAACGGATCGAGGAAGAACTCGGACGCGTCGACGGTACGCTCCGATTTCGCGGAGACCAGGCGGATCTTCGCTTCCAGTGCCAGTAACGACGCAGGATAATCCGCAGCCGGATCCGCATGGGCGATGCTGCCGCCGATGGTGCCCATGTTCCTCACCTGTGTATCGCCGATGTGGCTGGCGGCTTCGGCCAGCAAGGGGCACCGCCCGCGAATCACCGGAGACGTTTCGAGATCGTGGTGAGTAGCGGTCGCGCCGATATGCACCACGCCGCCGCTCTCGGTAATGTGATTCAAATCCGGAATGCGCGCAATATCCACCACGTGCTCGGGCGCGGCTAGCCGCAGCTTCATCAATGGCACCAGGCTCATGCCTCCGGCCAGCACTTTGCGGTCTCCATCGGCGATCAGTTGCAGCGCTTCCTTCAGTGTAGAAGGCGCGGAGTAATCGAATTCCTGGGGAATCATGAGCGGGCTCCCTGAATCAGCTTCCAGATCTTCTCGGGGCTGAGCGGCATGTCGATGTGCCGGATCCCCAGATGCGACAGCGCGTCCACGACCGAATTTACGACGGCGGGCGAACACCCGATGGTACCGGCTTCGCCCACACCTTTTACGCCGAGCGGATTCACCGGCGACGGCGTCACCGTGTGGTTGGCTTCAATCCAGGGCATCATGTGAGCGCGCGGCACAGCGTAATCCGTCAATTCGCCCGAGACAAGCTGGCCATTGTCATCGTAAACAGCTTCTTCCCAAAGCGCCTGGCCCAGGCCCTGCGCCACGCCTCCGTGCACCTGGCCGGCGACGATCAATGGGTTGATCAGTTTGCCGCAGTCGTCGAACGCCACATACCGCCTGATCGAGATTTGGCCAGTTTCGGGATCGATATCGGTAATGACGATGTGCGACCCGAACGGGAATGTGAAATTCGGCGGCTCCCAGAATTTCGTTGCTACCAGCCCGGGATCAGTACCCGGCGGCAGTTTCATGGGGCGGTAGGCCGCGGCCGCGACCTGCGTCAATGAGACGGATTTGCCGGTGCGCTCGTCAACACAACTTCCCCCCGCCAGCGTAACCTGGTCGGTACCAAGCAGCGTCGCCCCGTACTTCTTGATCTTGTCCTTCAACTCCTGCAAGGCGTAATACAACGCCGTGCCTCCGATGGCGGTCCCGCGACTGCCAAAGGTACCAATGCCGTATTGCACCAGCAATGTGTCTCCATGCAGCACCACGACGTCATCGATGTCCACACCCAGTTCATCGGCGGCAATCTGCGCGAAGGTAGTCTCTTCGCCCTGACCGTGGGGTGACGCTCCCGTGAAGACAGTAACCTTGCCGCTAGGCTCGATTTTGACCGTGGCCGACTCCCAGCCGCCGGTCGGCGTCGCAGGCGTCGGACCAAAAGCGCAAATCTCTCCATAGGCCGACATGCCAATTCCCATCAACTGGCCCTTCTTGCGTCCCTGCTCCTGTTCGTTGCGGAGCTTGTTATAGTCCACGGCATCGAGAGCGCTCTTCAGCGGCAGTGCATAGTCGCCGCTGTCGTACGACAGGCCGGTGGCGGTCGGAAATGGGAATTCATCGGGCCGCGGGAAATTCTTCATGCGCAGTTCTGCGGGGTCCATTTTCAGCTCGGCCGCCAGGATATCCACCATGCGCTCGATACCGTGCGTGGCTTCCGGGCGCCCCGCGCCGCGGTAGGCATCCGTCGGAAAGCAATTCGTAAATGCGCCGATGACGTCCGCCGAAATGTTCTGGAACTTGTACAAGCCGGGCATCATCAGCACGGATAGCGTCGGGATAGCCGGGGTAAGCAGTTGGAGATACGCTCCCAGATCCTGGATGATCTTCAACTTCAATCCCAGCATGGTCCCGTCGCGCTTCGCGGCCAGTTCGTAGTAATCCACATGGCCGCGTCCATGGATGGTGCCCAAGAAATTTTCGCGCCGCGACTCGACCCACTTCACCGGCTTGTTGATGCGCTGGCTGATGAAGGCCATCAACATGTCTTCGGGGTAAACGTCGATCTTGGAGCCGAAGCCGCCGCCGACCTCGGGCGCGATCACGCGCAGCCGGTTCTCCGCAATGCCAAAGATATTCGCCAGCAGGCTGCGCAGCAAATGCGGCGCCTGGGTCGAGGAATAAAGCGTCAGCGATTTTTCCGCAGCATGCCAGTCGGCCACTACCCCGCGCGCTTCCATCGCCATCGGAATCAGGCGCTGGCTGGTGATCCGCTGCTTCACAATCACGTCGGCTTCGCGGAAGGCCTGTTCGATGTTGCCGCCTTCTTGATGGAAGGTGAAGGCCGTGTTATCCGGCCACTGCGGATGGACCGGGGCCGCGCCCGGAGCCAATGCTCTTTCCGGATCGGCCACCGCCGGCAACACCTCGTACTCGATTTCCACGTCATCGGCGGCGTCCGCCGCGATGTAGCGATCCGTGGCCACTACAACCGCGATCGGATGACCGACGAAGTAGACGCGATCCTGCGCCAGCACGTGATGGTGCGGCTGGCGCAATCCAGGCAATTGGGCGACACAAGGGACCGAGCCGAGGTCTTTCACGTCCTCGCCGGTGAAGACGGCGACCACGCCCGGACGCTCCATCGCGGGTTTCACGTTTACCCGTTTAATCCGCGCCGCGGCGTGCGTGCTGCGGACCACGCAGGCGTGGTGCATACCGGGCATCTTGACGTCATCGACATACGTTGCCGTGCCGGTGATGAGCCGCGGATCTTCGCGCCGGCGGATCTTCTTACCAACGAGAGTTTCGGGTTTAACCGTCGTTGCCATAGCTATGCTCCCACCTTCGCTGCCGCCGCTTTCACTGCATTGACGATGTGCTGATAGCCGGTGCAGCGGCACACGTTGCCTTCGATACCTTTGCGGATCTCCTCCTCGGTAGGACTGGGATTATCGGCCAGAAGCTGCTTGACCGTGAGGATCATTCCGGGCGTGCAGAAGCCACATTGCAGCCCGTGCTCGTTCCAAAACGCCTCCTGTACCGGATCCAGCTTCCCGTTAGTGGCCAGCCCTTCGATGGTGGTGACCTGCCGGCCATCGACTTGCACGGTGAATACGGCGCACGATTTGACGGCCTTGCCGTCCAGCAACACCGTGCATGCCCCACAGGTGGATGTTTCGCAGCCGATGTGCGGGCCGGTCAGCCCCACCACTTCGCGCAGGTAATGAATCAGAAGGAGCCGCGGCTCGACTTCGTCGGCACGAGACTTGCCGTTGATGGTAAGAGAAGTTTTTCGTTTCATTGCGACAGACTTTGCTTTTGTATCAAGAAAAATGCAGGAATGCAAAGGCGACGGGACTACCTGCGCCCCCCGCGACGAACCGCGAGCGTAGGTGAGCGGCCCCAAGGCCCACAACCACAAGTTCAATTCGGACCAGACCAGGATTGTTTACTACGGCGACATGACCTCGGACGAGATTTATGTTTCCCATTCTTCGGCGCAATCGTCGATCACGGGGTTAGATGTGTGCCATCGGATCCAGATTGTGCCCGGACGGCAGTCCCGCGGCGCGTGACCCGCGTAACTCTATTGCGTCCCTCGCGCCGACTCTGATATATTTCCGGCAATATAACCGGTGGTCGTCACCGTCCGTGGGAGGCCTTACATGCGTTCGTGCTCAGCCATTGCTCTCGCCGCTCTCGCCCTGTTTTCGATCACAGTTCCCGCGCGCGCCCAGGTCGCCGCATCCATTTCCGGCACTGTGATGGATAGCTCCGGAGCGGGCATTCCCAACGCTACCGTCACAATCACGGAATTGGATACCCACCAAACCCGTTCGGTCGTTACAGATGACCGTGGAACCTATCGTGCCCTCGCGCTGCCAGTCGGACACTACGAAGTCAAAGCGGAGCACGCGGGCTTCAAGACGGCCCTGCGCACCGGCATTTCGCTGGTGGTTGCGCAGGAAGCGGTCGCCGACCTTAGTCTGCAGGTCGGAGAAGCGACGCAGCAGATCGAAGTCTCCGCCGAAGCGTCCGTCGTCGACGTCACCACCACGACCATTTCCGGCTTGGTCGGCGAGCGCCAGGTGAAGGATCTGCCACTGAACGGTCGCAGCTTCGATAATCTGATCACTCTCAATCCCGGCACGGCCAACACGACGTCGAACCGCTCTCCGACCAGCACCGGCGGCGGCCAAGGCAACAATTTCTCCGTCTCCGGCAATCGCGAGGACTACAACATTTTCCTGCTGAACGGCATCGAGTATACCGGCGTCTCCACGGCCGACGTGATTCCCGGCGGCGTGAGCGGCCAGTTGCTCGGCGTCGACGCGGTCCGCGAGTTCAACGTGCTCGAGAACACGTATGGCGCGGAGTACGGCAAGCGGCCGGGCGGCCAGATCAGCCTCGTCACGATGTCCGGCGCTAACCAATTTCACGGCAGCCTGTTCGAATTCATTCGCAACAGCGATCTCGATGCCCGAAATTTCTTCGATCAGAGCTCCGTGCCGCCGCTGCGCCGCAACCAGTTTGGCGCTTCGGCCGGCGGCCCGATCCGCAAGGATAAGACATTTATCTTCGGTAGCTATGAAGGCCTGCGCTGGGGCCTCTCGCAAAGCAGCGCCGCCATCGTTCCCGACGCCAACGCGCGCCAGGGGAATTTACCCGGCCCCGGCGGCACCTTGAACCACATTGGTCTCGCGCCGGGCATCGCGCCGTACTTTAATCTCTGGCCCGCACCGAACGGGCCCGAGATCGGCGGCGGCGGTGCGTTCAGTTTCGCGAACCCGCTGCAGACCGTGCGCGAAGATTTTGGCAACCTGCGAATCGATCACAATTTTTCCACCAAAGATACGCTTTCCGGCGTGTACACGGTGGACGATGGAATCAGCCAGACTCCAGGCGCCAATCCGTTCCAACAGACCCTGAGCGTGCTGCGGTCGCAGGTGGCGAGCGTGCAGGAAACGCACGTGTTTTCCCCTGCCGTGCTGAACACGTTCCGCGCCGGTTTTTCGCGCGCCGCCTGGCACCTCGATGGTTCTTCGACGATCAGAGACTCCAACCTCGTATTTGTCCAAGGCAAACCGGTCGGATCGATTTCGATCGGCGCTTCGGGGCTCGGCAATGTCGGCAGTTTCGTTGGCGCCGGCACCAATGGCGCTCAGCAGGTGGAGACCATTCACCGCAATCTTTTCACGTACGCCGACGACGTGGCGGTGGTTCGCGGCAAGCATCAGATTAAGGCCGGCGTGTGGTTCCAGCGCGTGCAGTCCAACGATGACGCCGCCGATCAGCGCAACGGCATCGCCAGCTTCGCCGACCTCACCCATTTCATGCAGGGCCAAGCCACGCAGATCGTGGCGACGCTCAATCCGACGGAGATCGGCTGGCGCCAGTTTGCCGCCGCCTGGTACGTCCAGGATGCCATGTCGCTGCGCCCCAATCTCACTCTCACGTTGGGCCTGCGCCACGAGTTCAACAACGGCTGGAATTCTCCGAAAGGCTTGGCTTCGAACTTTGTCTTCGGCCCCAATGGCGTGCTACAGACGCAGCCTGTGGTAGGCACATCGATCTACAGCGAGAACAACGCCAAGGCCCTGTTCGGGCCGCGCGTAGGCATTGCCTGGTCGCCGTTCGGCGGCAGCAAGACTGTGATCCATGCCGGCTTCGGGATTTATTACGAGCAGCTCGACTACATCGGTTCCTGCTGTGACGCTGCGCCCCTTGGCGCTTTCAACCAGAAAGTTGTCCTGACGCCCGTCGCGCCCGCTACGACGGTTCCCTTCCCCAGCGTGTTGGCTCCGGGCGAACCCCTTCCGGGCGCCAAGATTTCCCCTGCCGGCATTCAGCCCAATTTGAAAATGCCGACCGTGCAGCAGTACTCCTTCCGCATCGAGCAGGCTCTTTCGAGCAATACAGTGTTTAGCATCGGCTACGTGGGCGAGCACAGCATTCATCTACTCAACACGGCCGACATGAATACCGCGATCCCGACCATTCTCCCGGATGGAACCAAGTTTTTCCCGCCGAAATCTCCCCGGGC
>CAZKQQ010000026.1:4406-37561 GCA_964554945.1 uncultured Solibacteraceae bacterium | reverse complement strand
CGGGCTAATCCCAATCTGGGCAACGCGCGCTACGAACTGTCCAATGCCAACAGCAACTACAACGGATTGCTCGTGGATCTGCGGCAGCGCCTGAGTCACGGCCTCCAGTTCCGGATCAATTACACCTACCAGAAGAGCCTCGACATCCATTCGGCGTCGTTTTTGGCGAACGCCGGCGTGGGCGGCACCACCACCATCCTCGATCCCCAGGATCCGAAACGCGACTGGGGCCGTTCGAACTTCGATATCCAGGACCGGATCTCCGGCAATTTCAGCTATGAGCTTCCGTTTGGCCGCGGCCGCAGCCTGCTGGCCAACGGAGGACGCGTCGCGAACGCGATCGTGGGCGGCTGGCAACTGAACGCGATCCTCAGCGCGCAAACCGGGTTTCCGTTCACGCCATTGGTTGGATTCAATCAATCAGGCAACGGCGACAGCCGCGCGCCCGACCGGCCGAATCTGACGCCGGGATTTTCCGGCCCGTTCATCATCGGCACTCAGAAACAGTGGTTCAATCCGGCCGCGTTTCAACTACCCGCCTCCGGCACCTACGGCAACGCCGGTCGCGACATCATCGAAGGGCCCGGCCTGCTGTCGTTCGATTCGTCGCTGTTCAAGAACTTCCGCGTCCGCGAGCGCGCCGACGTGCAATTCCGCGCCGAGTTCTTTAACATCCTGAACCACACCAACCTCGGTCTGCCGCTGACCACGACGTTCACGTCGGCGGGCGGCGTCTCGCCGAGCGCCGGATTGATCACGTACACCTCCACCACGGCCCGCCAGCTTCAGTTCGGATTGAAGCTGACATGGTGATTTGCACCGCGACCCGGGCGTTCGTGTTACGGTGATGCCGTGGGACTGAAGGGCAATGGGGCGCGGCCCGCGGATGCGGTGAACCCGTCCCACATCGTGACTGTGCGCGATTTTTCAGCCGAAACTCTCCAGGCGGTCGCCGAGCACCTGGAAGTCTCGACCGATTTCGAGCACCTGGTCTATCGCGAAGCGGAACTGGACGCCATCTGGTCCATTACCGGCTTCTGCCTTTCCCAAAGAGCGGACGCCGCGGTAGCCCGCTTGCATGAAGGGGCGCATCGGGCACATGATTTGGTAGGAGAAGGCCGGCCGCAGGACGCTGCCGTGATCCTGCGTACGTTCCTGTAAACCACCTATGCTCTCGCGAGAAGAAAACGATCTCCTCACCCAAACAGAGCGCGGCACACCCGCCGGTGACTACTTTCGCCGCTACTGGATGCCGGCGCTGCTCGCCAGTGAAGTTCCCACTCCAGACTGCCCGCCGGTCCGGGTGCGCATGCTCGGCGAGGACCTGATTGCGTTCCGCGATACCGAAGGCCGCGTCGGACTGATCGACGAATTCTGCCCCCATCGCCGCGCCAGTCTCTTCTGGGGCCGCAACGAGGAATGCGGCCTGCGCTGCGTTTATCACGGTTGGAAGTTCGACGCCACCGGCGCCTGCGTCGACATGCCCAACGAGCCGCCCGAGTACGGCTTCGATAACAAGGTCCGCACCACCGCGTACCCCACTCGGGAATATGGAGGAATCGTCTGGGCCTACATGGGCCCTCCCGGCGCCGTGCCCGAACTGCCGAAACTCGAGTGGGCGCGCGTGCCCGAAAAGCACCGCTACATTTCTAAGCGCTACCAGGAAACCAATTACCTGCAGGCCATCGAAGGCGGCATCGATTCGAGCCACTCGAATTTCCTCCATGCCACCGTCGATGCCTTTCGCGTTACCGACGCCTACCTCGAGAAAGTCAAAAACAGCAACAACCTGCGTGCCCGTTATCATCTTCTCGACAAGTCGCCCCGCTTCACGGTTAAGAAAACTGATTACGGCCTCGTGATCGCGGTGCGGCGCAACGCCGAGGAAGACACTTACTACTGGCGCCTGACGCAGTTTCTGCTCCCCAGCCACACCATGATTCCCTATCAAAAAGGTCTCTCGATTCACGGTCACTGTTGGGTGCCTCGCGATAACGAAACCTGCTGGGTGTGGACCATGAGCTGGAATCCGGAGGCGCCGCTCTCGGAAGAGGAATGGAAAGCCATTCGGGAAGAAACCTTCGTTCACGCGCGCGTCGATCCCGTAACCTTCCGTCCGCTTCGAAACAAGAGCAACAACTACCAGATCGATCGCAACCAGCAGCAGCACGAGTCAATGACGGGCATTCACGGCTTCGCCGCGCAGGATCAGGCGTTGCAGGAAAGTATGGGCACGGTGGTCGACCGCACCCGCGAGCGCCTGGGAACCAGCGACACGGCTATCATCGCGATGCGCCGCTTGCTGCTTCAGGAAATCCGCGCCCTCCAGGAGAAGACTGAACCCTTCGCCGCGCATCATGGCGATGTATATTGGGTGCGCTCGGCATCGATGGTCCTAAACCGCGAGATCCCGTTCGACGAAGGCGCCCGCGAGTTGACCGCCGCCGAGGTCTAAGAAAAATGTCCGCCACCGAACCGCGCGCGTCAGCAAGCGGCGTGTCGACCGCCGAATCCGCCTTTCGCGAAGAGCTGGTCAAAGCCTGCAAAGTCCTACAAGCCACCGGAGCCGGCGGTGACGGCCTGGCCGGCCATGTCAGCGCCCGCCTGGACACCGACCGTATCCTTATCAAACCGCGTCCGGCTAGTTGGAAATCTATCACGCCGGCCGATCTGATCGTGCTCGACTACGAGGGCAGACGTGTAGACGGCCCGGCTGACGCGCGCAGCGAAGTCCGCGAATGGCCGATTCACGTTCAAATCTATCGCGCGCGGCCCGACGTCGCCTGCGTCATGCACGCCCATCCCGTGTCCTCTACTCTGATGGCTTCTCTCGACATCGCAGTCGAGCCTCTCGATCAAGACTGCGCCACCTTCGTCGACCAATTGCCGGTTCTCGACAATTGCGCCGTCAGTATTGCGACTCCCGCGCTAGGTGATGACGTGGCTCGTGCCCTCGGTAAGGCGCGCGCGCTCCTCTTGAAAAATCACGGAAGCATCGTAACCGGCCCCAGCATTGCGGACGTGTGCGTCACCGCGTATCGACTGGAGAAGGTCGCCGAAACCATGCTGCGCGCCGCCGCCCTGGCCAAACTCCCGCTGATTTCCCCCGAACGCAAAGCTGCCCTGCTGGCCGCCCGAAAAGCCGCGCAACCCGCCCGTCCCGAATCGAGCAGCGCAGAGCGCTGGCAGATACTACAGGATTATTTTCTGTAACGTAAGCCTCCGGCTTACCCGGTCGTCTTCAGCCCTCCCGCAATCGCATTCACCGTAACCAGCAACTCCGGCAAAATCCGGTCCGCCTGTTCGCCCCGCTCATTGCGCAAAGCGTCCCGCCACGCGCGCAGCAACGAAATCTGCTTCCGATGCAGCCGCAGCAGCGCCTGCCGCCGGATCTCCACCGCTTTAATCAGTCGCGGCCGCCGCCGCCCACGGTTCCCTCCCAGCAATTCATCGAGAATGTCCCGCGTGCGCTCGTACTCCTCCAAAATTTGGTTGAGGATACGGGTTCGCAGAGTGTCATCCTCCACCAGCATGGCGTATTCGCGCATCAGTTCGGCATCGGCCGCCACCACGCTGAACTCGACATTGTGCAGGAGGTACGACAGAAACGGCCACTGGCGCGCGGAGCGCACCAGCGAATCCCACATGGCCCCGTCCTGCTCCCGAATCCTTTGAAACGCGCCGCCCACGCCGTACCATCCCGGCAGGTTGAACCGCGCCTGGCTCCAGCTGAAAACCCACGGGATCGCCCGCAAGTCCTGAACCGTCCGCCGCCCGCTGCGCCGTGCCGGCCGTGACCCGATGTGGCTGCACTCGATCGCGTCGATCGGAGTCGCCTGCGAAAAGAACTCAACGAATCCCTCTTCCTCCACAAGTCTGCGGTACACCTCGCGGCTGATTACCGCGGCGCGTTCGAACACGTCCTCCAACGGAACGGGAAGTTGCTCCGGCTCCAGCGATTGCATCAGGGTCCACCGGGTCACTCCCGCCAGTAGCCGTTCCAGGTGCGTTGCGGCCGTGAGCCGGTTCGCATACTTCTGCGAAATCACCTCACCCTGCTCGGTGACTCGCATCTCGCCCTCCAGCGTGCCCGGCGCCAGCGATTCGAGAAACACGTGTGTTGGTCCCGCGCCGCGCCCGATCGTCCCGCCGCGGCCATGAAAGAATCGCAGTTCGACTCCGGCGTCCCGGGCCACTGCCGCCAGCCGAATCTGTGCTTTCCGCAAATACCAATGGCTCGCCAGAATGCCGCCGTCTTTATTACTGTCGCTGTATCCAATCATGACTTCCTGCAGCGGGCGCGCGCGCCCTTCGCGCTCCTGCAAAAACCGCAAAGTCCGCTGGGTCACCGGATGCGCCAGATATTCCGCCAGAACCCGGCCGCTGTTCTCCAGATCTTCGATGGTCTCGAATAGCGGCGTGATCGCCAGCTCGTACACCAGTCCATCTCGAGTGCCCCGGACGAGGCCGGCCTCCCGCGCCAGCAGGTACACATTCAATAGATCCGACGCGGTGTGAGTCATACTCACTACATACGACCCGATCGCGCCGGCGCCGTGCGTCTCCCGCCATTCGCGGATCAGCCGCAGCACGCCCACCGCGGCCTCAGCTTCCGGAGCCAGCGCCGCCGAGGACACCGTGAACGGGCGCGGCGACTCGAGCTCACGGTCGAAGTCGGCGCCTTTCAGCCCGGCGGCCGCAAGGAGCTGACCCACGGCGGATGTGTGAAATGCGCTCGCCTGACGGATATCAAGCGAGGCTCCGTGAAAACCGTACGCCGCCACCAGGTGCTGCAAGGGCGCCACTTCCGATACCACGAGGCGCTCCGCGCCCACGTCACGAAGCGTGTCACTCAAAAACGTCAGGTCCTGGTCCAGTTCCGCCGGCTGCTGGTAACAATAGGCGGAAGACCGCGCATCGCCGAGCCTCGGCAGCCGCTCCAGCATCAAATGCGCCAGATGCCGCCAGGGTTCATCCTGGTACTCCCGGGCGGTGGCGCCCCCGCCCGTCATACCCGTGTAAGCCGCAATGCGTTCGGTTAGTCTCGCCGGCGCGCTCTGCATCGCTTCGGAAAGGCTGAGCCGGCTCGCGAGACTTTCGAGCGACTCCCGCAATACGGCCAGCGTATGCTCGCGCAAGACCTCCAAGGCGTAGCGCGTCACCTGCGTCGTGACGAACGGGTGACCGTCGCGATCGCCTCCCACCCACGTGCCGAAGCTCAATCGAGGCTCCGTGGGCGGGCCGCTGCCCGGAAACGCCCATTCCCACGATTGCCGGAAGCGTTCGGAAAGCAGTTGCAGCACGCCGGGAAAGACATTCGAAACATAATGCAGCGTATTGCGGACTTCCGATTCCACGTCCGGCCGCTCCTGCAGCAGTTCCCCGGTCCGCCATAGGCGCTCCAGGCTGTCTTCCAATCTTTGTTGAAGCGCCTGCTGTTCCATTGGAGTTTTCGTGGGATTTTCCCGCTCCACCAACATCAGGTAGATCTCCCGGTGCCGCTCCAGCACCGAAGGCCGCTTCGCTTCGGTCGGATGCGCCGTGAGCACCGGCTGCACATGGATCAAGGGAAGCACGCGCCGCAGGTCGCGATCCTCGAAGCCGGCGGCGCCCAGTTGCCGCAATTGATAAGGCCAGGTTCCCGGTTCGGCCGCCGGCCCGCCGACTGTCTCGCGCATCCGGCGCACCTGATTGGCGGTGTTCTCCTCCGCCATCGTGAGAAGCTGAAACGCCATCGAGAGCGCCTGCGATCCGCGCGGCGGCAACTCTGCTGTCGTCGGGGCGTGGGAAAACACGTCCGCAACAAACGCGCCCAACTCGCCTTCCCCGATGCGCGCGAGAGCGGCCTGAAAACAATTGAGCAGGAAACAAAAATCCTCATCCCATTTCTTCAACTCGACATCGAGCAAACTGTGCGCGCGCGCCGGTTCCGGCGCGTTCGAGGTCGTGCTTTCCCTCGGTTGCGTACTCACCTGTTACCAGTGTTTCACGAACCGGAGTGCCTGCAGTTACCACTAGAATTTCGAGTCAATCTCAATGCTTGAAAAGTATCGAATTGGGGACCTCCACACCTATTTACAACAGCGCGGCATCGCGTATTGCAATTTCCCCTGCGGGCGGGATTTGAAAATGACTGATCTACTGAACGTCGCCGATCCCGAAAAATCGGCTGCGGTTTACGAGAAGATTTTTGGCGCGGTGGCGGAACGTAAGAACAATCGCATCTGGTTCCAGACCGGCAGATCGCGGATCGGACTGCTTCCGTCGCCGGAAGGCCAGCGTGCGGGCGTGAATCACTTTTGCGTCGCTGCAGCCCCGTTCAATTATGCGGCTGCGGCCAAGAAACTGGAGGCCGCGGGCGCTACGGTCGAACGCTCCGATGATCCGGCTGCCCCGCAGTTCCGCGATCCGGACGGCTTCCTGGTCCAGGTAATGTCCCCCCGGCGCCCTTGAATTCACAACGCGTGTTTGGATACGCTGGCAGGTGATTCCCAAATCGCACTAACACAAGGAGAGAAGATTCGATGCGTTCCCTGAGATTGTTTGCAACGGCGGCCGCGCTGCTCGCTTTCGCCCTGACCGGCGGCGCTCAAGAGAAGAAAGGCGGAGGAAAGAAAGGCGGCGGCATCCAGCTTCCCCCCATGATTCACATCACCATCAGCGACTTCAAAGACGGCGGCACGATTCCCAGCAAGTATACTTGTGCCGCCGGTCCTACCAGCCCCTCGCCGGCCATCAGTTGGTCCGGCGCTCCGGCCACTACGCAAAGCTACGCGTTAATCATGCACGATCCCGATCCGGTGCTCGGTGGCTCGGCCACGAACGATGTCTTGCATTGGGCCATCTTCGACATTCCTGGCGATTCCAAAGGACTGCCGGAAGGAGTGAAGCCGGGCGACCAGGCCGATGGCGCCAAGCAAATCAAAAACATCGCGATGAACAATGGCTATCTGGGCCCCTGCCCGCCCGCTGGTCACGGCGACCATCACTATACGTTCGAGTTGTTCGCCTTGAACGCCAAGCTCGGTCTGCCCGATTCCACTTCCCGCGCTGACCTGATGAATGCCATGAACGGCAAAGTCGTCGCCAAGGGCGTTTACATCGGAATGTTTGGCCAGAAGTAAAAATACGTCCGTCCGATCTTCGAGCCGCGCCGCCGCCGGATAGCGCGGCTTTTTTACCGCGGGAACCGGCATTGTGCGCGAATCGAGTAAACTATTGAACGGTGCGATTAGCGGTAAATCTACGTCTCATTGGTCTGTGCGCGGCACTGGTCCTGACTGGCATCGCACAGCAGGGCCATCCCTTGACCGGCACATGGTCGGGTGACTGGGGTCCCACAGCCACGCAGCGAAATCAAATCACTCTCGTCATGAACTGGGACGGCAAGAACGTCACCGGCCTGATTAATCCGGGTCCGGATGCCATTCCGATTACCAGCGTCTTTGTCGACGTGTCCACCTGGACCGTTCGCATCGAGGCGGACAGCAAGGATTCCTCCGGCAAGCCGGTTCACATCTCGGCGGAGGGAAAGCTGGAAGACCTCGGTTCGTATCACCGCACCATCAGCGGCACGTGGCAGCAAGGCGCGGTGAAAGGTGCTTTCAAGATTACCAGGGACTAATGTGAGGCGTTCGCGTTTCAGTGACGGTTCGAGTGCCGCAGCGATTTTGACTCTCCTGCTGGCCGGCGCGGTCTTCGCACAGCACGCCGCTACCTACGACTCCGAGCGCAAGGTGACGCTGAAGGGCGCGGTCACCCGAATCGATTGGGTGAATCCGCGCGCTTATTTCTATGTTGACGTATTGGACGCCACAGGCACGATCGAAAACTGGGCCGTGGAATTTGGAAATCCACTCCAGTTGGAAAAGGACGGCTGGAAGCGAACTGCCCTGCATATCGGCGATGTCGTCACCGTAGACGGAAGCCCCGCCCGCGGACCGGGAAAACAAGCATTGGCGGCATCGGTCGTGCTGGCCCGTACCGGCAAGAAATTGTTCACGGCGCCGGCCCCGCGTCGCTCCGCTACTGCATCTCAACCCGCGCCGCGCTGGCCCGATGGGCGCGTCCGCCTCGGTCCGCCTCCTGGGAAAAAAGGGTATTGGGGCGCCGCCAGTGCCACGGCGCTCGTGGAGAATACGGCGAGTAAAATTCCGATGAGCCCGGAAGGGATTCTCGCCAACCTCGCCGACGCCGATCGCGTCGCGCCGTTCCTGCCCTGGGCGAAAGCTGTTTACGAATATCGCCAGCGCACCCTCTTGAGGGACGATCCCATCACGCGCTGTCTTCCGCCCGGCGGCCCACGTCAGTTCCAGATGCCGAACGGGTTTCAGTTCATCGAGCAGAAGGATCTTGGCCGAATCCTCGTGCTGCTCGGCGGCGGTGACCGCAACTGGCGCGTCATCTACACCGACGGCCGCAAGCAGGGCGAGCCGGATGAAGTCGTTCGCGGCTACTACGGAAATTCGGTCGGCCGGTGGGAAGGCGATACGCTGGTCGTCGACTCAATCGGCTTCAACGAACACTTCTGGTTAACGGCCGGAGGCCTGCCGCACACCGAAGCGCTGCATCTGACCGAACGCATTTCGCGCCCCGATTTCAATACCTTGAAGTACGAAGTGACAGTGGACGATCAGCGGACCTATACTAGGCCGTGGAGCGGGGGCTGGACGGTCCAGTGGGTCCCCGATCAGGAAATACAGGAATACTTCTGCGAGGAGAATGCGGAAGCGACATTCATCCGCTGATCCGAAGGAGAAATGAGTATGAAGCTTAATCCGTTTGCCTCCGCCGCGGCTCTCGGTCTGGCAATGCTGGCCGTCACGCCTGCAATCGCGCACCACTCGTTCGACGTCGATTACGACACCACCAAAATCGCCAACCTGACCGGCGTCGTAACGAAGCTTGACTGGACCAATCCCCACGCGTATCTTTCCATCGCCTTCAAAGACGAGAGCGGCGCGACCAAGACCGTGGCCATCGAATTGGGACCTCCGTATGCCCTGACCCGCGGCGGTTGGAAGCGGGACACAGTCAAGATCGGCGACAAAGTGACGGTGGAGGACGCGGCTCTGTCGAAAGACGGCAGCCCGCGCGCCGGAGCTACGCAAAATACCAAGCTGGTGCTGACAAGCGGCGAAAAGCTGCCGATGAGGTGACATGACGACGCGTCTCAACTGGTTCGTGGGGCGCTTCGCGTTGTGCTGCCTGATAGCCGGCGTTTGCGCCCAGGAGAAGAAACCCGCGTCCGGCGCCGCCGCGCCGCAGGCGGTAGAACCCGCTCCGCGATGGCCCGATGGCCACGTGAATCTCGGGTCCACTCCGGAGAAGAAAGGCTACTGGGAGGTCCGGCCGGGCCTCGGCGGCATGCCCCGACCGAATGAGGTGCCCTTTCAGGATTGGGCCCGAGCCGTCTACACGTATCGCCAGCGAACCAACGCCAAGGACTCGCCACTGGTTGCCTGTAAGCCGGCGACCGGCCCCGCATTTTTCAACGCTCCCGGATTCGAAATTGTCGAGGTCCCCGAGCAGAAGGAAATTTTGATCCTCGACATCGCCGGCCCACATTCCTGGCGTGTCGTTTACATCGATGGCCGCCCTCATCCCACGGGCGAGGACCTGCGCCCTACCTTTCTGGGCCACTCCGTCGGACGCTGGGAAGGCGATACGCTCGCCATCGATACCGTCGGCTTTAATGAGAAGCAGTGGCCCGCCGGGTCCTATCCCACAACCGATCGGCTTCACCTTACCGAGCGGATCTCGCGGCCGAACCTCCGAACTCTGACCTACGAAGCGACCATCGACGACCCGGGCGCTTACACGAAGCCCTGGACCATCCGCTGGACAATCAATGAGAAGACCGCTTCTTCTTGGATAGCCGGCGGCGAAATTTTCGAATACATCTGCCAGGACGCCGGGCGTTAGAGCCCGGAATGCTTCAGAATGCCGGTTTCGATGCAGACCTTCCAAGACACCGAGGTTTGATTCACGAGGTTGGAAGTGTTTCCGCAGGTCACGATTCCGTACGGCCTAGGTAACGGCCGGACATTGGGTCCAGGCGGTTGGCCGAGGAGTCCAATTTCTGCATCCGAAGCCATGCAAATTTTGGAAGATTCCTTACGCGCTACTCACACTCACGAGTGCCTCGCGAACTACTCGCTTCGTTAGGAAGCAGAAGCAGTAATGGTACGTCCCACCGGGCTGGCGGGCTCTGCGGATCCGCGTTTGCCGCTCGGATGTGACGTCCGCGTGCGGAACTCGTGCCGCAGGATCGCGATCGTAGTACAGTCGCCCTCGGCGCGTAACGTACGTCCGAGAATACACAGCTTCATTCCCGCCTTTTCATCGAGGCTGACCGGCCAAGACACGTCCAGTTCGACGATCATTCCGACAGGCAAAGCACTTTCGGATTCGAACACGACATTGCTCGTGGATATGGTCTTGGTCCTCCCCCGGCCGGAGCGGATGACCTGCTCACCCTTCCGCAGTCGATATTCAAGTTGAGTCGCGATGGGGTAGCAGTGATCCGGCGGAGTACTCGAATGCTCGTCTTGGTCTCGATTGGTGAGCAACATACCGCCCGATATAGCAATTCTGCTGCCGAATCGCGCTCCAGCGTTAGCCTGATGCCATTTCCTGAGAATCGGATGACCGCAACAGCTCGTTCGCTTCCGGATACGGAAGTGTGCCCGTCAACATGCGCGAATACGTGCCAGAGTCGCGGAATTCTTCGGCGATCGCGCGCATCAGGGCCATCGTGGCTCGCATCGGACCGGACCCGAGACTGATGCGCGCCACTCCGATCTGCTCCAGTCGCGCCACTGGCGGAGTACCCGGCCCGGCCAGCACATTGAGCGGAAATCTTACCGCCGCCACCAGCCGCGTAATGGTCTCTTCGTCCCGGACTCCGGGAACAAACAGACAATCCGCCCCGGCATCCTTGTAAGCGAGAACGCGTTCCACCGTACGCTCGAATCGTGTCTCCGCTTCCCCAATCTGCTCGAGAAAAATATCGCAGCGGGCATTGACCACGATGGGCACACCGATGCGATCGCCGGTACGCCGAACCGCTCGAATTCTGTCGAGTTGTGTCGATAGTTCGACTAATTTACCGCTCTGATAATCCTCCAGGTTCATTCCAACGCCGCCCGCATCGATCAAACCAGCAGCCGTCGTTTCGATATCGGTGTAACCAGCCATCAGATCGGCTGTTACTGGAACCGATACGACACGCGCGATCCGTCGCACCTGGCCCAGCATCTCCTCAAGTGGCAGCGCTTCTGTATCGGGATACCCCAGCGAAAACGCCACACCGGCGCTACCAGTCGCTACTGCGGGAAAGCCGGCGCGCTCGACGATGCGCGCGCTGGCGGCATCCCATACGTTCGCAATCCGCAGAATAGAGGGACCGCGGTGAAGCTTTCGAAACAACGCCGCTTTATCGGAAAGAGTCATGACGTCCATCATAGCCAGAGAAGCGGCACAGTAACATCTCCTCCGGAACAATGCAAAGTTAGCCTGCTGTCGATGGATCGATGTAAAAATGCTACCGCGCGAATCTCTTTATGATTTCGAGTGGAGCCGGCTTCGCGGCGAAATAAGAGACCCACCACACATAAACGCGGAGCGTGAGTGCCCGAAGTCACTCCGCTGATCCGCGCACGGATCTCAACCGCGGCCGGTCTGTATGTCGGCCAACCTCCCCGGGTACTGGATCGCCCAACGTCCCGCCGTTTTTGGTCTGCAACCAATTCGGGCTGCAAAAGTGCTTTCCGGGAATGGGGCGCAGCGCGCCTCGATGTTTCGAAATTGACGGGAGTATTTTAGATGTATTGGAAACATTTCATCGTATCGCTCGTGACACTTACCTTTGCATTTCTCACTAATAGCCCAACCGTATTTGCTCAAATCCAAACTCAAAACCAAACTGCTGGCGTTCCGTTCGGTAATGATTCTTGGACCGTTTCGGGTGTACCCAGTGTGAATGGCCCCACACCTGATGACCTCAACACCCCGCGCACCGAAATGGAGCGCGCCCGTCGGCAGGCAGAGGCTGACGTTCAACCCTCATACGTTCCACAAACCACCGAAACCGCAGCAGCGGGGACGAGTGGACAAAACACTGTCTCCGTGACGCAGTTGCGCCATCCGCTGTCGCGCAAGGGAATGAGATTGATAAAGAAGGTGGAATCTTACTTGAAAATCGGGCAGCGCGCGAAAGCGAAAGAGCAACTGGCGGAAGCGATGAAAGAGCCGTCGGCCGCGCCATACGCCCATGCCATACTAGGCACCGAGTACTTGCGGGATGGCAAGCCGGCCGCGGCGATTCCCGAACTGGAAGACGCGGCCCGCGTGCTCCCGATTGCCGGCGTTCATTCGAATCTCGGTTACGCGCTCTGTCTGACCGGCCACGGAAAGCGGGGCCAGCAAGAATTGGAAGAAGCTTTGCGATTAGACGGGGATTCGCCGCAGACCCGCTTCCTGATCGGTATCATTCTTTTGAATCAGAAATCACAGGCTCAGGAGGCACAGTACAATCTCAAAATGGCGCAGGACCGGGTGCGCTCCGCGCATCTCGGGCTTGCGGTCTGCGACATCCTCAAAGGAGAGATGGACGCCGCCCAGAAACAAGTTCGCCAGTACCTGGGCCCCGAACGCGAAAACGAATTTTTTGTGGCGTGGCAGTGGGTCTCGGCCGCAGCGGCGGACCCCCATCCCGCCGCTGCATTCGGATTTCGATATCAGGATGCGGATTGATCCGGCGATCGATCAGGAGATCGACGACACCTGCCGTAGCCGCCGTTCGAGGAACGTCTGCTCAATCCGATTCGTCGCCAGGCCTAGCGCCCGCCGGTATGCCTCGGCGGCTTCTGCGGGCTGATGCAGACGGCGCAGAATATCGGCTCGCGCTGCGTGATAGAGGTAATACTGATCGAGCTCGCCCGACTGGCCAAGAGCGTCGATGCGCTCCAATCCATTTTCCAATCCGGCGCTCAAGGCCACCGCAACCGCATGATTCAACGCCACCACGTGCGAGGGATTGATTTCCAGCAGCCGGCCGTACAGCGCGGCGATCTGCGCCCAATCAGTTTCTTCCGGCCTATTGGCTTCTGCATGCACCGCGGCAATCGCGGCTTGCAACTGGTACGGCCCGGGCGCGCGAAGGCGCAGCGCCGTCTCCAGGAACCGCAGACCTTCCGCGATCGCGAGTCGATCCCAGGTTGAGCGGTCCTGTTCCTCCATGGTGACCAGCTCTCCTTCGCGGACACGCGCATCGCGGCGCGAGTCATGCAGCAGCATCAGCGCCAGAAGGCCTAGATTCTCGGCCTCGTGCGGCATTAACTCGCACAATACGCGGCCCAGCCGGATTGCTTCCGAACACAGATCGTGGCGCACGAGCCGGTCGCCGGAGGTGGCGGCGTAGCCTTCGTTGAAAATCAGGTAAATGACGGCCTGCACTGATGCCAGGCGCTCGGCCAACCGTTCCGGCGGAGGCACCGCGTAGGGAATCTGCGCTTCCTGGATCTTCCGCTTGGCTCTCACGATGCGCTGCGCCAGCGTGGCCTCCGCCATCAGGAAAGCCTTCGCGATCTCCGTCGTGCTCAGGCCGCCCAAAGTGCGGAGCGTCAGTGCGACTTGCGCCTCCTGATTCAAAGCCGGATGACAACAGGTGAAGATCAGGCGCAGACGGTCGTCCTGGAAATGCATCGCGGCATCCTCGAGATCCGGACCAGTCAATGAGGCGGCCCGCTCCGTTTCGTATCGCAGCGCGTCCTGCTTGTCGCGCCGCGTCTGCTCGCGGCGCACGCTGTCAATCAGCTTGCGATGCGCCGTAGTCATGATCCAGGCCCCGCCCTTTTCCGGCACACCGGTTTGCGGCCAGGAAGTCAGCGCCGCAGCGAAGGCCTCCTGCATGGCTTCTTCGGCCCGGTCAAAGGAACCGGAGATCCCGATTAATGCGGCAAGGATGCGGCCGGATTCGTTGCGGAACAGTTCTTCAGCCGCTGCGCGGATATCAGCCATTCCCCTCCCGGGCCCTGGCCGTGGCGGACTCCAGTTCAAGCCGCCCCGGAATTCCGGGCAGAGGCCGGATTTCGACGCAGCCTTCCCCGCCCTTGCATGCCGTCGGAATGCGCGCCGCCCACTCGATAGCTTCGTCCAGGTTCTGGCAATCCAGAATGTAGTAGCCCGCCAGTTGCTCCTTGGTTTCGGCGAACGGGCCATCGGTGATCAGGGCTTTGCTGTTCTCGACCCGCACCGTGGTGGCGGTCGACGTAGGCGCCAGCGGCTCGGCCGCGACGAAGATTCCCTTGCGCGCGGCATCCTCCATAACCGCCTTGTGCCCCACGTAGTTTCGCTCGTGCCGAGTCCCGCCCGGCTGCTCTTTGGAATAGATCAGCATCATGTAACGCATGGCCCGTCCCCTCTCTTGCCATCATGCCACGGCTGATTCGGCGCGCGGGTAATTCGGATGGGCTTTCACTTCCAGCATCTGCCGGACGTGGCGTTCATCGTGTCCCGCCACTGTGAGAACCCATTGGTACCCGTCCGCGGTGGTGAATTCGCCGTTCGTCACGAACTTCAGAGGCGGCGATTCCAACGAGTGTTCGCGCAGGTCTGGCGTCGATTCGATAAACGTGATCAGGCGCTCGTAATTGCGGAACAGGCGTTCCAGCGTCGCAGCCGTCTTCCATTGTCCCGTCGGTTCGATGAATTCCGGCGCCTTGGCTTTCATGGAACGGTCGGGAATTCGCTCCTCTATAACGGCGTCGATCTTCCGCCTGTCGGTGCTGGCCGCAGGCGGCGGCGCCTGCGCCAACTGCTCGCGGATCGGTCCCAGAACACGCTCCTGCACGATCACGATGTGCTCCAGATTTTCTGCGATGGACCAGCGGTCCGGCGCGGGCTTAAACTTCCATTGCGCGTCCGACAATCCGTTTGTAACTTCTGTGACGCGATTTCTGGCGCGGGCTAAGCATTCACGGGCTTGCTCAATTTCGGTGGTTTGCAAAGTGCTCATTGTGATCTCCTCACTGGTACAACGGATGAGGAAACCGAAATCGACGGCGGGAGAGAAGATTTTTCGGCCAGCCGCCCGCCGCCGGGCCGGGCTTAGCGTGGAAGCCTCCAAGTCGAACAGTCAAAACGCGATACGCAGGTCGTGTAAGCGGAACTATTGATAGTCCACCTGCCGCGCTTCCATTAAGATTTCGCGGAAGAAGCCCAGATCGAGCCCCCGGGCGGTGAATGTGTTATCGAAAGGGTGGCTGGCGACAAAGAGGTACCCGTGAGCGGCGGTCGGCGGAATTGGCATGGCGGAAAGCACAAAGGAAGGGATGGTGAAGGAGCCCTTGCTGCTCTCCTCGCTGCACAGGAAGATCGCGAATTTCCCCGCTGCCGGATACGATGAAGTTCCTCCGATCAGCACATGTCCGGAGTTGCGGGCGGAGTTCCAGGTAACAGTGAGATCCGTCAGAAGATTGATGGTGGAGATTTGTGCCTGGTTGGTCCAATGCAGAGCAGCCGGCAATGATAGATTGGCGGAGAACGCGCCAATGTCGACGCCGCCGGAACCGGTCACGGTGTAGTTGCCCGCCGGCAATCCGCCGGTATTTGTGCCGGCCGGGAACAAAGCGCGATAATCGCCGCCCCGAAGTTTCGCGGCGGTACTGTTGCCCGCCGGACCCGACGCCGCAAGACTCCTGCCGGCATCGAGCACAGCGCCATGAGTTCGAGGCATGACGGCGGGAAACCCGCAATCGGGAGTGACACAGATGCCAACCGAACAGGAACCGACAGCGGAATAGTTCGCGCTCACGTAGGCAAGCGCGGGCGCGATATTGTGGACAACTCCGAATTCGGCGACGACCTCGACCGGATCGGAGGCGGCGAGCGCCGCCACAATGCTGGCGCGATCGAGTTTCGGGTGTTCCCCGCGCCGGCGGGCCTCGCGATACGATCGCACGGCAGCCCGCAGCTCTTTCCTTACTCGGCCGCGGTTCTGAGCCACCAGCGGCCGATTGGAAACCATCTGGTTCAAGGAAGACATGAGGGAGTTTGCCGTGAACTCGTAGAGTGGAATCTTCCGCTCAATGCGATACGAGAGGCTGCTGAGAAGCGAGTTGGTCCCGAGACCGATGGCGCCAAACCGCAGGTCCTCGCCGGCGGCTGCCTTGGACAGCGCACTCTGGGGCAGCCCGATCGGATCGGTGCATTGCCGCCCCTGCGTCGCGATCGCGATGGAACTGAAGTTACCGGCTAATCCATGGGCGCGCAGCACTAGGGGAACAAAACAGCCGGAGACTCCGGCAGGAATATCGAAAGCAACCTGGTCGACGCCGGCGCAGCATCCGGAACGCCCCGCATAATGCACGGGCGCAGGCTTGCTGCCCACAAACACCTCCACGCCTCCGAGATCACCGGTTATTGGCCCGGCGCTCTCATCGCCGGTAACCGCGCCGATCCCCGTGGCCCACGCGATCACCGTATCCCCGGCGTTAGCGGCAAACGTCGGGCTAACCACCTGGTATTCCGGAGTGGTGACCGCACCGGGTCCGGTACCTCCCTGGTTCAGCGTGTAAATTCCGATTGCGCTGCGGGCGACCGTGATGGGCATCGACGCGCTGGAGCGTCCGTTACACGTCACAACCAGAGTTCCCGATCCAACCGGAGTTTGGGACGGCAGTACGGCGCCGATCTGGCGGGACACAGTGTAGAGCATCAATGCCTGCACTGCGCCGGAACCAACCTGTACCCGCACCGAGCACCCGCCCAACTGGTCTGATAGAGGAAATTTTCCCTGCACGAGTTCGGAAGGCCCGAGGTTCGATCCGAGAACCACAAAGAGGGATCCTTGCGCGATACCGGACTGATTCTGGCCGGCGCGCCAATAACTGGCGGAATTGGCGATGGCGTCAATCGTCACAGGAGCGGTCTGGCTGGAAGCAAGCGCGGCCAGCAGAAGCATCGCACCTATATCCGTTGTCTTCATATAAACAGACCTGTAAGTAGTCTTTCATATGGAGAGCACCGGGTCAAGGCTAGGCGCAGCGCGAAATGAAAGTGATCAGGCTTTGAATCGCGGCAAAAGCTTTTCCGCGTTCTCGCGCTCGATAGCGCGCATGACCTTCGGCGAGAGTCCCAGATGCGGCAACTCGTCCGCCGTCGATTCCATCGGTTCAAACGGGTAATCGGTGCCGAACAGGATGTGATCGGGAAGCGCGAACTTCAGCATCGCCGCCATCGGATAGGGAAAGCTGGCGTGGGCAATATCGATGTAGAATTTCTGGAGCTCCGCGATTACGCCGTTGGGGATGTACTCGTCGTGCTTGGGATCGTGCGGATAGCGGTCCTTGATACGACCGGCGATCATGGGCATGGTTCCGCCCGAATGCGGAATGATGATTTTGACATTCGGATATTTGTGGAGCACGCCATTAACCAGGATGCTCGTGCAAGCGCGCGTGATATCGAAGTCAAATTCGTTCATAGCGGTGGGGACGCTGTCATTCAGGTTGATGCAGCAGGGCGGCGCAAGCGGATGCATGTAGACGATGGCGTTGCGGCGATTGAGCTCTTGCCACATGGGATCAAAGTACGCATCGCCGGGCCACCGCGTCTGGTTGTCATTCGTATAGATGCCGATGCCGTCGGCTTTGAGCGAATCGAAACCGTATTCGATTTCTTTCATGACGCCATCGATGTCGGGTAGCGGTACGCCAGTGAATAGGCCGAAGCGCTTGGGATGGTCGGACATGACCTTCGCGCCATAATCGTTGCCCTTGCGGACGGCGGCGCGGCCGGTCTCCTTATTGTCGTAGAGAATATCGCCCATCTGGGTCATGGAAAGGATGGCGACCGAGATGTCAAACTTCTCCATTTGTTCGAGAGTCAACTCGGGCGTCCAGTTTCCATTGCGAACGGCACGAGCTCCGCGCCCGCCATTGCCTACACCCGGCGGCACATGGTGATGATGAACGTCGATGCGGCCGCCCTTGGCCGTTGATTTGTTGACGAACTGGCCGAGCAGGTCGCGGGAAGCCAGCGTGGCTGCTGCCGTGGTGAGTCCCAGCGCGCCCAGTGCCTGCCGGCGAGAGATGTGGCGGTCGTTCATGATTGCGTCCCCTCGTGCGGATTAAGACCCGCGAAGTGTTTGAGGGTATCACAATCGGAACCCTCGCTGCGGACGCATCAGTCTCTGGGAGCTATCTTTCTCCTCTTTTCGCGGCTTCCGCCTCGGCTACGCGCGCTCCGTGCAGTGTGTTTGCCAGCCCATAATTCGCCTCATTACAGGCGTACTCATAGAGCTGGCCGGCGATCTTTTTGATGGGCACTTCTCCTGACCACGGCCGGGTCCACATTCCTGGATCTTCCACCGTGAATTGGTAGAGGATCGTGTCGGCATCGGCGCGCGTGAGGCGTTCGATCACGTGCAGATTCTGGGCTCCCGGGAACGGATTCAGGTCCGTGAAATTGGTGGTGTCGACCACCAACGTATTTCCTTCCCAATGGCCCACCGAATCGCCCATCCATTGATGAATGTTCTTCGAAATATGCGGGCGCCCGTCGGTGGGGATCAAGCGAACATCGTGTATTTCCTCCGTCTCAATGGCCACGTATCCCGGACCCTGCACGATCTGCAGATTACTGTTGTAGCGGGTGGGAAGCAGGGGTGGTCCCACGTTCGCGCGAGCCAGACAGCGCGCTTCCAAGGGCCGGTTCTCCGGGCCGTCAAACTCATGTCCTTTTTCTTTAGCGGCCCTTTCGGCGCGTCTCTGGCGCGCTTCCGGCGTCAACGGAGGAATGGTCCCCTCGGGCCCCACAATCAGCGAGGTACGCCGATTCCAGGCAATCTTGGACTGAAGCCAATCGAGCCCGAACTGGGCGTGATCGTAATGCACATTCTCGGCGGGTGCGCCTTCCACGCCGGAATGATTGGCAGGCGGCTCCCCTTCCTCGTCGTCCCGCGCCAGGCGCTCCCGTTGCCGCTGTTGCACCTCGGCTAACTCCGCTTCCGTATAGAATTCTTTCCCCGCGAGCTCCTTGGGACGCTGCAACGGTGTCACGCTGTTGTTGGTCCAGATTCCTTGCAGATCGGGATGGCCGTCGGAGGTGCGCGGCGGGGCCCATGTTCCCTTCCCCGCAGCCGCCAAATTCGCTTTCGCCCCCTGGCTAGCGGCAGGAACAATCGCGAGCAGCACTGTCGCGATTGCGGTGAGAACGCGATTTCTCATGGGAAACCTCCCTCAATCTCAACACGAGTCAAGGTACAGTCGAATTCTGCCGGAGTCAAGGGTGCGTCGACAATCCATGCGAGTTGTGTAGCGCCGCTGCCTCCGGCAATCGCGATTTCCGTTGTTGCCCGACTTGCAGTTTGCGCGCCGCCTCCACGACCACTCCTGAGGTTCGGCATTGTTTGGGCAGCCGCTGCCCTGGCGCGTTGAATTTGACGGGAGTTGGGCAGAACCATAAACCTATGAAATGCCGGTTCTCGTAGCAAAACGCCGATTGAGTTCCGCCTGCGCATTGTATTTGTCCTCCTGCTGTGATATTCCTGAGTGCCTGGGAAATAATTGCGATGGCCTACGTAATAGCGGAACCCTGCATTGGCACCAAAGACACCGCGTGTGTCGACGCCTGCCCGGTGGATTGCATTCACCCGAAGAAAGACGAACCCAAGTACGCTGAATCCGAGATGCTGTATATCGATCCCGTGGAGTGCATCGACTGCGGCGCGTGTGTCCCGGTCTGCCCGGTTTCGGCAATCTTCGCGTTAGACGATCTGCCCGAGAAGTGGTCCGCCTTTACCGCCAAGAACGCCGCCTACTATAGCCGTAGCTAGTCTCGACTGAGTCTCGGGCCGCTTCGCACCACCCGTGCGGGGCGGTTCACGCGATCCTCTTAGCGGAATTTCTTGCCGAAATCGATCGCGATGTTCGTCTCGCCATACATGCCGGTAATTTTGATGGGCACGTCCGATCCTTTATTTCTCTTGCTTTTGAAAAATGGACTCAGGATCTTTAACAGAAACGATTTCGCGCCGGTAGTTACGTTCGACAACCGTGTGTCGAGATGCGCCATCCCTCGAAGATCGACACGTGTGCTGAGCAGATCATATGTTCCGGAAAGGTTTGCGGATGCACCTGGAACATCGAAAGTGATATTCGATAGCCGTGCCATCCCGTCCGCGGCAGAAACGCTCCCGCTAAGATTCGAGAGAGCCTCGGATTCATTATCCGCTGGTGCGCCGCGCGCACGGTCGCGGATGCGGTCCAGGCTCTCCTGGGTCGAAGGCTTGGTGAAAAGGCCGGCCGCGATTTGAAAGGGTCCTTGCATTCGTAATCTTTTCAAGAACGGTCGCGAGTCTGAGGGGAGCAAGATCCTGGTATGGAGTGTGAGATGACCTTCCATGCCGGGGCGGGCCGATTGGGTCAGCAGGTATAGAAAGTCATCGATCCGGCCCCGTGGAACCGCCAGCGTGAGCGACACTGTTTTATCGCCGCCCTTAGCCTCCGCCGCAACGGCGCCGCTGCCGGTCACGTCGGTATGCCGGAAATGAGCACTCACGGTATGCAGTATGGTGTCTCCAGTCTCGCCATTGACGGTCGCTTGAAAACGCGCTGTCAGGCTGACCGGGTGATTCGCGTGCGGTACCCGGAAATCCGCTACGCTTGCCGAGTCCGTAATATCGATCTGCCGGAGTGATCCTCGATATGCTCCCTGGGATTCCAGAATTCCAGCGATGCCGCGCGCGAACGCCAGATCCGCGTGATGGAAGTTGTACGATCCCGAGACGCGCGTGCCGAAAGGATCCCGCCTGCTCCACGGCCCAAATTGGCCCGTGCTATGGATCTCGCCCGGAGGCGTTGGAATTTGGAGGTCCGTTTCGAAGTTGATCGTCTCGTGTCCGCTCACCGGGAAAAGCCGGGTATGATGGATCGCCATGAGGAACGGCCTTTCGCCGGCACTCTTGGAAGCAAACTCCAACACGGTTCGATCCGCGATCAGTGTATCGATTCTGAGCGAGGCGCCCAATTCGCCGTTTCCACTCGGCGTGGTCTTCTGCTTGCCTGCACGAATGTGGATGTGCATTCCGTCCGTATGAATGAAGTTCAGGTCTTTTGAGAGCCTCACTAACCGCGAATAGTCTGCCTGAACGGTCAGCGTCGAAATGGTCAGCAGCGGCGGACCGGATGGGTCGTCCGGATGATGAATCACAACGTCTTCGGCGACGCATCCCGGGTACGGAAAGAAAATGCCCCGAAACCGGCCGATCTCGACTCGTGCATCCGACGCCTGCTGCAGCGACTTGATTACAGCTTGTTTAGTGAACGGCCACTGACTTGCCAAAACGCCAAAGTCAACCAGCAAGAGTAAGAAGAAGACCGAAGCGGCGATCAGGGGCCATTTGCGCTTCTTCAGCGGACTTTGGCGCGGACCTGTTCCAACCGTCGATGTCACTTGACCTCTACAGTGCATTCTGCGTGCCACTGTGACGCGCTAACCTGCTATACTTGAAGTCGACTGGAAGTTGATCCGCAACCCCTGCTCCCCTACTTGGTAGTTGGCTCGCCGATTTTCCTCCTCAACTACTGAATGAAAACTTTTTCTACGTTCCCCCTCTCTGCTCTGCTGAAGAGCAATCTCGGAAAGCACGGCTTTACCGAACCCACTCCCGTGCAAGCACAGGCCATCGAGCCGGCGCTCGCCGGCAAAGATCTGGTTGCCACCGCGCAAACCGGCACCGGAAAGACACTCGCGTTTGTCCTTCCCTTGATCCAGCGTCTCGAACCGGAGCGCTCTCGCAAGGGCGTACGCGGCATCGTCCTCACTCCGACCCGCGAATTGGCCCTGCAGATCGCGGAAACTTTCGCAAAAATGGCCCACGGTTCCGGCATTCGCGCAACCGTCGTGGTCGGCGGTATGAATGAGCGCACGCAATTGAACTCCATCCACCAGGGCGCGCAAGTGCTCATCGCGACTCCCGGCCGCCTTTACGATTTCCTTAGCCGGCGGCTGGTCGATCTGAGCGGCGCGGGCATGGTGGTCCTGGATGAGGCCGATCGCATGCTCGATATGGGCTTTCTGCCCACGGTGAACCGCATCCTGGCTGCGCTGCCCGCCGGGCGTCAGACTCTGCTGTTCTCGGCAACCATCGAAAGCTCCGTCAAACACCTGGTGGAGACTCAGGTGCGCAATGCCATCCGAATCGAAGTCGGCTCCCCCACCCGGCCCGCCGAGAAGGTGGATCTGCACCTCTATGAAGTCGAGCCGGACCGCAAGCTCGGCCTGCTGCAAAGTATGCTGCGAGAGGAGGACGGTTCCTTCCTGGTGTTCGCGCGGACCAAACACGGGGCCGACCGGCTGTCAAAGAAACTCGCGCAGGACGGTGTAAAGAGCACGGCTATCCATGGCAACCGCAGCCAGAATCAGCGCAACCAGGCATTGCGCGGTTTTCAGGATGGATCCTACCGCGTTCTGGTGGCCACCGATGTGGCGGCTCGAGGTATTCACGTCGAAGGCATCGCTCACGTGGTGAACTACGACCTTCCGCAAGTGCCCGAGGATTTCATTCACCGCGTGGGCCGCACCGGCCGCGCCGGCGCGCGCGGAACCGCGTCCACCTTCGCTTCACGGTCGGAGCGCTCGGAAGTGGCGCGCATCGAGCGCACGCTGAACACGCAGTTGGTCCGCCGCGGCGTGTCGCCTGATATCGCTCGCGATGAAAGGACGCTGGCTCCGGTGATCGCGATTTCCCCGGCATTAGCCCGCAGGCCTCAGCGCATTAGATCATTCGCGCCCCGGCCACGCCGCCGTTTCGTCTAGTTCACCATCTAAGGCGGACCCGATCCAGCCACAGCGGCTTTCGATGCCGCGAGACGGGGAACCCCACTTGCCATTCTCCGGAGCGACCACAGTCCTCCCGTTCTTCGCAATTAACAAAAATCCGATCCGACCAGGTCGCGGACGCCTCGCGCCCGCAACCTCAAATCGGCTTATCGCCACTGCAGCGCTGGCTCCCTTACTGGATCTCGACCACCGTCTGGAACAGTTGCGGGGCCAGCGTGATGCCGGAGGTCCTCAGGCGCTCGTAAAACTTTGGGCGAATGCCGGTTGCGCGAAAGCGGCCCACCACCCTGCCGTTCTCCGCGATTCCGGTCTTCTCAAATAAAAAGATGTCCTGCAGCGTGATGATGTCCTGCTCCATCCCCACCACCTCGGTAATGTGCGTGATGCGGCGCGTGCCATCGCTGAAGCGCGATGTCTGAATGAATAAATCGACGGCCGAGGCGATCTGCGATCGGATCGAGCGAAGACCCATATGCGAATTGGCCATTCCCACCATCACCTCGAGCCGGCCCAGCCCATCGCGCGGCGTGTTGGCATGGAGCGTCGTGAGCGATCCGTCATGTCCGGTGTTCATCGCCTGCAGCATGTCCAGTGCTTCTTCGCCGCGAACCTCGCCGACGATGATGCGATCCGGCCGCATACGGAGCGCGTTGATCACCAGGTGCCGGATATGGATCGCGCCCGTGCCTTCCACATTGGCGGGCCGTGTTTCCATGCGGGCCACGTGTGTCTGCTGCAGCCGCAACTCCGCCGCATCTTCGATAGTCACGATGCGCTCGTCTTCTGGAATATAGGAGGAAACGGCGTTCAGCAGCGTGGTTTTGCCGGAGCCGGTGCCGCCGCAAATCAGGATGTTGAGCCGCGCTTTGACGCACCCTTTCACCAGTTCCAGCATGCCTTCGGTGAGAGCCAGCTTGGCCACGAGATCTTCGCCCTTCATCGCATGGCGTCCGAAACGGCGGATGGAGAGCAGCGGGCCATCCACCGCTACCGGCGGAATCGCCGCATTCACGCGCGAGCCATCCGGCAGACGTGCATCCACCAGCGGCGACGATTCATCCACGCGGCGCCCGATCCGTGACACGATCTTCTCAATGATTCGCAGCAGGTGTGCGTCGTCTTTAAATTCGACCGGTGTGCGGTATAACTTCCCGCCCCGTTCTACGTAGACCAGGTGCGGCGTGGTCACCAGGATGTCCGATACAGTTGGATCTTGCAGCAGAGGCTCCAGTGGCCCCAGGCCGAAGACTTCATCAAGGATCTCTTCGATTACCCGGTCCTTTTCCACCAGGCTGAGAGGCGTTTTCTGTTCTTCCACCAGCCGGGCCACGGCTGCGCGAACTTCCTTTCGCACGCGCTCGCCCGCCATCGTGGAAAGCGCCTCCAGATTGATCCGGTCTAACAGTTTCCGGTGCAGGGTGAACTTCAACTCCTGGTATTCGGGGGTCGATTCTTCATGGCTGAAGAGCCGGTTCACCCAACCGGTCTCGCGTTCGTCCTGCGTTGTCGAGAATGGATCCGATACTGCCGGCATAGTGCCTTCCTTTTTGCGAACACCGGGAGCGGCTTGCTCCACGAAGACTGGGCTAAGTTGTGTCTCGGGCCGGTTGGCGGCTCAAGGCTGGGCGTCGGAGGCTACTTGCGGCGTTGGAAAAGCCCTGCCGGCAGTGCCGAAGAGGCGGAGGGCAGCGCCGGCGATACAGACCATTACCTACCGTAGACTGCAATGCCGGTATGGAACAAGTACGCTTTGGAGAACACTCGTGTCCTCTCTAGCCGCTCGGCCATTGGTACGCTTCCTGGCGCGCCACGAATCCAGGCCTGCCACAGCCCCGGCTCCTTGTCCTTTCGGATTCGACGAATCACCCGAATCCGCCTGACATCCTGCGTGGGCGTCGGCTTTCAGCTATTGCCCGTTCCGCGCCTTCTGACGCTCCGCGGTTGTCGAGTATCCGCGATCCCGGTCAATGTCCTGAACGTGCACCGTCACCGACGCCAGCCCGGGAAGCGCGCCAACAAATTTGTCGATTTCGTCGCCGAGGAGTTGAGCGACTCGCCGCCGCACCGCTGCCGTCCGTCCCGGCGTGTCATTCCCGGCCGCCAGCGTGCAGTGGAGGAATCCCTTGGTCGAATCGCCGCCGACGTGGGCGAAATAAAGCGGCACAATCGCGTGCTTCAGATTGCTCAGGTTGATCATCGGCACCATGTCCGGTCCCTTCCGATTGCCCTGGTCATCAACCGCCGCGTTCTCCATGCGGAAGTTCGCCACTACCTCAACCAGCCGGTGAAGCAACTTTTTCGCGTCGAACCCGGCCGCGCGTTGGAAATCCTCGCGCAGCCATTCTTCCGGAACGTACAACCTGAGATGCGGCATTCCCGGCTTACCGGCCCACCCGGCTGAACTTCTGCACGCGCTTACCGCGGTTCTCCGCGACGTACACATTACCTTGCGAATCCACCGCGATTCCGTGCGCCTGGTCGAACTCGCCCGGAAAGTGCCCGGAGCGGCCGAAATTCGATATCATCTTTCCGGTCTCCCGCTCAATGATCTCGATCCGTGCGTTGTTCTGGTTGATGACGTACATCAGCTGCTGGCCCGCATCGCGCGACAGGTCGAGCGCCACTGCCGAGCCTCCGCTCTCCTTCGGCTTTCCATCGGCCGGCGGCGTCACCGGCGTCCAAGGAACTTCGATGTTCTTCTGGAAATTTCCCATCTTGTCATATACCTGGATCCGCGATCCCTCCCGATTACACACGTAGACGTGCCCATCCTTGGCGACTGTCATGCAGTGCACCGTCTGCATGCCTTCCGGCATCCACTGGCGGAGGAACTTTCCACTCCGATCCATCACCGCGACACGCCGGTTCCCTCCTCTGCCTTCGCCGTCAGACACGTAAACGTCTCCGTTCTCCGGATCGGCAAAGATACTCGACGGCATAAAAAACTGCGGCGCGTTTGAGTTCAGCGGCTTCCCTTTCGCCGTGCCGTCGGAAGAATCGAACACGCCCTTCTTGCCAATCTGCAGCAACAGCTTGCCTTCGTGCGAATACTGCTGCACCATCCCGGACGGCGCGCTCCCGATCCACACATTATTGTCTTTATCGAAAAAACAACTGTGCAGGCGCGGATCCAGAAGGTTGGCATCGCCCCAGGAACGGACTACATTGCCCGCCGCATCCAGCTCGATCAACGGAGGCGCCAGTTGCCCGGCGTTCAGGTCTCCGTCCAGCACGTCCTGCCGGTTGAGGATCAGCACGTGATCCTGGCGATCCACGCAGAGCCCGCCCAACCCGCCGAGCACCCACCGCTCCGGCAGCGGCTTGGGCCAGGATCGGTCCACCTCATATCGCGGCGCGCCGCTCTGGGCGTGCGATGCAGTCCACCCGAAGCCAAAAATCGCGATCGCCACCCCGGCGCATGTCTTTCTCATAAGCTTAGCCTTCTCCTTCGCCCGAGTATTCGAAATGAGAAAACTCGGCGTACTTACCGTCATGTTTGTAATTCAGCCCGGCATTCACCCGAAACGTAAGCGAGCGGCCAATGGTAGCGCGCGTCGACGTGAAACCGGTCGGCTTATCCAGATAGAGTTCCTCCTGCTTCTGCGTCACTGGATTCAGAATGGGCGCCAGCGCAAGATCCAGGTAGTCACCGACGCGAACGCGGCTGTTCAAGTCCGCAACGGTCATTTCAAACGGCGCGAATACCGGATCGAGCCATTTGGCCGTGACCGCGGCGAAGATTCCCCACGGCCCTCCGCACTTGCCGTGCGTAAGCCTCTGTAACGCGTTGCGCTGATCGGGCGTGGCATTCTCATCCATAATGTTTTGCGATGTCGCTTTGCACTCGTGCAGCGGCCCCGGCGAGTGCGCGATCCACGCCAGGTGCAGACCGGCCAGCGGAAGCCCGCCAAATGCGCCGTCCGTCACCTTCCACAGATAGGCGCCTTCGCACTTGGTGTATGTCGGTGGCGCGTTGAAGCTGCACGGACAGCCCCAATCGCAATTGCAGGCTCCGAGAAGAATCCCTTTCATATTCCATTTGACGCCCAATTGAGAAGCCTCCTTCAGTCGGTTCCTTCGCAGGATATCATCAGAAGATGGCGCGCACATTCTTCGTCGCGGTCCTAATCGCCGGCTTCGCCTGCGCCGCGTCCGTCGGCCCCCCCCAGGGGTTCCTCGTTATTGTCGGCGGCGGCCAGGTCGGTCCCCAGATCACGAATCGCATCATCGAACTCGCCGGCGGCCCGGATTCTCCCATGGTCTACATTCCCACCGCGGAGGAGGGCGATCCAAAAACGACCCCGGAATCCACCTTCCTCTTCAAAGCCGGTGTCAAACACGTGACCGTCCTCCATACCCGCGATCCGAAAGTCGCCGACACCGAAGCCTTCGTCGAGCCGCTGCTCACAGCGCGCGCGGTATGGTTTGAAGGCGGAAGGCAATGGCGCCTGGCGGATGCGTACTTGAATACGCGCACCGAAAAGGAACTGGTCCGCTTATTGGATAGAGGAGGCGTCATCGGCGGAAGTTCGGCCGGCGCTACCATCCAGGGGTCGTATCTGGTTCGGGGCGCCCCTGAAGGCAACACGGTCATGATGGCGCCGGGGCACGAACAAGGCTTCGGCTTTCTGCGCAATGCTGCCATCGACCAGCACGTTCTCACCCGCCACCGCGAGGATGATCTGGATCCAGTCATTGCCCGGCATCCCGAACTGCTGGGCATTGGCATCGATGAGAGCACTGCCATCGTGGTGCACGGCGATCAATTTGAAGTGATCGGCATGAGTAAAGTGCTCATTCACGACTCCAAAAACGAGCGGCAATCCGACGGGCCGCCCTACTACACCCTCTCAGCCGGGGATCGCTTCGACCTGGAGCAGCGCCGCAAAATCAATCCCTGACGACGCATGCCCCCGATGTGCTTGTTTACTTTTTTGCGCCGTGGAGCCACAATGGAAATCCTGATTCCATGGAGGGAACCATGAAGATCCGCACCATGATAGCGGGATGCGCGCTGCTCTTACTCGCGGCTGGAATCGCATTCGAACAGTCGGCCCAGAAGGCTCCGGCCTCAAGTCAATCCGTAATTGACGAACTGGCGCTGGCCAACCGCATGCTCAGTGAAGAAGGCGTGCTCGATGCCTATGGACACGTGAGTGTGCGCGATCCGCGGAACCCGAACCGCTTTTATCTGGCCCGGCACATGCCCGCGGGCCTCGTTACGCCGGCCGATATCATTCAGTACGATCTCGACAGCAAGGCCGTGCAGGGCGACCCCAATGCCGGTTACACGGAGCGATTCATCCACGGCGAGATTTACAAGGCGCGCCCGGACGTGATGGCGGTCGTGCACGATCACGCCCCGGAATTGGTCGCGTTCGGCGTCAGTTCAATCCCGCTGCGCCCCATCTCCCACATGGGCGGGTTCATCGGTGAAGACGTGCCGATCTTCGATATTCACAAAACGGCCGGCGATACCGATATGCTGATCCGCAATGGCCAGCTCGCCCATGCGCTCGCCGAATCGCTCGGCAGCCACAACATCGCCCTGATGCGCGGACACGGCGCCGTGATCGTTGCGAATTCGCTGCACGTCGTGGTCGGCCGCGCTTACTATCTCAGCTTCAACGCCCGAGTTCAGGCCAGCGCGATGGCCCTCGGCGGCAAGGTCACTTACTTGTCGCCGGAGGAAGCCAGGAAGTCGTCCGCGCAGGATGGTTACGAGCGCGCCTGGACATTGTTCGCGGAAAAGGCGAAGACCAAGTAGCTACCGCTCGAAGCTGCGCTTCTGAAGCAACTGACAGTCGATCTCTTCGACTCGCTCGAACTCGGCTTCCCAGAATGCGGCCGACTTCATCTTGTCGAGATAGGCGCGCGAGTAGCCGAAGCCCGTCCAGAACTCCTCTTTGTACGCGAAGATCCGTTCCTTTTCGTCGCGCGGGCGCGTGTCGAGAATCTCGGGCCTCTCCGAACTCCGCAAAATCGATTCGAACCAGCCGGCGCGCCCCGCGTCATCCACCGCTCCCACCCGCTTCTCAAGATCGGCCAGCACTGAGGGATAGCGATCGAAACCGTCGGTGGCAATGGTGACCACATTGTCTTCCGGCCCGAGCTCCAGATAGCGGGCCAGCCGGATCGCGCCCAGCAGGTTGCAAATACCGGACACTCCGAATACATCTTGCAAGCCGGCGAAACTTCCTTCCGCGACGCCGCTGAGACGCTCCAACAGCTCAAGGTGCCGCTGCACGAGCTCCAGTCCCAGCACGCAATCGTCGTCGTGAATCAATTGGACGTAGTCGGTAGTCAGCACGTTGTGGATGAGGGTGACCATCTTGTCGCCGATACCTTCGATGCGGTGCGTGCCGCGCCCGTTGTTGAACAGCGTCGAGCATTCCTTCGGTTCGAGCGCGCAGATGACGCACTCGGGGAACCGCGCTTTGATTTCGTCGCCGGCCGCCAGCGTTCCGGCCGAACCCGGAGCCGACACGAACGCCGCCACCCGTCGATTGCCGTGCTTTTGCGCGGCTTCGATCGCGCTGCGCCCCGTCACGTATCGGTGAAATCGGTAATTGGGTAGCAGCTCGAATTGCGCCAGCACTTTGTTGTTCGCGTCCCGCTTGTAATGTTCGGTCCGCTCAAGCACCAGCACGACGTCGCTCTCCGAACCGGGCGTCAGATCCAACCGTCCGCCATATTTTCGGATGCGCTCGTAGCGTTCGCGGCTCATCCCTTCCGGCATGATGATCACCGCGGGATAGCCTTTGAGCCTCGCGACATACGCCACACCGATTCCGAAGTTGCCCGTCGAAGGTCCGATCACCGTATTTGCGCCGGGCTCGACCTCGCCTGACAGTTCGCCCTCCATGAGCGTTGCATAAGCGGGACCGACCTTATGGCTTCCCGATGGAAAACAGCGTCCCACCAGCACGACAATATTTGCCGCCACGCCCGTGAGTTCTTTCGGCACCACCATGTGTCGCACCCGCTGGTCCGGCGCGCGCCACGAGATCGCGAACAGGTTTGCCGGATCCAGTTCGTTGGCCGCCGCCACCCGCCGCACCGGATGCAGCATCTCTTCATACGTTGGTCCGGGAATCATCGGTTTCATAATCTCTCCCAAAGGGCCTTGGCGCGATCGGAAGCTTTCTCAGCAACCCGCGCTTCGTCCACATTCACGAGTTGCCGGTCGCGCATCACATACCGTCCATCGACAATCAGGCTGTCCACCGGCGCGTGGGCGACACCGAATAAAAGATGCCCGAATAAGTTGCTGGAGTCCACCGGAGTCGGCGGGAAGTAGTCCACCAGGATGAGGTCTGCGCGCGCCCCGGTCTCGATGCGGCCCACGTCAAGGCCCCAGATCTTTTTCACGATCGCGCGATTGTTCAGAAGCAGCTCCGGAGAACTCCCACGTGCCGTCTTGAGTTCGTCCCAGAGCCGCGGCGAAAAGCCGTCGGTGCCCAGGCCCGTCAGAAGGCCTTCCGCCCTTTCCGCCACGCCGACGCCGTTATTGCAGTTCGACTGTGGGTTATGCACCACGTTTACACCGCGCTGCACCAGCACCTTCTTATCCGCGGCTGTGATGTGAACACAGTGCGCCGCGAGTGTGCGTTCATTCAGAAGGCCCACGCGATCGAGACGCTGCACACCGGCGCGATCGATCGCATCCTCGGCAACATGCACATGAAATCCCGCTTTGACCGATTGATTCGCCTCCAGACACGCGCGCAATGTGCGGTCGCTCAGAGTGAACGCGGCGTGCAGGCCAAACGAGCCATTCACCAGCCGGCCGCCGCGTCCTCGTTCGAGGAACCGCACATTTTCCCGGATGCCCGCCAGTGCCGATCGCGGGCCGTTCCGATCACTGGTTTCGTAGCATGTCGCACCCCGTAAGCCTACTTTTTGAAATGCGCGCGCAATCTGGTCCAGGCTCCCGGCGCACGCGTTGGGGCTGGAGTGATGGTCGATCACGGTCGCCACCCCGCACTTCGCCGATTCCATCAGGCCCGCCAAGGCGCTGTAATACACGTCTTCCTCATTAAGGGCCCGATCCAGCCGCCACCAGAGTTTCTTGAGAATCTCGGGGAAATTCCTCGGGCGCGGTCCGGGCCATTTCAGGCCACGGACAAGAGTGCTGTACAGATGCGTGTGGCAATTGATGAGCGCTGGCATGAGCAGACGCCCCCCGGCATCAATGGATCGGGCAGGCCGCCGGCCGGGCAGACTCCGCCCTGCTCCACGAATTTCTCCGATGCTGCCGTCCTCGCGAACTTCGACGCTGCCGCCTTCCAGTACACGATTACCGGAATCGAAGGTCAAAATGCGCGCGTTCCAGAGGATCATCGGTTGATGTGTGTCCCCGCTTGGCCGCGCAGAGCGCGCGCGACCTGCCCCGCGGACGTAATGATGCACTCCTTTCCGCCACGAGCCACGAATTCGATACCCGCCTCGATCTTCGGCCCCATCGAACCCGCGGGAAATTCGCCGGCGGCGAGGTGGCGGCGCGCCTGCTCGAGCGTGAGTCTGTCGAGCCAGCATGGCGTGGGGCTGCCGAATCCAAGCGCCACCCGATCAACCGAAGTTACAATGATGAGCCGGTCCGCCCGCAGGTCGCTCGCCAGGAGGCTCGATGCCCAATCTTTGTCGATCACGCCCTCGACTCCTACCAGCCGGTCGCCTTCCCACGCCACGGGAATGCCGCCGCCCCCGCACGCGATTGCCACCACACCCGCGTCGAGCAGCGCGCGAATCGCCGCTTCTTCAAGAATGCGTAGTGGACGCGGCGAAGCCACCACGCGCCGCCATCGGCCGGTTTCAATTTCGCATAATTCCCAGTGCGGCTTGTCGCGCCGTATGCCCGCCACTTCCGCCAAGCTGTAGAACGATCCAACTGGTTTGGTCGGATGCACCAGGTTCGGGTCGCCTTCGCTCACCAGCACCTGCGTAATCACCGTGGCCGCGGAGCGGTTGATCCCTTCGCGGCGGAACAGTTCCAGCGCGACTCGTTGGATCATGTACCCCATGCCGCCCTGCGAATCGGAGACGCACGTATCGAGCGGTAGCCGCGGCACCCGCCGCTCTCCTTCCTCGACGCGAATCAGAATGTTGCCGATCTGCGGCCCGTTGCCGTGCGTGATGACCATGCGCGCATCGGAGAGAAACACCGGAAGCAGATGTCCGAGCGTTTCCGCCGTATGCGCGAATTGCTGGGGGATGGTCCCCGGCTCGCCCGGCCGTGTGATGGCATTTCCGCCCAGCGCGATCACCAGCGTCTCGGGACCCTGTAGCATAAGGCTCCAGCCTTGAGCGCGCGAAGCGCGGTCTTTCCCTCGCTGCGCCACCAACCAACGCTCTCTAGTGGCCGCGTCCCACTCCATTCCCTTCGTATTCGATAGCCGCCTCCGCCATCGTCAGCGCCATAATTGCCTTCGCCGTGTGCAGCCGGTTCTCCGCCTCGGCGTACACCACCGAGTTCGGTCCGTCGATCACTTCGTCTGTCACTTCGTTGCCGCGGTCGGCAGGCAGCGGATGCATATAGAGCGCGTCCGGCCGCGACAGCCGCAACCGCTCCGCGTCGCAGATCCAATGTGTGTATTGCTTCGCTACCAAGAGCGATTCCGTTGGGTTCGCGCCCATCGTGTCCAGACACCCCCAACTCTTCGGTATCACCACGTCAGCGCGAACGAAGGCTTCATCCATGCTGTCGACCACGTGAAAACTGCCGCCGCCATGATGGGCGTTCTCGTGCGCGGCTTCCAGCGTCTCGGTCATCAGCCGGTATTCGGGCGGATGCGCCAGCACCACATCAATGCCGAACCGCGGCAGCAGCATGATCAAACCCTGCGGCACCGAGAGCGGCTTGGCATAGCTCGGCGCGTAGGCCCACGTCACAGCGACCTTCAACCCGCGCAGATCGTGACCGCGCATCTCCCGCATGGTCATCAGGTCCGCCAGCGTCTGGCAGGGATGATCGATATCGCACTGCATGTTAATGACCGGCACCTTCGCCCACCGCGCTACTTCTCGCATATAGGCATTACCTTCGCCAGGAATCAAGTCATGCCGGATGGCGATGCCATGGCCGTAGCTGGAAAGGATCACCCCCGTATCCTTGGGGCTCTCGCCATGCGAAATCTGCATCACATCCGCCGTCAGAAAGTGCGCGTGCCCTCCGAGTTGCGTCATTCCGGCTTCAAACGAGTTTCGCGTGCGCGTCGATTTATCGAAGAACATCAGGAATAATGTCTGGTCCGGCAGGTAGCGATGCGGAATGCGCGCCCGGAACTTCCGCTTGAGATCGGCGGCCA
>CAZKQQ010000026.1:0-4396 GCA_964554945.1 uncultured Solibacteraceae bacterium | reverse complement strand
CACCTCCAACAACACATCCAGCTCGCTCTCGGTCCATTCCTGAGTCGTGATCCAGTCGCGTCCTTTAAAGAGGGCTTTCTTGATCTCAACGGCTGACGTTGTTGACACAAACCACCTCCTCCAAACTCGCGACGTTTGCGAAGTGCACGCGGTTGGGATTCGACATCGCTTCCAGCAGTAGTTTGAGCTTGAAATAGGCGAGCATGTCGATTCTCTCGGCGGGACGCGACCCCGGTTTCGGCCGCCAGCCGAGCGGCTCGTGCCCGCTCATCCGGATCTCCACTTCGGCCGTGTCGGTCTCGAACCAGGCGCGGTCCCCCGCCGGATCCAGCCGGAGCAAGTACGACTTTCCCGCAATCACGCCGTAGATCGCAGGGCGGCTCCAATCGATATAAATTCCGCTCTCCTTCGCCCGTCTTCGAAAGGCTTCCGCCGACCCGAAGAAACGCGGCTTCTCTTTATTTGGTCCGCCGTCTTCAGGACAGAAGATCTCGCAGTTTCCGCAGTCGTTGCACGCGTCTGCGTAGTTCGCGAACTGCTGCGCGTTCACCACCCGCAATACGCCCCCGGGAATCCGCCGGATGATCCCCGGCTGCAGCTCGAAATTGTCGTACTCGATCTTTTCCGCGGAGGTTTCGTAAACAAAATTGGCGTCATTCGGACACACAGGGACGCACTTGTCGCAGTTGATGCAGTCGTATAGCCAAAGCTTGGTGCCGACTTTGCGCGGCACTCCTCTGTTCTGCTCCCAGCTATAACGAGGATTCGCCGTAGCCGCGGCAACAATGTGCTCCTCGCGCCCTTCGAACTTCTCTACGTAATCCGCAACATTCGCCGCTCCCAACGCTCGCATCTCCACGCCGAGATTTTCCAGGTACCGGCTCAGCCGCGCATACCCTCCCGGCCGCAGCAGATCGGTGCACGTCGTGACCGGCGCAAAACCAAGACCCACAGTCGCAGCGAAATTGTGCGCGTCCACACCGCCTGAAAATGAAGCCGGCACGGCCACGCGCCGGCGAAACCTCGACGCCGTTTGCAGTGCGATGATGTGTAGCGGGCGGCCGGACAAATACATCAATTCGTCCTGGAAGACGCCTTTATGATTCTTCACCACCAGCGTATTCGTGAATTTCACCGAAAGGCTTCGCCCGCACGACGCAGCCACACGCTGGAGCCGCGGAATCAGGTCCACGGCTTCCTCGAAGCGCAAATCATTGTCGAACGCCGGAGGATGCAGCTGGATTTCGCGATATCCCAGAACCTCATGTAGCAAATGCTCGACTGCCTCTTGCCCGAGCAGGGTCGGGTTCAGCTTGATGCACACATGACAATCCATCTCGCGAAGCAGGAAGCTCACGATGCCTTCGATTTCCCCGGCCGGGCATCCGTGAAACGTCGAAAGGCTGATGGTGTCGCTGATCGCAGCAGGAAACGGCAGATCGCGATACGATGCGGGCAGTCCCGCCCGCAATTCGTCAATCACCGCCGCGGCGTCTTTCATGGATTCGATCCATGTCCGCACTTGCCGCGACTGAATGCCCTCCAGATTGTATCCGACGCTCATGTCGAACACCGTGTCCCAGGCTGTGTGTTCTTCGAGAAGAGCGGAGGTCTTTAGCATCTCGAGCAACATCGCGGCGCTTACGTACTCGCGCAGCGATTGTTCGAGCGTCAGCTCCTGCGACCACTCCACGTTATAGCCGACATTTGCCGCATCGATGCACGGACGCGGAATATTTAATCGGTCGAGAATCTGAATGGTTTTCAGCTCGATAATCCGCGACCCGCCGAGCCACGAGAGAACGATATTCTGCGCCAGTTGCCCGTGCGGCCCCGCCGCCGGGCCCAGCGGCGTGGCGGCTTCGTGTCCGTGAAATTTCACCGAGAAATCCAGGCCAGGAACCCCCCGGAAAAACTTGGCCTTCGGTAAATCGAAGATCTTCCCTTCCCGCTCATATTCCAGAACGGCGCGCCGCCACAGCAGCGGCAGCGGGATGGGAATCAGCTCAGCCATGGATCTTGTGGGGACTGGAATTCACCTGCGCCGGAGCCCGCCCGGCGAACATCAACGGAAATACCGCATAAAATTGCGCTGCCAGCACCAGATGTCTCACCGGCACGCGCTCGTGGACGCTGTGCGCGCATTCTTCCTCGCCCGGCCCGAAGCCGATCGTAGGTACCCCCATCAGCCCCATCGATCCAACTCCATTCGTGCTGAACGTCCATTTATCGATCACCGGAGCGCCATACCACAGCGCCCGATACGTCTGGATTGCCGCTTGCGTGACCGGATGATCTTCCGCGAGCACCCAGGTCGGATAATACTTCTCCATCGGGTACCGCAACCCTGTATAACTCGGCCGGTCGTACTGCAGGATTTCGATTTCGGCGTGTTCCGCGCCGGGCAGCGCCCGCACCTCGGCCAGCGCGCTTTCCTTCGTCTCGCCGGCCGTCAGCCGCCGGTCGAGATGGATCGAGCAAGCCCCCGGCACTGCGCATAGCGATGGCGACAACGAGCGGATCTCCGTCACCGCGATCGTGCCTTTGCCCAGGAACGGATCATTCCTTAGCCGCGTATTCAGCTTCTCAACCTGCGCCACCAACCGGCTCATCGCATAGACCGGATTGTCGCCGCGCTCGGGCGCGCTGGCATGACAAGACGTGCCGTGCAGATGAACTTCGATCTCCATGCGCCCCCGGTGTCCGCGGTAAATGCGCAGGCTAGACGGTTCCGTAATTACCACAACATCGGGCCGGATTCCGTCTTCCTTCAGGATGTACAGCCACGGCAGCCCGTCGCAGTCTTCTTCCTGCACCGACCCGACGACGTACAGTGTGTAATCGCCGGCCAGATCCAGTTCCTTGATGAGCTTGCCGGCGTAAACCATGCTGGCCATACCGGCCCGCTGGTCGCAGGCGCCGCGCCCGTAGATATACCCGTCCTCGATTTTGCCGCGGTAAGGATCCCAGCCCCATTCCTTCGGATCACCGACGCCGACCGTGTCCGTGTGCGAATCCATCATGACAATGGTCTTGCCCGACCCAATCCGGCCCAGGATATTTCCCATGCCGTCGACGCGTACTTCATCGAAACCAACAGCCTCCATTTCGCGCCGGATGCGCGCGATCACCGGCGCTTCCTGGCAGCTCTCCGCCGGAATGGCGATCAAGTCGCGCAGAAAACTGATCATGTCGGATTCGTACGCCTGCGCGCGCGCCGCCAGCTTTTCCCGATTGAAAACTTCTGTCATCAGAGCGCTCATTGTGCAGCCAATACCTCCTCTTGCTCATGTTCGTGAACGCGATCAGACAATGCGCGCAGCATGTCTTCGGCGCGAATGGGCAGCTTACGAATGCGCACGCCGGTCGCGTGATAAATCGCGTTCGCGATCGCCGGCGCCACGCCATTGATCGGAACCTCGGAAACCGACTTGGCGCCGTACGGCCCCAGCGGCTCCTCCGTCTCGACCAGAATCGTGGTCAGCTTCGGCATATCCTTGGCCGAAAAAATCTTGTAATCGAGAAAATTCGCATTCAGCGGCCGCCCCTCCTCATCGAGCATCAGGTCTTCCGTCAGCGCAAACCCGAGCCCTTGCGTCACCGCTCCTTCCACCTGCCCTTCGGCCTGCATCGGGTTGATGGCAACACCCGGGTCCACCGCCGTTACCAGGTGTTCCACTCGCACCTTGCCCGTTTGCGTATCCACGGCCACCTCAGCGAAAGTCGCGCTGAACGGCGGCGGGCTGTCGGTATTGAAATGCGATGCGGCGTCCATAATCTGCAGCTTTTCTCTGTAGAGCGCCTGCAGCCCGACATCCGTCATACTTACGGCTCGGCGCGGCTCGTCTTTCGAAAACACTTGATTGTTCCCGCACTCCAGGTTCTCCACCGGCGTATCCAGCATCTTCGCGGCAAGGCTCAGCACCTGCGCGCGCACCTTCTCCGCTGCGCTCTTGACGGCGCCCCCGGTAATAATTGTGGTGCTCGAAGCGTACGCGCCCGTGTCGAATGGCGTGAAATCGGTATCGCCCGACGTGATGATTATCTGATCGAGGCTCACTCCCAGGGTCTCCGCCGCGATCTGCGCCAGCACGGTATCGGCCCCGGCTCCCACATCCGAGGCGCCCACCTGCAGAAAGAACGAGCCATCCTCATTCATTTTCAAGAAGGCCGACGCCCAATCAATGCCGGCAATCCCGCTGCCCTGCATGGCGCAGGCCATGCCCACACCGTGCCTCACGGGAGAACCGCATCCGGCGGGCGCCCTCCGCTTTTTGTCCCAATCGATGGCCGCCGCAGCTTTCTCCAAACACTGCGGTAAACCGCAGCTTCGGATCACGCGCGGCAATCCTTCTCGCCCTTCGCCCAACTGGGCCGAGAGTTTGTCGATATCCCC
>CAZKQQ010000025.1:0-47026 GCA_964554945.1 uncultured Solibacteraceae bacterium | reverse complement strand
GGAAGCGGCTCGGAACGTTTACAATAGAAGCACCTCTGTACATGGTTCCGTCTTTGACATCCAAAGGACACACCAGCCGTCTCATGCGCGATTACGTGGAGCTGACGAAGCCCCGAATTACGTGGCTCATCCTGATGAGTACCGCAATCGGCTACTTTTTTGGGCTGCCGCGGGCGGGCAACTGGCGCGCGTTTCTGGGCGGTGTGGATTGGGTTTCGCTGTTTCACACGATTGTGGGCACAGGGCTAATCGCTTCGGGCACGGCGGCGCTGAACCAGTGGTATGAGCGCGAGGCTGACCAGCGGATGCGCCGCACGGCACAGCGCCCGCTGCCGGCCGGCCGGCTCCCCGCGGACCGGGCGCTCGCGTTTGGTGTGGCATTATCCATCGCAGGATTCGTCGAATTGTGGCTGGGTGTCAACCTCCTCTCCGGCGCGATCGGCGCGTTCACGCTCGCCAGCTATCTCTTCTTGTACACTCCGCTCAAGCAGCGGACCTGGTGGTCCACCACGATCGGCGCGATCCCGGGCGCTATGCCGCCGGTGATCGGATATGCAGCGGCCGCGGGCACGCTCTCCCATGAGGCCTGGGTTTTGGGTGCGATTCTGTTCCTGTGGCAATTCCCGCATTTCTATTCCATCGCGTGGATGTACAAGGAAGATTACGCGCGGGCGGGCATTCGCATGCTGCCGGTGGTCGAGCCCGACGGGCGTTCGACGGCGCGGCAGATCGTGGTGTATGGGATGGCACTGATTCCGGTGAGCCTGACGCCGGCCTTGATGGGAATGTCGGGCATTGTGTACGGAATAGGCGCATTGGTTCTGGGACTCTGGTTCCTGTATTCGGGCGTGCGGGTGGCATTGGATCGCAATATCATCCGGGCGCGGCATGTTCTGCTGGCTTCCGTGTTGTATCTGCCGCTCATTTACGGACTGATGCTCCTGGACAGGCCAGGGCTGTGATCGAAGTTCAAGACCTGACACACCGCTACGGCGACCGCGTGGCGCTCTCCAAAATCAGCTTTGAGGTAAAGCCAGGCGAGATTTTCGGTTTGCTGGGTCCGAACGGCGGCGGCAAATCCACGCTATTCCGGATTCTCTCGACCATGATGGTTCCCTCGGGCGGGCGGGCGATGGTGGCCGGCCATGATGTGGAAAGAGAACCGGCCGAAGTGCGGCGGCACGTCGGGGTCGTATTTCAGACGCAGAGCCTCGACAAAGCTCTGACCGTGCAAGAGAACCTGCGCAGCCAGGGCCATCTACACGGGCTGAGCGGCGCGGTCCTGCGGGCGCGCATGGAATACGCGATGCAGCAATTAGGCTTGACTGATCGACGCAAAGACCTGGTGGACACGCTCTCGGGTGGCTTGCGGCGGCGCGTCGAAATCGCCAAAGCCTTGCTGCACCGGCCGCAGGTGCTGCTGATGGACGAAGCATCCACCGGGTTGGATCCGGCGGCCCGCCGCGACCTGTCACGCCATGTCGAAAACCTGCGCAGCCAGGAGGGCGTGACCATCCTGCTGACTACTCACATTTTGGAGGAAGCCGACCGCTGCGACCGGTTGGTGCTGCTGCATCAGGGAAATATCGTGGCGCACGGGACCCCGGGCGAATTACGGTCGCGGATCGGCGGCGACGTCGTGGTTCTGGAATCGGACGACACGGCGACGCTGGCCCAGCGCATCGAGCAGCGTTTCGGCCTGGCGTCTAAGGTGATGGACGGGCAGGTGCGCGTCGAGATCGAAAACGGGCACCGCTTCATTACCGAAGTGGTAGAGGCGTTTCCCGGCGCCATCGAGTCGGTCGGGCTGCATAAGCCGACGCTGGAAGACGTGTTTGTCCGCGAAACAGGAGCATCCATTGAGTAGTTTCTTTCTCCCCGCCGCGACTCTATGGCAGCGCGAACTGTTGCGGTTCTGGCGGCAGAAGAGCCGCGTGCTGGGCGTCGTGGCATCGCCGCTGGTGTTCTGGCTCCTGATTGGGTATGGCTCGAACGACCTCGCGCGGTTCTACTCGGGCGCGCTGGTTCTCACCGTAATGTTCTCGGCGATTTTCTCGACCATCTCCATCATCGAAGACCGCCGCGAGGGTTTTCTGCTCTCGATGCTGGTTTCACCAGCGCCGCGCACCAGCATGGTGCTGGGTAAGATTCTCGGATCCGCCACGCTGGCATGGATTCAGGGGCTCATCTTCCTGGCATTCGCGCCTCTGGCTGGCGTGAGTATCACACCGGCGCAAATCTTGGTAGTTGCCGGCGCGGTGTTTCTGATTTCTTTTACGCTCACCGGGATGGGCTTCGTCATCGCCTGGAAAATGGATTCGACGTCGGGATTCCACGCCATTATGAATCTTCTGCTGGTGCCGATGTGGATGGTATCGGGTTCCTTGTTCCCCATGTCGACGGCGCACGGCTGGGTGAAGGCGTTGATGTGGGTGAACCCGCTGACCTATTCGATTTCGCTGCTGAACTACACGCTGCGACTGCCGAACGCCACGCCCGGCGCGCTGGAGAGCCTGGCGGTCACTGCGGCTTTTGGCCTGGTGCTACTGCTGATCTCCGGCATCATGGCGGCCCAGAAGAGCAGGCGGAGCGCCGCGTGAAAACACCGGCCGGAGTTCTGGCCGCAGTTGTGCTGGCTCTGGCGGGCTGCGGCGGCAAACCGCTGCCGGTGCTGGGCCAAATCCCTGAATTTCAACTCATGTCCCAGGACGGGCAGGTCTTCGACAGCCGTACGCTGGCAGGTAAAGTCTGGGTGGCGGATTTCATCTTCACCAACTGTCCCGGCCCCTGCCCTATGATGAGTTCGCGCATGCGGCAGGTCCAGACCGCCACTTCGGATCTGGCCGATGTGCGTCTGGTCTCGTTTACCGTCGACCCTGCTCACGACACGCCATCCGTGCTGGCTGCCTATTCCATGCACTATCTCGCCCAATCCGGCCGCTGGTTTTTCCTCACCGGCGAACAGAGCCGCCTGAATGATCTGGGCCTGAATGCCTTCCACCTGAACGCAGTGGACGGCAAGCTCGACCACAGCACGCGGTTCGCGCTGGTCGACCGGCGCGGTCAGATCCGCGGCTATTATGCATTCGGCGACGACGATTTTCCCAAGCGGCTGATCGCCGATGTGCGGCGCCTCGCTCGCGAAAAATCATGACGGCCTGGCTGCCCTCGGTGAATGCGTTCCTGAACGCCACGGCGGCGATCCTACTGGTTTGGGGCTACACGCTGATCCGCCGCAAGCGCATCGAAACGCATCGCAAGGTCATGCAGACCGCCTTCGCGGTGTCCTGCCTGTTTCTGGTGTGTTACCTCGTCTATCACGCGCAAGTGGGATCGGTACGATTCCAGAAGGCGGGCGTGCTTCGCGGCGTCTACCTGACCATCCTCGGCACTCACACGGTCCTTGCGGCGACCGTTCCGGTATTGGCCATTATCACGCTGCGGCGCGGGCGCGCCGGCCGCTTCGACAAGCACCGGCAGATCGCGCGCTGGACCTTCCCCGTGTGGCTGTACGTCAGCGTGACCGGAGTAGTAGTGTACCTGATGCTCTATCACTTATAATTTATCTGCGCTCTTCAGGTGTTCCGTGCGTCTTGCGTTCAGACTTATGCCTAAATGGGTAGTGCTGCTCTTCGTTTCAGCGGCTCTACATGCCGCGGTAATCCGCGGAACCGTGGTGGAAAACCAGAGTGGACGCCCATTGGCGCGCGCACTCGTAACGTTGGAACCCATGGCGCGCTCGGCAGCCCAGCCTGCGTCGACGCGGACAAACCAATACGGCGGCTTCGATTTTCCCGGGCTGCCCGCCGGCTCGTATTTGATCACCGCCTCGCGTCTCGGATTTGCGCCGGTGCAGTACGGTCAAAAGCGGTGGAGGGCGTCCGGCATGCCGATGGCCTTGGATTCAAACGGATCGCCTGAACTGATCATCCGGCTGCCGCGATTGGGCGCCGTTACGGGCACAATCCTCGATGAAAACGATGTCGGTCTGCCCGAACACGATGTAGTGGCGTACCGCGCCGCCCGACCCTTACAGATCGCGGCGCGCGCGCGAACCGACGACCGGGGCCGCTATCGCCTTTGGGGTCTTGAACCCGGCAAATACTTCATTCGCGCTGCCGCCAAGGAATACGACGACGACGGCTACGTGGCGACATTTCACCGCGACGCGCTCCGGATCGATGGCGCCGTGACAGTGGATGTGGAACTCGATCACGAGGCCACGGACATCAATGTGCATCCGATATCCGGCCGGTTGGTGAACATCAGCGGACAAATCGTTCCGCCGTCTCAAATCAATGTCACGCTTGTCTCGGATACTGGCGCGGAGACCACGGTCTCCGACCCGCTGGGCAACTTCCATTTCAACCCGGCTTCTCCCGGCCAGTTCGAGTTGTATGCACAAGCTCCAGCCGACGGAAAGCTGGGGATTCAAGCAGCCTACGTTGCATTCAACATCTTCAGTGACCGTGCCGACGTCCGGCTCAATTTGCGGCCGCTTCCACAGGTGCAGTTCGTCTTCCGCGACAACAAAGGACAGATGATCGATTCTCACGCGGTGCGCGTCATGGCCCGTCGCAAGGATCTGGCGGGTACCGGTAAAACCCAGACGTTAGAATTGGCGGGCGACCGGTTGGCCTTCTTGCCCGGCCGCTGGGAACTAGCGATGGCGCCGGACCCCGGCTTTTTTGTATCGAGCCTCTCCGCCTCGCGTCCGCTTCCGGGAGAACCCCCGCGAGCCGACGGCTGGAACGAGTTTCTCATTACCGGGAGCTTGAACCAGGTGCAGGTTGTGTTGTCCCCCACTCCCGGAGCGGTGCATGGGACCGTAATCGGTCCGGGGCATGTGCCCGCGCCCGGTGCGCCGGTATACCTGGAAGCGTTCGATCCGGCTGCGCGTCGTCGCCTGAAAGACTTGCAGATCACTCACGCGGACGCTCTAGGCCAATATCATTTCACGGATCTCGCGCCGGGTAATTATCGCCTGCTCAGCTCCTTCGATTTCGACGCGCCGGACGGATCTTTGGAAGTCCGGGGCGCGAAGGCGCTGAAGGTGGATGAAGCGCGCGACCTGATTCAGGATCTGGATTTGTTCTAAGGCGGCAGGGCAGGGACGTCAAACGCCACTTCATTGTGGGGCGGACGCCCTCGTGCACAGCCGGCCCCCCTCGCCGGCGCAGGGGACTGAGTCTACAGGTGCGGTCCGGGTCCAGGGTTCGCTCTATAGGCGGACAGGCGTGTCCACCACAAATGTCAGTCGCGTTTCCGATGGGATCTTTACTTTCTGTCCCTTGGTCACGACTTCGGCTCCGGCTCCCGCTGCGGCTCCGGCGCCGGCTCCGATCGCCGCGCCCTTGCCGCCGCCGGCGATTGCGCCGATGATCGCGCCTACCGCCGCAGTGCCGCCTGCCACTTTGGCGGTTCGTGCGCCGCGCGAAGAGCTCTCGCGCGAAACGGTCTGTGTATTGATATCGACCATGCGGCCATTGACCTTCACGGATACCAGATCAAGCGTCAGTTCCGTGCGGCCGGTCAGTTTGCCGGATTCTTTCGAGTCCGCCAGTTTCACCACGGCATCCGCGCCCCGTGGGATTACCGTATCTCCGTTGAGCATGACGGATTCATCCAGGCTCGCGGCAAAGGTCTGGCCGACGCGGTTCTGTTCCGAGTCCACGCCATCAATCATGCGCACTACGATATTGGTGCCAGCCGGCAGTTCCACCACGCTACGCTGCTGCGGGGGCGGTGCGCTCTCGCCCGCCGGATCGGGCCGGAGAATGGTCTGGCGAACCGGGGCAGCCGGCGGAGGCGCCGCCGCGGCCGGGGCTGGAGCGCTGAATTCGATTTTCACAATACTGTCGACATCGACAGTCTGAATCTGGTCACCCCCGTCGATTCGGACTTGTCGTGCTGTACCACCCAAATACGTGCCCTGAATCACGCGTCCGTTCCGCAGCGTCACGGTATCGGCCAAACCGATTCCCGCCGCTGCGAGTGCGATTCCGACATAAACCAGGTGCATAGGTTTACTCCAAGGGGATGTGCCCCTGAGTAAATTGTACGATGACGCGATAGGACGATTGGCCTAGGCTATCGAAAATTAACGTCTACTTTCGGACGACAATCTTCAGGCGTGCCGCGAGTTTTCGCTGGAGAGCGATCCGGCGATGATTTTGCCTTCCTGATAGGCTTGTTCATAAATCTGCTCACGCTGTGATTTCGTGAGCGGAACCCGCGCGTGATGGTAATGTTCCAGACCCTTGCCGACAACGAAGGTCCCCGCGTAGGCAATTGCCCCCTTCGGAATCAGACCGCCGCCGAGCGGGATTTTGCCTGCGAGTTCCCGAGCGATGGCGCGCCATCCGAACGCGCCTGCTGTAATCGAGAGCACTTCGGTTTTTTGTTGGGCGAGGCCGACCTCTTTCCCGCAAGCGGCGGCAATCAGGAATGCCATCCGGATCTGGTTCACGGTCAGGAACGCCGTGTCGGAAGCGAATTCTCCCACCACCCACGGCAATTCGAACAGGTTCGGCACCACGTTCGGCAGAGCGGTGGCTACGGCGAACAGAGCGTTTTCCCAAGCCACCGATTGCACAATCCGGTTGACCACGGCTTGCCGGAATGCCGGATACTGGCGCGCCAGCGCGAGAGACAATTCTTCATTCGCGTGCAAGATCTCCGCCACCGAGCGCTGCGGGTCGTCCCGGTAGAACGTGAACGCCCCTTGCGGCGTGGGCAGGCCCGATTCATACAGCACCAGGTCGACGTTATTGGAAGCAGCAGGATCCCCGGCACGGTGCAGCGTTTGCATCAGCTGGAAGTGCTGCTCGCGCGGCAGCGTCGCGGGAATCAGAAAATCTTCCATTTCGGCATAGCCGCTCTCGGTGCTGGCCACCAGTCCGATATCCACTCGCCGTTCGGCGCGCTCCCGCACGGACGCCGGATTGAGCAGCGAAATTGCCGCGCGAACCTGTTTCATGGATTTGATCATAGTTTATTGAGGCCGCTCGGCTCCGGTCAGACGAAACATCACCTGCAGTCCCCTCCGCCATTCTACCGCCAGCCCGATTCGCTCCACCTCAATGGTCGGTGAGAAATAACTCAAGATGGCTTCGGTGGTGGGGTGGAACTCCAGCGAGGGCGCCACCAGCAGCAGGCGCGGAGGGTCGGGCCGCAAGGCAATCCCCGGGAAATAGCCGCGAGCCGGGAACTCATCGCGATCGAGGTGCCACTTCACACGAATCCAATAGTCGAGCGCCTGCAGGGGCAGGTTCGGATCGGCGGAAGCTTTCAATTCCAGAACGGCGAGGCGGCCGGCCCGGTCGATGGATAGCAGATCCAGAATGCCCCGATCGCCGCCCGCGAAGGCCGGCACCTGGTCGTAAACGGGATCTGCAATCAGAGACGCGTCGATCGTCTCGATTTCCCGGCGCACCTGCGATTCCAGCCACGCTTCGGGACAGCGGCGATAGAGCTCGTGTTCGCGATCGGCGGTATTGGGAAGGCGCGCCCGGCTCAGTTCTTCGGCGAGGCGTTCGATTTCCATGGCGTGGTGCGGGCCGGCAACGCGTCGTTCCCCGATACCGAATCGCAATTCGCCGCCGCAGAGTTCGGCGAACTCCAGGCCATGAACCCGCAGACTAAGCCGTCCGTCCGCTTTCGGCACTGTTTCCACGTCCGGCAGGTTCGTAATCCTCTGCCAGGCGCCCACCTGATTCGGATCTGGACGGCGGCATGTTTCCAGACGGGTATCGATGTTTCCATGGTCGTGCGGATCGACCCGCACCACGAAGCCTTCGAGCGAATATGTGAACAGCTCAAGCCGGACCTTGACGGGATCGAGACATACGGCGCGTAGCGCGGCGGGACGCTCCAAACCCGCCGGCACGTAGAGAGCCAGGCCCTCGATCGCAATCCGCCGCTCGCGGCTGCGAAGATAATCGAGCCAGATGAGGCCAAAGGTGAGAACCGCCGCCGTATCAGCTTCGGGCGGGCACGCCAGTGCGGCCCACCCATGCTGGCCATGACGGAGGAACGCGCGTGGGTACGCGGGTGAGAGGCTGTATTGCAAGCTCGCTTCCGCGCTTAATTCGGCGAGCTTCCATTCTGGAAACTGGCGGCGCAGGAACAAACGGAAACGCTCTCGAAACACCAGCCGGCCGCTGCGGCGGCCTACCAAGGCTCCGTCGCGCCGCCCTAGATCGAGCAGAAAGAACTGTCCTCGGCGGTGCGCGAATCGCTCCACCGTCAGCTCCATTCGCGCGGGCGAAGATTCCCCGACTGCGAGCACGCGTCGTGTCAGGTTGCGGTGGCGGTCCCACGCCTGCAGAACGAGCCGCTCCCCCTGCAGATCGAGTGCGCAATTGTCGCCTGTCAGAGGCAGCAGTTCCTCCCCAGGTTCCAGCAGCGCGGGTTGCCTCGCTTGCTTAAGAAAAGCCTCAATCGCCGCGTAGGTCTGTTCGGCGCTGCGGCCGCCCACGTGTGGGGCCGAGGTCATGGGCACCTGAATTGTAACTCCCGGCGGGCAGACCGGTAACGGGCCTGAGCTAGCCCCCGAATATGTTGAACTGGTTGGAGAGTGCGTACAAATCTTCAATTCGCGGTGACGCTACTGTTGAGCGCACCCGCGTTCGGCGCTACGCCGCCGGAATTTGCGCACAATGTCGCGCCAATCCTGTATCGCGCTTGCGCGGAGTGCCACCATCCGGGTGGGATGGCGCCATTTCCTTTGCTGTCCTATGTCGATGCCAGGAAACGGTCCGCGCAGATCGCCGCTGTCACGCGCAGCCGTTTCATGCCGCCTTGGCTTCCTGAGCACGGCTACGGCGACTTCGAAGGCGAACGGCTTCTGACCGACGACGAAATTCGCACAATCAGTGAATGGGCCGCCGCTGGGGCGCCGCATGGTCCGGTGCAGGAGATTCCCGAACCGCCGCGATTCGCTGGAGATTGGCGGCTTGGCACGCCGGACCTGGTTCTGAGGGCGCCGGCCGCTTTCCGTGTCCCGGCGAGCGGCCCCGATGTCTATTGGAATTTCGTATTGAAGCCCGGCACGCCATCTGCTCGTTACGTGCGTGCTCTGGAGATTCGCCCCGGCGACCGCAAGCTGGTGCATCATGCCAACCTGCTGGTGGACCGCACGGCTTCCACGCACATGCGCGAAGCCGCTCCAGGCCACGGTTTCGCCGGCATGGATCCCGACGTCATGCAGAGTCCCTTCGATCCGCCCGGCCACTTCATGTTTTGGAAGCCTGCGGGTGCTCCGCATCAGGAGCCGCCGGGCTTCGTCTGGCGCCTCGATCCGGCCGACGAACTGGTCCTGAACGTTCACCTGCATCCTTCGGGAAAAACCGAAGAACTCCAACCGGAAGTCGGCCTCTATTTCACTAGCCAGCCGCCGGCGCGCTTCCCTCTGCTCGTTCAGCTCGAAAACAATCGAGCGATCAATATTCCCGCGGGCGCGCGCGATTTTCTGGTGTCGGACGATTTTCGCGTGCCCCTCGATGCCGATGCTCTCGCCATCTATCCGCACGCGCACTATTTGGGAAAATTGCTGGAAGCTTTTGCGACATTGCCAGATGGTTCGAGGAAATGGCTGATTCGGATTCCCGACTGGAACCGCGATTGGGAGGGAGTCTATTATTACCGCGAGCCCGCATTCCTCCCCAAGGGATCGGTGATCTCGATGCGCTATCACTACGATAATTCCGTGGGGAATGTGCGTAATCCTAACCAGCCGCCCCGTCGCGTGCGAGCCGGCAATCAGGCCACCGATGAAATGGCGGAACTGTGGCTGGAACTTCTCCCGCGCGGCCCCGGCGATCACCGGCGGGAATTGGAAGAAGCCGTGATCCGCCACCGGATCGAGAAGGATCCGAAGGATTTCTTGGCCAACCTGAACCTGGGAGCGGTGCTCTTATCGCGCCTGAATGCGGCGGGCGCAGTCGGCGCACTGGAAACCGCGGTTGCCGCTGAACCCCGCCGCGCTGAGGCGCGTAATATGCTCGGCCTCGCGCTTCAGTTGGTTGGTCGCGCGGCCGAAGCCACAGCCGAATTTGAAACCGCGCTGCGGCTGCGTCCGGATTATTCCGCCGCGCGCTTTAACTTGGCCAACGTGCAGGTAAAACGGGGAAAATTGGACGAAGCGATCGAGAATCTGCGGAAAGTGGTCGCCGCCAACCCTGCCGACCCTCTGCCTAAAAAGCGATTGGACGAAGCATTACAAACGCGCCCGCGCGGTTCACATTAATCGCGCAGCGAACCCGTTTCGCGTGCGGCCGTCCTTTGATCAAAGTTAAGATCCGCTTGCTGCGCTCGCGCTTGCGTGTTGGCGGCAGACTAATGCACGAGAACTTCGGTCTTCGCGTCCGCCCGCGCCTGAGAAGTGATCACCCGGCGCATGCCGATCATCACCACTGCCGCAATCAAGGCCGGCACGGCCGCGGCAAGGAACAGTTGGTGTGTCGTCCAATGAAGGCCAAGGAGAATCCCGGCCACTGTGGGCCCCACGATCGAGCCGATCCGGCCGATTCCGAGGCCGGCTCCGACACCGGTCGAACGCAAGTCGGTTGGATACAGCGTCGCAGCCAGCGCGTTTACAGCCGATTGGCCGCCGACGATTCCCATGCCCGCCACGAATACAACCACGAACAGAAGCGCCAACGAAAGCCCCGGAAGACCGATATTCGCAATGCACAAGGCCGCCGTGGCAAAAAACGTAGTGAGGATCTTTACGAAACCGAAGCGGCTCACCAGCAAACCCAGAACGAGGGAGCCGAGCACGCCACCGATCTGCAGAGCCGTTCCCAGCAGCAGCGCATACCCTCCGGAGATTCCCGCGGCCTTTACCAGCGGTGTTGCCACCGTCGGTAGCCAGCTCGAAAGAAAATAAAGATTTAGCAGGTTCATGAAATAGACCGTCCACAACAGAACCGTGCGCACCGCGTAGCCTTCCTGAAACAGCTTAATGAACGATACCCCCTTGCGTCTTTCTTCGCGCACCACGTACTGAGTCCCTGCGGCCGCGGCGGCCGGATTGATGCGGAGGATCCACTTGCGGAGTTTTTGCGGATCCTTGCTGTGCAAGGCCAAAAATTGCAGCGATTCCGGCAGCAGGAATAGCATGAAGATCCCGATCACCAGCGGCACCGCGCCGCCAAAAAAAAATACCGACCGCCATCCGAAACGCGGGATCAGCCAGAACGCCACAAACCCGCCGATGGCTGCGCCGGCTGTGAAGCCATTGCCCACCACGATCATCAGCGGAACCCGCGCGCCGCGCGAGGCGTACTCGCCCACCAGCGCCATCGCATTCGGCATGATGCTGCCCAGCGCCAGCCCTGCGATGAACCGCATGGCGAGCAGCTGCGGAACCGTTTGGGTCAGCCCGGTCAGGATCGAGACCACCGAGAAGAACAGGCAAGCCCCTACCAATACCGGCCGCCGCCCGATCCGATCGGCCAACATGCTCAGGAAAATCGAGCCGAAAAGCACGCCGTATAGAGCTGCACTTAAGACCGAGCCCAGAATTGCCGGAGCGATCTTCCACTCCTGGCTCAATGCCGGGGCCACGTATCCGATCGATTGAACGTCGAATCCGTCCATAATCAGGCATAGGCCGCATAGGATAAAGACGCCGATCTGGAACCGGCTCACCGGGCTACGGTCGATGAGGTCGCTGACGTTAATCGTGGCGTTGGTTTCCATTCGGGCCTCTTGGTGGAATGCTGACGGCTTGGAACAGTATACATCCCGGCGGCGAAGAGCTTCGGGCCGCAGCGGGGACAGGATCCGGAACGGACGCAAGCGTCGCCGGCGTTACTCTAGCCGCTTGCGGAAGACAGTCCAGCCATCCAGCGGCTCGGCGCCCTGCGATTTATAGAAGTCGATGGCGGTCTGGTTCCAGTCGAGGACCATCCACTCGACTCGCGCGCAGCCGCGTTCGCGCGCAATCCGCGCCACATCCGTGAAAAGCGCCTTTCCGATCCCGTGCCCGCGCAGTTCGGGGCGCACGTATATGTCTTCGAGAAACACACCTCGTTTACCCCGCCAGGAAGAGAAATTGTGGAAGAAGAGGGCGTACCCGGCTACATCAGGTTCGCGCGCGGCCACCAGTCCTTCGACAGCAGGGCGCGTGCCGAACAGAGCGTCACTAAGCAAATCTTCAGTTAGATCGAGGGCGCCCGGCGCGGCTTTCTCATACTCGGCCAAGTCGCGGATGAGCGAGACGATCGCGGGAACATCCCCCGGAACGGCGGCCCGGATCGTCCACCCTGTCATCCCGCCACCCCGGTCAGGCGTGACGTTTGACTTTGGGGGATTTGGCGGCTTTGTACTTGGGCGTTTTGTACTTTTGCGCCTTGTATGTTCTTTTGCTCTTGGAGTGCGCTTTCGTCGTCCGTGCTTCCATCGTCGCGGTCAACCCGCACGTCAAAGCCAGAACCAGAGCCATTGTGCGAAATCTCATGCTTTTTCATCGTATTCCGAACAGCATAAAACCTCAACCTTATGCTTGGTTAACTTTGGGTAAAGCTACGCGCCCCTCGTCAGCCACTGGTACATGCGGAAAAAGCTAATTGCCGTCAGCAGGATACAAATGTAGGCTGCGATCCGCCATACGCGCTCCTGCCAGGCTCCTTCAAAGCGCGGCAGCCCGGCGATGTACGCAATTCCGAAACCTCCAACCAGACCGCCAATGTGCGCGGCATTATCAATTTGAAGCCCCGGAAGAATTCCGATGATCAGCATATAGATCGTCCAGCGGATATATTGTCCGCGAATCGCCTGCCCCATGGCGCTGCGGTGGTGTACTCCGACTGCGATCATCGCTCCGATCAGGCCCATCAATCCGGCCGAAGCGCCGATGGACAGGTACGGGCTCCACAACGTGCTGAAAACGAAACCGAGCACGCTGCCGACAAAATAGATCACCAGCAGGCGCGCCGTTCCGTAGATCTCTTCGACCTGCGCACCCACGTCCCACAACACCCACATGTTCATCCCGATATGAAGTAGGCCGCCGTGGAGAAACCCCGCCGTCACCAGTCGCCACCGCTGACCGGCCAGGATATAGCCGCGGAATTTGGCGCCGAATTCGAGAAGCGTATCCGGGTCAAGATTGAGGAACGCGTCGTTGTTGCCCGCCCGCATGCTGGCCAGCACCGTTGCGATATAAAGCCCGACGTTGATCAGCAGAATGATGACCGTGGTGAAATGCGCGTGGGGAATCAGCCCGCCCAGAATCGGCGCCGGATTGCGGCGATCGGCCGCGCGCGTCCCGACTTCCCCATTGCAGTAGGGGCACACGCGGTCTTTCGTGGTGATGAACGCGCGGCAGTGCGGGCACATCCGGCGGGTTTCCATCTGGTTCATTTTACAACCCGTTTGCGCGCCGACCGCTGAAGAACATTCCTGCTACAATCGAAGATCCCGCGATCATGAAAACCGAGCGCGAATACCGCGATGACATCGTCCAGATCGGCCGTTTCGCATTCGAGAAGGGCTGGGTTGCCGCGAACGACGGCAACATCAGCATTCGAATGGACGCCGAACGCATCCTGGCTACTCCCACCGGAATGTGCAAGGGCATGATGCAGCCGGACGACCTGATCGTGCTTGACCGGCAGGGACGCAAGATTTCCGGACGCCGCGAGAAAACTACGGAAATCAACATGCACCTGACTATCTATGATCTGCGGCCCGACATTCACGCCGTAGTGCATGCGCATCCGCCGGTCGCCACCGGCTTCGCCACCGCCGGCCGGTCGCTCAATCTCGCGCTTCTGCCCGAGGTGATCATCGCGTTCGGCTGTGTTCCTATCGCCGCGTACGGTTTGCCCGGAACGCATGAATTGACCGAGCCGATGCGGCCCCTGATTCCCAAACATGACGCGCTCCTGATGGCGAATCATGGCGCCGTGTGTTACGGAGAAGATGTGTTTCAGGCCTACTTCCGGATGGAGACGGTGGAACACTCGGCTCGCATCCAGCTCGTGGCCGAGTTGCTGGGCGGCCCCAACGTGCTACCCCGGACCGAAGTGGATAAGTTGCTCGATTCCCGGTCGCGCTATGGCGTCAAGGCGCGTTTCAGCGGCGAGCCCAACTGTCCGGTAGTGGCGGAAGAATACGCGGACCAGCGAGTGACCCTGACGCGCACTGAGCTGATTGGGTTGGTGGATGAGGCTTTGCGTGCGGGCGGTTTGGCGTTTAGAGAGAGTAGTGCCGGCCGTCTTGCCGCCGGCAATGGAGAATAACGATGGGTGAAGCGCTAGGAATGATCGAGACGCGCGGCCTGGTGGCGATGATCGAAGCCGCCGATGCCATGGTGAAGGCCGCCAAAGTGACCCTCATTGGCTGGGAAAAGATCGGCTCCGGCTACGTCACCGCCATGGTGCGGGGCGATGTGGCGGCCGTTCGCGCTGCTACCGACGCTGGCGCTGCCGCCGCCCGGCGCGTCGGCGAACTGATCGCCGTCCACGTTATTCCCCGGCCCCACCAGAGCTTGGAAGACGTGTTGCCGATCGGCAAAGCGCAAGCCGCTGGCAAGTAGCCGTCATGATCCTGGCGCGCGTCGTGGGCACAGTGGTTGCCACGCGGAAAGATCCCCGCCTCGAAGGCAAGAAGCTCCTTATCCTCAAACCGGTGTCGCCCGAAGGCAAAGACGAAGCCGGCTACGTGGTGGCCGTGGACAGTGTGGGGGCCGGCTACCGCGAACGCGTCATCGCGGTTTCCGGCAGCTCGGCCCGCATGGCCGAAGGCTGCAAAGATACGCCTGTCGATACCGCTATCATCGGCATCGTCGACGACGTGCGTCTGGACTAACCGCATGTTCCTCGGCCGCGTCATCGGGTGCGTCTGGGCCACTGTGAAGAATCCTTCGCTCGAAGGTATGCGTTTTCTCCTGGTCCAGCCCCTCACCCCCGAAATGAAAAATACTGGCAAGCGCCTGGTGTGTGCCGATTCGACCGGCGCCGGCGCGGGTGAGTTGGTGTATTGGGTACGCGGCCGCGAAGCCAGCATGCCCTTTCTGCCCCGTCAGGTGCCCGCCGATGCCACCATTGTCGGCATCGTCGATGAAGTGCAGGTCAAGCGGCCATGTTGATCGGACGCGTGATCGGCGAGGTGGTGGCCACGCATAAACATCCGAGCCACGAAGGCCGTAAGGTCTTACTCATACAACCCCTCAATCTGGATGGAAGCGATCGTGGAGACGCCGTGCTGGCCCTCGATGCCGTCGATGCCGGCATTGGCGACCGCATTCTGCTGTCCACGGACGGCTGGGCCGCCTCGTCCGCCGCAGGCCGCCCCCAATCGCCGATCGACATGGCTGTAATCGGCTTCATAGACGAAATCGACATCCTTCCCGGAGTTGCACAGAGCAGCTAAGGCGCAAACAAAAGGTTTGCTCTACCTCACATGTACCTCGGAATCTGAATTCCGAGAATGTCCGCCGTTCTCTCCAACTGGCGCCGGAAGAAGTCCGTCATCCACAACAGGAATACTTTCTTCTCGCGGTCCTGTTCGTGAATGATCGGATATTGGTGGTAGAAGTTATTGAACGCCTGGGCCAGCTGAAAAGCGTATTTCGCCACGTGCGCCGGCTCGCCCGCGGTGACGGCGCGTTCCACCGCCGAGTCGGCCTTTGACGCCGCCAGCAGAACCTGCCAGAAATCCTCCGACTGTAACTGGCGCGCCAGGGCATCCGCGCTCAGCTCGGTGGAAAAGTCAGGCAGCCGCTCGCCCTTTTCTTCGAGCTTGCGAAGAATGTTGCGCGCGCGCACGGCCGCATATTGCACATAGGGTCCGGTCTCGCCTTCGAAGCTCAGCGCTTCCTGCAGGTCGAACGCGATCACCGCGTTGCGCGTGAACTTCAACAGAAAATACCGAAGTGCGCCAATTGCGATCTGCGACGCTACCCCCCGCTGTTCTTCCTGCGATGCCTCGGGATGCCGCGAGGCCACTTCCTCAAGGGCCTTCTTGATGAGCGTGTCCATCAAATCGTCGGCTTTGACGCCAAGCCCTTTGCGGCCGGAGACCTCGACATAGGGCCGCTTGCGATCTTCCTCGGACAGCGGAATTCCCAGTTCGGCGCAGCAGCGCGGCGATAGCGCGACCATCTCATACGAGAAGTGCACGGATTCGTCCGCCTGCTTTTGGTAACCCAAGCCCCGAAGCCCCGCTACTACCACGTCCTGCAAATACGACTGCCTCGCGTCAATAACGTTATACACGCGCGCGCCGTGTCCAAAGTTTCCATTCGTTGACTCGGCCGGCTGATCCGTCGTAATCCAGAGCACGCGACCGTCGGCATACGTCTTGAACGGACGATAGTAGAAATCTTTTCCCAGCAGTCCGAACTTCCACAATTGATAAGCGATGTCTTTACCGACGTAAGTGACCGTGCCGTCGGAGCGCACAATCACCTTGCCTTCCTCGGAAAGGCCCGGCATCACCCAGCAGCCCGCGTTCTTGCCTTCCTTTTCGAAGTAGATCGCGTTGCGCTCTTTGAGCAGGTTGAACGCCGATTCCCAGAACTTGAGGTGCAGAATCTCGCTCTCCCGCGGCAGCACGTCATATTCGACGTAGAGACGGAGCATCGTGGCAAGGTGCGCTTCGACGATGGCATCGGCCACCAGGTGCGCCATCTCCGCCAGATCACCCGCGCCGGCCTCGATCGCGTGGAGAGTTTCGGCGCGCCAGGCGCGTGCGTCCGGGTTGTCTGTGAAATAGGCGGAAGTGCGCGCATACAGGTCCCAGCAATAGTAGTCGAACCGCACGTCCGGATCGGCAATCAGCGCCCGCACCTCAGCCGCGGTCTTCTTCTCCAGGTAATGAAACCCCACTACAACATCGGCTACCTGCACGCCTGTATTGTCGATGTAGTTCTGCACTTCAACGCAGTGCCCGAGCGCGCGCAGCATCCGCACGAAGGTATCTCCCAACGTGGCATTCCGCAGGTGCCCGATGTGCGCGGCTTTATTGGGATTAATATTCGTGTGCTCTACGATGACTTTTTCGGCGGATGCTACGCTCGCGGTTCCTGCGCCGCGCAATAAGGCCTCGCCAGACGGGCCCCGCTTGAGACGGTTTTTGATGTAGCCGTTTCCCGGCACTTCCATCCTGGACACGCCATCGAGCGGACCGATCTCTTACACGAACTCCGCTGCGATTTTCTTCGGCGCCTGGCGGAGTTGCTTCGCCAACTGAAACGCCGCGGGTACGGCCATTTCGCCCATTTCGCTCTGCTTGGGCTGCTCGACGGCCACCGGCACATCGACGCCATACCGCGCCTGGATGTGCGTGCGGAAGGCGCGAGACACTTGTTTCTCAATGGAATGGAACACGGGAAATACGAGTATATCAGGCAGGCCGGAACCGGCCTGCTGATCGCTGTGAGTACCCTTGGTTTAGTTGCCCGCGAGCGCGGACAGCTTTGCGTCCAAGTCCGCTAACGTTCGGTTCAACAGCTCCCGATAGCGTGGGTTTTGCGCGGACTTCAATTCGGTAGCGACTCGGGTCCGGGAAAGAGCGATGTTTTCTTTTTGGCGAATGTGATCCAGGGTTGCCTGGTCGGGCGCGTTGCTGGAACGCACTTCTACCCGCTCGGCGCGTATTACGGCCGTCTTACTGCCCCAACCTTTTGCCATACTTTTATTGTACGCTTTAGCTCCGCAAAAATCGAGTGAACCGGTGGATGCCCTCTTGAAAAACGGTTGGCTCGGGGAGTAGGCTGATAACCACAAACGCTTCTGATTCAAAGTCATAGAAGTAGCCGGGCTGCACAAGGACATTGCTTCGGACGAGCAGATCCAGAACCCACTCCTCCTCGGTTCGAATGCGCGGAATCTGGATGATTCCATACCATCCACCCTCCAGAGCCAGCAGATTTCCACAGGATCCTTGCAATGCTTGGCGAAGAAAACGAAAGTTCCCGATTGTCCGGTCCCGGATCTGCTGTTGAATCGATTCCCCGGCAGCCAGCAGGCGCGCAGCCGCGTGTTGCACAGGTGTGCTGACGGAGAGATAGGTATCTGAAATCCACTCGAGGCGCTCGCGAACTTGATCCCGCAACGTCGCAGGACCGGCTGTTACGATCCAGCCTAATTTCATCTGCGGAAGTCCTGCGATTTTCGAAAGCCCGCTCATCGAGAATGCCAGGCACTGTTCGACTCCGGCCAGCGTCGCCACGCGCTCGGAATCATCCGCGAACCCGTAGTCCGAGAACACTTCATCGGAGATCAAAGCGATGTGGCGCTCGGCGCAAAGCGGGGCCAGTTGCTGCAGTTCGGCGCGCTTGAGGAAACTGCCGGTAGGATTATTCGGATTGACCAGGATGATGGCGCGAGTGCGATCCGTGAGCAGCGCCGCGAGCGCATCCATGTCGATGGTCCAACGGCCGTGATACGAAAGAGGGTACGAGCGAAGCTCGATCGATTCCATGGCTGCCAGACAATCGAACAGCGGATAAGAGGGGCGGGGCACAAGCACATGGTCGCCCGGGTCAGCCAGCAGTTTAAACAAATAGGCGTACGCTTCGCTGGTGCTGGCCGTGAGCAGAACGCGGTCCGGTTCAATCGGCACGCCCCGCGCTGCGTAGTATTGCGCCACCGCCGCCCGCGCCTCGGGCAACCCGGCCGGCGCCGGCTCGTAGCGCAATGACCGCGTGTCGTCGAACGCCCGCACGATCTCGGGTGAATACTGGAATCCGGCTTCTGTCGGATTGGACACCGTCAAATCGATAACTGGCGTTCCCGCGCGCCGCGCCGCTGCCACCGCCAGCGTGAGCCGGTTCGGCTGGAAATCCCGAGGAAAGCGGGAAGAGAACATGCCCGCTATCTTACCGGACATTGACAACTTCGCCGCCATTTCCTTATCTTGGGAGAATATGACTGACCGGTCAGTCAGCGATCGGAAACGGGCGGCGATCCTCGATGCCGCGCGTCGTGTGTTTTCCAAAAAGGGCTATGCGGAGACTGCCGTTGAGGACGTCGCGGACGAAGCTCAGATTGCCAAAGGAACGCTCTATCTGTATTTCAAATCGAAAGAAGAGCTGTACATGGCGGTGCTGGCGGGCGACCTCCGGCAGATGTGGGCTGAAGCTCGTGCGGAGATGGACCGCGCCGAGGGATTCCGCGAGAAGCTACGCGCCTTTTTTCGCGTTCGCCTGGAATTCGCCAAAGCACACGAGGATTTTTACCGGATCTACCTGGCCGAATACGGCAGCACGTTCGTCAAAGCGCCGGTCAGCCGCGAGGTGATGCAACTGTTTCGAGCGAATATGCGGCAGGTCGCCCAGGTTGTCGAGGAAGCCTGTCAACGCGGCGAGATCCGTCCGGTGTCCGCCGGACCAGTAGCGGCTGCCCTTTTCGATATTTCCCGAGGATTGCTCGAACGGCGGCTCCTCAACTGGCAGGAATTTCGTGTGCGCGATGAAATCGAGTTCACCATCAATCTGCTGACCGAAGGGCTCGCGGCGCCCCGCAAGCGGCCTGTGATGAGCAAGTCCAAACGGGCTCTTCAAAGAGCGACTCTCCTCTTGTTGCTGCTCCTCCTGCCGGCGGCGGTTCGAGCGCAATTCGGCGGCGGGGGTGGTGCCGAGGGTGGCGCCACGCGCGCGAAGCAGATGCCTCTGTCCGGCCGCATCGGTCAACCTCAGTCGGCTTATGACGGCAGTACGCCGTCCGTGGAAGCGGCGGGCCCTCCCCTACAGCTTTCGCTCGCCGAATCCATCCGCCGCGGTCTGCAGTACAACCTCGGCGCCGCCGGGTTTCAACAGAGTATCCGGCAGGCGCAAGGCCAGCGCATAAGCGAACTGGCCAATCTGCTGCCCAACGTGAGCACCGGGCTGTTCCTCGATGAGCAACAAACCAATCTCGCCGTCTACGGCTTCAAATTCTCACTGCCGGGTTTCAGCTTCCCGGGCGTGGTGGGGCCATACCATTATTTCGATCTTCGCGGCCGCGTAACGCAGACCATCGCCAACCTGACTGAGATGCGCAATTATCGCGCGGCCGAGCAGGCCGAAAGGGCGACCAGCCTCTCCGCGCAAGACGCGCGGGATGTTGTCGTGCTTGCCGTCACCACCGGTTATTTGAGCGTAATCTCTTCCGCCGCCAGCGTGGAATCCATTCGCGTGCAGGTCGCCGCCGCGCAGACTACCTACCAGCAGGCTGCGGATCGCCATAACGCCGGGCTGTCCGCCCGCATCGACGTGACGCGTAGCCAGGTCGAGTTGCAAACGCAGCAGCAGCGTCTGACCGCGCAGGAGACCGACCTCGCCAAGCGCCGAATTCAGTTCGGACGCGCCATCGGTCTGCCGCCAGGTCAGGAATTCGCCCTCAGCGATACTGTGCCCTACGCTCCGCTCTCCGATCTAACCATGGAACAGGCGCTGGCGCGGGCCGCCGCGAATCGGTCTGATCTGAAATCCGCCGAGGCGCAGGTGCAAGCCGCCGAGCTCGCCAGGAAAGCTGCGGTGGCCGAGCGCTACCCCACGGCCGAGTTCAACGGTGATTACGGTGTGATCGGCCCATCCCCGCAGAATTCCCATGGCACTTTTGCCGTAAGCGCCACGTTGCGCGTGCCGGTGTGGCAGGGCGGTCGCGTGCGCGGTGACATCCTGCAGGCCGATGCCGTTCTGCAGCAGCGGCGCCTCGAATACCAGGATCTGCGGGCCCGCGTGGATGCCGATATCCGCCAGGCATTCTTGGATCTGAATGCCGCCGCCAGTCTGATTGCCTTGGCGGAGAGTAACCGGAATCTGGCACAGGATACGCTCAGCCAGGCTCGTGACCGGTTCGCTGCCGGCGTCGCCGACACGATCGAGGTCGTGCAGGCCCAGGAAGCGGTCGCTGCCGCCGAACAGGATTACATTAATAGTCTGCTGACCCACAATCTTGCTAAGGCCAGCCTGGCGCGTGCCATGGGACAGGCCGACCAGGGGGTTCAGCGGCTGTTGGGAAAACCATGATGCAACCCGAAGAAATCAAGAAATCTCCGCGCCCCGCCCCGGTTCCCGACGCGCCTCCGGCCCGCTCACGCAGCCGGGTGGCAAGCATTGTCGTGCTGCTGCTCCTCGTCATCGCCGTGGCGACGGGCGGCGTTCTGTATTGGAATTATGCGCAAACTTTTGAGTCGACCGACGACGCGCAGGTCGACACGCATCTGAACAGCATCTCCACTCGCATCGCCGGCACCGTCACCGCGATTCACGCTGAAGAGAACCAGTTGGTGAAAGCCGGAGAACTGGTGGCGGAGCTCGATCCCAGCGACTACTCGGTTGCGTTCGAGCAAGCCCGCGCCGAAATGACGCAGAAGCAGGCCGAGGTCAGTGTTCAGAATCCAAGCGTCCCGATTGTCGAGAACGCGAACCAGACCGGCATTGAGGCGGCGCGCGCCGACGTGGCTAATTCGGAAGCAGCGGTGGCATGGGCGGAGCGCGACTCGGTCGCCTCCCAAGCCCGCCTTCGCGAAGCGGAAGCAAACTTGGCCAAAGCCCAAGCGGACGTCGCGCGTTACAAGGCGCTGGTGGATAAAGACGAGATTCCGCGCCAGGTCTACGATCAGGCCATCGCCAACGTGAATGCCCTCGCGGCAGCCGTGGATTCCGCGCGTGCCACCGCTGAGGCCGGGCAAAAATCGGTCGAGCAGCGTCGTGCCCAACTCGCCGAGACCGAGGCGAAGCTGACCGAGCTCGGCATGAATGCTCCCCACGAACTGGCGATCCGCCGCGCCACCGTCCTGGCCAAACAAGCGGATGCGAACGTGGCTAAGTCCCGCGTCGACCTGGCGCGCCTCAATCTCTCTTACACCAGGATCACGGCGCCGGTGTCCGGCATCGTGAGCAAGCGCAATGTCGAGATCGGTAACCACGTGCAGCCAGGCCAGCAGCTTTTTTTGATCGCCCAGATCGACGATATGTGGGTCACGGCGAATTTCAAAGAAACGCAGTTGCGGCGGATTCATCCCGGCCAAAAGGTCACCATTGGCGTCGATGCCTACGGTCAGGATTTCGGCGGCTACGTCGAAAGCTTCCCCGCTGCCACCGGAACCATCACCAGCCTGTTGCCTCCGGAAAACGCCAGCGGGAATTACGTGAAGGTGGTGCAGCGTCTCCCGGTGCGCATCCGATTCAATAAGAATCAGGCCGGACTGGACCGCCTGCGTCCGGGAATGTCGGTCGAACCCAAGATCTGGATCCGCTGACATGTCCGCCGACACCCGGCTGATCCGCGCCGTGCGCCAGGCGCTGAGCGCCGCCGCTGATCCTGCGAAAGCGCCCATCATGCAGGCGTACATGAAATCCGAAATGCCGTATCGCGGTGTCCAGTCAACTCCTCTCCGTCAGGCCTTGCGTCCTCTCTTCGCGGCGCACTCGATCGAAACCTTTGAGGACTGGCGGGACACCGTGCTTACGCTGTGGCGCGAGGCTCGCTACCGCGAAGAGCGATACGCCGCGATTGAATTGGCCGCCGATTCCCTTTCCCGCCCGTTCCAGACGCTCGAAGCCCTTTCTGTTTACGAGGAGTTGATCGTCACCGGCGCGTGGTGGGATTTCGTGGATACCATTGCCAGCCACCGGATCGGCGGCTTGCTGCGCCGCTACCCGCACGAAATGTCCGCAATCCTGAGACGTTGGGCAACCGGAGATGACATCTGGAAACGCCGCGCCGCGATTCTGGCGCAACTCGGATTTAAAGGCGGCACCGATTGCGCGCTGCTCTATGACTGCATCCGGCCCTCGCTCGATAGGCCTGAGTTTTTCCTGCGCAAGGGCATCGGCTGGGCATTGCGCGAATATTCCAAAACGGACGCATCGGGAGTAAAGCGATACGTCCGCCGGCATGCGAATTTGCTGAGTCCCCTCAGCCGGCGCGAGGCGCTCAAACGCCTGAAGCCGCTAACAAACTCTGACACAGAACCGCGACCGTCAGAGCGCAGCCTTCAGAGACGCACCGCTAAGAAGCCGCGCGCGTCATCTCGATATCGAGCGTAATCTCGACGGCGTCACTCACCATCGCCCCGTCGGGATCGAACGCAAGCCCAAAATCCTTGCGGCTGACCTTCGTGGTAGCCGCCACGCCGCGCCGCTGCATCTTCCAGGGATCCGTCACCTCATCCGACAGGCCTTCCACATTGAGAGTCGCTTCTCGCGTGACGCCGCGGATGGTGAGATCGCCCGTCGCTTTGTAGTTCTTGCCGCCTGCTGGAGTGATTTTCTTGGACCGGAACGTGATTGTCGGAAACTTCTCGGCATCCAGGAAATCCGGAGTCTTCAGGTGTCCGTCGCGCTGAGGATCGCCGGTATGAAGACTGTTTACGTCAATCGCTGCGTCAAATCGGGCGGCTTCGGGTTTCGCGGGGTCGAAGTCTACCGTGCCCGACACGGAAGCAAAATTCCCCTGAACGTTGGCTATCATCATGTGCCGTACCTTGAAATGAGCGGAGCTGTGCTTGGGATCGATCTGATAAGTCATTATTCTGTTCTACACGAGAAAGGGCCGCGCGTGGGAGCCGGGCGCCCCCATGTTAATTTGGTGTGGAGCAGCCCTCGCGCTGTCTGCATCTCCCGAATCGTTCATGAGTACCGCTGCAAGCCCATTTTTCGAAGAGCTCCGTTGGCGCGGTTTCATCGAAGCCGTCACTAGTGACGACTTGGACGCGTACCTGGCCGAAGCGCGCCGCACCATCTATGTCGGTTTCGATGCCAGCGCTGACAGTCTGCATCTCGGGAACCTGATCCCTGTGATGGCGCTGGCTCACGCCCAGCGGAATGGACATCGTCCGCTCATCCTGGTAGGCGGCGGCACCGGTCTTATCGGCGATCCCAGCGGCAAGACCGCGGAACGAACTCTCCTGACGATGGAAAAAACCCAGGAGAACGCGGCAGCCATCCGAACACAATTGAGCCGCTTCTTCGATCTCTCCTCTGGCGATCGGGCGCTCCTTCTCAACAATGCCGACTGGCTGGTTCCCCTCAACCTTCTCGACTTCTTACGCGATACCGGCAAGCATTTTTCCGTGAATGAAATGATCAAGCGCGATTCGGTGCGCCTGCGCCTGGAAGAGCGCGAGCAGGGTATTTCGTACACCGAGTTCAGCTATATGCTTCTGCAGGCCTATGACTTCTTCCACCTGTATCAGCACCATGGCTGCTCCATTCAGATGGGCGGCCGCGATCAGTGGGGCAATATTCTCTCCGGCAAGGAACTGATCCGCCGCGTGCTCGGCCAACGCGCCGAAGGAATCACGTTTCCTCTGCTTACCACCTCCACCGGCAAAAAGTTCGGCAAGACGGAAGACGGCGCCGTCTGGCTGGACGCGAAGCGCACCAGCCCTTACCAGATGTATCAATACTGGCTGCAGACTGCCGACGCGGATGTGGGCCGCTACCTCCGGTTGTTCACCTTTCTCGATCGCAACCGCATCCAGGAACTGGAGCACGAGACGGAGGCTCATCCCGAACACCGCGAAGCGCAGCGCGTGCTGGCTGCCGAGTGTACTGCCGTCGTGCACGGTCGCGATGTGGTTGACGCAGTCGAGGCAGCGAGCCGTATTCTGTTTTCCGCGTCCGACGAAATCCCCGAAGAAAAGACCGTCTCGATGCTCGCCGCCGAAGTGCCGATCACCGAATTGCCTCGCAGTGAACTGACTCAGGGAATCGGTCTCGTCGACCTGCTCGTGCGGACGCGCCTGGGCGAGAGTAAGGGCGCGGCGCGCAAGCTTGTCGAAGGCGGCGGTGTTTATGTGAATAACCGCCGCGAGAGCGATGCGAGAAAAATGGTCTCGGCGGGGGATCTCGCGTGGCCTGGCGCCCTCCTGCTGCGTGCCGGCAAGAAGAACTATCACCTGGTCCTGATCCGCTAAGCGAAAACTCTCTCGTGCGAAAACGAACTTATTGGAAGCTGAAAAACCGGGAGATCCAACTCGGCGATCGCACCCTGCTCATGGGGATTCTCAATGTAACGCCGGACTCGTTCTCCGATGGCGGCAGATACGACGACCCTGATCGCGCCTTCGCCCGGGCCATCGAGATTGAAGAGCAGGGCGCCGACATCCTTGACGTCGGCGCGGAATCCACCCGTCCCGGTTCCGAACGCATCTCTGCCGCCGAAGAGATTCGCCGTCTGATTCCCGTATTGAAACGCCTGAAGGGACGTCTGAGCATTCCGGTTTCCGTCGACACTTACAAGGCCGAGGTGGCGGAGCGGGCGCTCGAGCTCGGAGCTGAAATCATCAACGATCCCTCCGCGCTGACGTTCGAGCCCCAGTTGGCCCGCACAGTTTCCAATCACGATGCCGGTCTGGTCTTGAATCATATGCGCGGCCGTCCGGAGACCTGGGCCAAGCTCGGCCCCATGCCCGATCCGCTCGGCGCGATCTGCCGCGATCTCGATGCCGCCGTGAGCCGCGCCCGCCATGTCGGCATCGACAAAAGTCGGATGGTCGTCGATCCCGGTCTCGGATTTGGCAAACGGAAGGAGCAGAACTCCGTCATACTGGCGCGTCTCGGCCAGTTAGCCGCGCTGGAGTTGCCCGTTCTGGTGGGACCGTCTCGCAAGGCCTTTCTGGCCCATGAAAGCCCCGAGCAAACCGAATTTGCCACTGCGGCTGCGGTAGCGGTGTCCATTCTCGGCGGAGCGCACATTGTCCGCGTCCATAACATTCGCGAGATGCGCGCCGCCGCCGACGTCGCCGATGAGATCCTGCGCGCTGCCGTCTGATCGTTCCCTCCGCCACTGAGTCGCAACCGCAAGGAAGGGGATGCTTCGGAGGCGGCTTGCTCCGCGTGTTTCGTGTTCCGTGTGTCCAGATATACAATCTGGTCGCTCTTATCGAAAGGGAAGCCCTTGAAAAGGGCGGCGTTGGTCAGTGTGAAAACAGTGGCGTTCACCCCGATGCCGAGCGCCGGCGTCACCATTGAAACGCAGCCACTCCAGGGTTCTTGGCCATCGTCCGCAGCCCGAAGCGTAAGTCGTCAAACAAATGCATGTGAGCTTAGACGCCAAAAGTTCGCCCGAGGGTTCGCAGAATACTGCTCTTAACCCCGTCTTATGTTACGCTGCCCCACTGTCCGGTATAATGTGACGCGGGGGCTCTCCCGGTTCCATGAACGACATTAAGAAGAAGCTGCAAGACGAAATTGCGGCTCTCGAGTATGAGCTTCGGAACGAACTGCCAAAGGAAATTCTGAAGGCCCGGGCTCATGGAGACCTGAGCGAGAATGCGGAATATCACGCCGCCAAGGACCGGCAGGGCCTGGTGAATGCGCGGCTGAACCAGCTCAAAAAGCGCCTCGCCGACATGTCGATGGTCAATTTCGCTAAGATCCCGCACGACAAAGTCGGACTTGGCTCCACCGTCGTCGTGCTCGACGTGCATCGCGACGAAGAAATCACTTACAATCTGGTTACCAGTGAAGAAGCCGACGCGGCGAACGGTAAGATCTCGACTACTTCGCCTATCGGCCGCGCTCTGCTGGGCAAGGAAGTAGGCGACACAGCACGGGTGCAGAGCCCGGGAGGCGTGAAGGAGATGGAGATTCTGAAGCTGACCACCATCCACGACGCGGCGCAATGACGTTTACCCGCGTGATCGGTAACGTTTGCGGCGCGATCATCGATCGCATCGTGCGTTGGTTGGCGCTCTCGCGGATCCATCCCAACGTTCTCACCTTTCTCGGTCTCGTTATCAATATTTGGGCAGCGTTTCTTTTCGCGCAGGGCCGTTTCCGGGCAGCCGCCGCGGTGGTGATTGGCGCGGGCCTGTTTGACATGATCGATGGCCGCGTCGCGCGCGCCACCGATCGCGTCACCAAGTTCGGCGGCTTCTTCGATTCCGTCCTCGATCGCTATTCCGATCTCTTCCTGTTCATGGGTCTGCTCGTTTACTACGCGTCCATCAACCGTTTCTTCTATATCGTTTTGACGGCGATTGTGATGACCGGATCCGTGATGGTCAGCTATGCGCGCGCCCGCGCCGAGTGCACCATCCCCCGCTGTAAGGTGGGTTTCCTGGAGCGTCCCGAGCGTGTGGTCTTGATCATCATAGGCGCTTTGTTTGACCGCATGGCGCCTGTCCTGTGGGTGATCGCGGTGTTATCGAATCTTACCGTGGTGCACCGCATGATCTACACGTGGCAGGAGGCCCGGCGCCTGGAGGACGCGCAGTTACGCGCTGTCCCTAGTCCTCAAGAATCACGTGCGCCATCGCCAGCTCCGCCGTATGCGTGAGCGAAAGCGAAATTCTCTTTACGCCCATCTGGTCCGCGATCTGGCCCGCTACCCCGTGCAGCCGTAAGGTCGGTTGGCCGGAGGGCAGGTTGTACACTTCGAAATCCTTCCAGAGAACGCCGCGCTTCCACCCCGTGCCGATCGCTTTCATGCCGGCTTCTTTCGCGGCGAACCGCGCGGCATACCGCTCGAAGCGGTTTGCCTTCCGTTCCACGTACGCGATCTCGAGAGGCGTATAGATTCGCTGGATGAACCGCTCGCCCCGGCGTTCGATAGCGGTCCGGATTCGCGGTACTTCCGCCAGGTCGACTCCGGTTCCCAGAATCATTTCAACTCGGAGCCCGACGTGCTCAGCGTTAGCCGTCCGTGCTTGACCCCTTTGGTGCTGATCAGGGCATCCGCCACTTTCCGCACATCCGATGACTTACCCCGCACCACCAGCACTTCGAGGCAATTGTCGTGATCGAGATGCACATGTAGAGTCGAAAGGATGGAACGATGAAAATCGTGCTGGATGTCGGTTAGCTTTTCGTTCAGCATGCGGACATGATGGTTGTACACCAGCGTGACCGTACCGACTACCGCGCTCTCTGGCGATTCCCAGGCCTTCTCCACCAGCGCATCGCGGATCAGGTCGCGAAACGCTTCCGACCGGTTCGAGTACCCGCGCTGGCTGATGAGCCGGTCGAATTTATTCAGCAGATCGGAATCAATCGCCACGCCAATCCGGCTCAGACCGCTCATCGCTACACATCTTAGCAGGAAGGGCGTGTGCGCTCGCCCGGACCCGGAGAGCCGTAATCGGTCGGCGGTCGAGCGCCGGGATAGCGGAGAACGCAGCAATATTGTATTCTCGGCGGCGGTAAAGCCTAGGTAGGATTTGCAGACCAATGCATGACACGGAACGGTGACCCGTTCGGCCGCCCCCCTCAATTTGTGATATGACAGTTCGAGGTTGGTTAGTCTTATGAACCGGTTCGTTGCAATCCTCCTGGCATCCCTGTCCCTCCCCGCCTTCGCCCAGATCGGCCTGTCGGGCGTATGGGCCGACCGCATCACCGAAGATTCCTACGAGCGCTCCGGCGGGCCTCCCCTCGGCGATTATCAAGGCATTCCGCTCAACGCCGCGGGCCGAATGAAGGCCGACAGCCATGACCACTCCGAGTGGAGCCTGCCTGAATTTCAGTGCCGTCCCCATCCCGCTCCCTACCAGTGGCGCGCGCTCGGCGCCGTGCGCATCTCCGAAGATATCGATCCGGTCTCCCGCGAGCTGCGCGCCTATCACCTGGAATATCTCCGCTCCATGGACCGCTGGATCTACATGGATGGCCGTCCGCACCCCGCGGAATGGGCGCCGCACAGCTGGTCGGGCTTTTCCACCGGAAAGTGGGAAGGCAACATGCTCGTGGTCACCACCACCCATATTAAAGGCGCGTATCTCCGCCGAAACGGCGCCAGCTTTAGTGACAAGTCCACCATGATGGAGTACATCACCCGCCACGCCGACTACCTCGAGATCACAATGATCATCACCGACCCGGTGTGGCTCGAGGAGCCGTTCATCCAGACCACCCACTACGAGTTGGACCCGCACACCACGCTTTCTTACTACCCCTGCACCGTCAGCGAAGAGAATATTTCCAAGGAAGTCCCGCACTTCCTGCCGGGCAAGAATCCAAATCTCGGCGCGGACGATATCCCGCCCGCGGCAGCCCGAGGCGGCTCCGAAACCATTTATCCGGAGTACCGCTCCGAGTTGAAGGGCTTGACCGCCAAGATGAACGTGCCTTCCAGCCCCACGCGCATGGCTCCGCCGCCCACCCCGGACGGCGAAATTCACATCCAGCCCGTCCAGGGCAACATTTATATGCTGGTCGGCGACGGCGCAAATATCGCCGTTTCGGTGGGTCCCGATGGAATCCTGCTGGTCGATTCCGGCCGTGCCGGAATGAGCGGCAAAATTCTCTCTACCGTGCTGCAACTCGCGACGCAAGTTACTGCCTCTCCTGCGCCGAACAAATGCGTGGGCCTGCACTGCCCCTCCAACCCCTTCGGCTGGACCAGCCCCGGCATGAACGCCATCATCAGTTCGCCCGCTCCTCCCAAGCCGATTCGCTTCATCATCAACACCAGTGTCGACGCCGATCACACCGGCGGCAATGAAAAATTATCGCAGCTTCCCTCCGATGCCAAGATCGTCGGCGTGACCTTTCCGCCCGTCGGCGTGGCGCCTTCCGCTACTGTCATCGCGCACGAGACCATACTCGATCGCATGACCGCGGCGAAAGCCCCCTCCGACGCCTTGCCGACCGAGACCTACCACGTCGCCTCCTACAAGCTCAGCGAGTTCTTCAACGGCGAGGGAATCAAGATTTACCACGAACCCGCCGCGCACACCGACGGCGATAGCATCGTCTATTTCCGCTACTCCGATGTCATCGCCGCGGGCGACATCCTCCGCACCGACAGCTATCCCGTCATCGAACTCGACAAAGGCGGCAGCATCAACGGCGTGCTTGATGCTCTCAATAATATCCTTGACCTCATGATCCCCGAGTTCCGTTCGCAGGGCGGCACGTGGGTGATTCCGGGCCACGGCCGCCTGTGCGACATCGGCGACGTCGCCAACTATCGCAACATGGTCGCCATCGTGCGCGATCGCATTCGCGACATGGTGCAACGCGGCATGACGCTGGAGCAGGTCAAGCTGGCCAAACCGACCATGGACTATGATGGATTATACGGGTCGACCACAGGTTCCTGGACCACGGATATGTTCGTCGAGGCAGCGTACCGAACCCTGAGCCAAAAGAAGTAGGAGCGAACCATGAAACACAAATTACTGGGTCTGGCAATCGTCGGGGCGTTCTTCGCCGCATCCGCATCCGCTCATCATTCTCTCGCGGCGACGTACCTCGACAAGGAGGTCAAGCTCGAAGGCAAAATCCTTGACCTGCTGCTCCGCAACCCGCACTCGTTCCTGCAAATCGAAGCTCCCGATGAGGCCGGCGTGATGCAGCGCTGGTCGCTCGAATGGCGCAGTTCCGGCCAGCTCGGACAGGTAGGGATCAAGCGCGACACGTTGAAGGTCGGCGACGAAGTTACCATCACGATGAGCCCCTCACGCACTCCCGGAGACCACCGCGGCGCGCTTAAGACGTTGCACCGCAAATCTGATGGCTTCGGTTGGGGCACCAATCCCGGTGAAACCATCGAATAACCTTTCCCGTGGGGCAGGTCTCCCGCCTGCCCTGTGCATTCTTTTTCTCGCGCTGGCCCTCCTCGGATCCGCTCAACCTCCGCCCGGGGGCGGTCGCGGAGGCCGGGGCCGCGGCGGCCCGCCGCAATCTCCCAAAGCCGCGGCGCCCATTGATCTCACCGGCTACTGGGTCTCCGTCGTCACGGAAGACTGGCGCTACCGCATGGTGATCCCTCCGAAAGGAACCTTCGGTGGTCTGCCCCTAAATCCGGAAGGCCGCCGGGTCGCCAATACCTGGGAGCCGCCGAAGGATCCCAATGCCCCGCTTCCGTGCGCAGACTACGGAGCCGCCGCCGTAATGCGGATTCCCGGCCGCCTCCATATCACCTGGGACAACGACACCACTCTCAAAATTGAAACCGACGCCGGCACGCAAACCCGTGTGTTCCATTTCGGCGCCGTGCCGCCCGCCGAACCCTCTCTACAAGGCGATTCCCTCGCCCAGTGGGAGCCCGCCACCACCGGCCGCGGGCAGCCCCGCTCCGGCAACCTGAAAGTCGTCACCACTCACCTGCTGCCCGGCTATCTCCGCACCAACGGCGTCCCTTACAGCGCCAACACCGCTCTCACCGAATATTACGATCGCCTGCAAGGCCCTAACGGCGACGAGTGGCTGGTCGTGATGACGGAGGTCCGCGATCCGCAGTACCTGACCATGCCCTTCGTTACTACCACGCATTTCAAGAAACTCCCCGATGCGTCGGGCTGGTCCCCCCAAGCCTGCGCCGCCAGGTAGTCCGCCGTCAGTTCGCGCCCGTCCAACTGCAGCCGTTATGGGACCACGCGATAGACCGTCGCTGTTTTCGTGGTGAATTCTTTCCGCAGTGACGGATCACGCCGCGCCACCTCCTCCAACAGCCGCTCGCGCCCTTCCCGATCGAAATCCGCGCTCGTGACCAACGCATGCTCCAGATGGTGTTCGCGAATTCGCTCCGGGATTGCTCGAATGAACGCGTCTGTTTCGCGCGCGCCGTGTCCAGTGTAAATACGGCCCGATGGCATGGTCAGGCCGAGCGCCCGTCGTTCCGTATGCAGATACAAAACTGAGTCGTTGTACGCGTAGAAGGTCGATTCGGGCGCAGTCTGCGTCCGAATCCATTGGTACGCGGCTTCGTGCGACTTCAGTTCCCGCCCGCACTGCCGGTACACGGCGGGGAGAAACGCTGCGACGCCCACAGCATAACTGGCGGCCACGAACAGGCCGGCGCCGCCCACCACCGCGGCTGCGAACGTCGATGCGGCGCGTTCCGCCGCGCTTCCTCTCTTCCATGACGCCCGAATCGCCGAAACGCAATTCTTCACTTCGGTCCAAAATCCCATCAGAACGAGCGGATACAGCAGCAGCGCCAGCCGCTCGTCCGCCGTATAGTGATAAACCAGCAGGAGCGCCGTCATTCCGCCTGCCGCCGCCGCGTATTGAATACATCGGCCGCGCTTCACCAGCCGCACTGCGCCCGCAATCGCCACCGCGCCCAAAATTCTCTCAAAGTGGACGTTCTCGCCGATCGCCACATCGAACACCACCAGCTTTCCCACAGTCCGCAGAAATGCGTCTAAGTTGTACCAGAGAACCGATGGCAGATTGTCCAGCCTCACTGTGGCCAACTGCGCCGCTAAGTAATTCGTGTAATACAAAAGCGCCGGGTCGCGTGTATCCAGCGCGTGAGCCGATACCCACACCTGCCAGCCGGCCACCGCCGGAAGCATCCCCGCCAGGAACCACAGGCCGCGTCGGACCTGCTTGCGAGCGGCGAAGCAAATTGGGCACGTAAGCGCCACGACCATGCCCGCCGTGCGCGTCAGGTACGCGCCGCCAGCAAGCAGTCCGGCCGCGAGCGCGAGCCACCCGGGCGCTCTCCGATCGAGCGCTTTCTCTGCCATCCACAGGCTCGTCAGACCCAGCGCGAGGAAGAGCAGTTCCGACATGATGGTTGTGCTCAACAGGCACGTCATCGGATACCAGGCCGCGGCGTACGTGAGCAGCCACACCTCCCGCGGCGCAAATCCGAATTGCCGGAAAACGGCGCGCATCGCCACCAGGCAGAGTGGCAGCATCACCCACGTGAGCGCCATGGCCGCTCGCAGATTCTCCGGAAACGGCCGCCCGAACTTCCAAACTCCCGCGAGCAGGATGGACAGCGCCGGCGGATACTTGGTTTGAAATGGGGAACCCGGAAGGCTCTCGATGCGATAGCCGTGCCCCTGAGCCAGGCTCTTGGCCCCGACCAGGTATAACGCATCATCCTGGTGCAGTCCCAATTGCGGCATGTCGCGCCACCGCCACGCCAGCCACGCCGAGGGTGTCAGCGCCAACACGAATAACACGGCTGTGGCGCCGCGCCGTCTCATTACCCCTTAGATCGGCAGGCACGCCAAAATATATTAATCGCTTTGCGCGCCTTAGGTCAGGTTCATCGCGCGGTACATGGCAATCCGCTGCTCCCGCAACGGATCGCTCACTACCTTGCTCGTGTTGTCGATCACCATGGTCGCGCGGTCCTTTGCCGTGAACGCCGGCCAGTGCGGCAGCTTCGGTGTATTGGGATTGCCCGTACGCGCGAATGCAATCCACGTGTCGCTCAGCTTATCCGCGAGCGCCATCGCTTCCGGCCCGCCGCCGGTAATCCGCGACGCGATCTTGACGTTATCGAACGCGAACGGAATCTCCATCGTGTGCGGCGATTTCAACCGCCCGCCCTGCACCGGCGTCTCCCACCGGAAATAATATAAATACACCGGCCCCTTCCGCAGCGCCGCCCGCCGCTCCGCGATCTTCATCGTCGGAGCGCCGTACCGGTAATCGCTCGCAATCAGGAAGTAAATGTCCGATGGCGTCGCGCCCGGGTTCAGCTTGCGATACAGGTCGATGATGCCCGGTGCTTTGTCGGCCATCAGTTCCTGAATCCGCTTGCGCATCCCTTCGTCGTCGAGTTGGAACGCCGCCGGATCATTCGCGGCGAATAGTGTCATCTCCGTGCGCGTGCAGCCGATCATCACCGGCACGTCGGCCGAGACCGCCGATGCCGCTGGTTGGAACGGATGCTGCGGCAGGATCTGGCCGTCCACCTCGGGCACAAATCCGTTGACCGTTTGGTCCACGCCGCGCGCGTCCCGCACCACCGCGAAATATGCGGACATGATCCGATCCACCGGAAGCTTTTGCAGTTCGTGTGCCTGCGCTTTCGGAATCCCCAGTTTCGCCAGCAATTGCTCCGCATTGCGCATCGAGACTTCCCGACCGGCCACCTGCAGCGCCGCGCCGCTCTCGATGATCGCGCGATGAAACAGCCCTTTGGCCGAGGGCATCGCCAGCAGCGTCTCCACCTTCCTTCCGCCGCCCGACTGCCCGAAAATCATCACTGTATTGGGATCGCCTCCGAACTGCGCGATGTTCGCGCGCACCCATTCGAGCGCATGGACGATGTCCAGCATGCCGGCATCGCCGGACGCAGCGAAATCGGTGCTGTACTCGCTCAGATTCGCGAATCCGAGAACGTTCAGCCGGTGATTGATCGTGACCACCACCACGTCGCCTCGCCGCGCCAGGTTAGTGCCATCCGTATCCGGCGAAGATCCCGACCCCGTGGCAAACCCGCCGCCGTGGCACCAGAACATCACCGGCCGCTTACGCCCGTCGTTGACCGCGGGCGTCCACACATTCAGCACAAGGCAGTCTTCACCTTCCGCCGGCAGGTTCCGTCCCGCCACGCCCAGTGCGCCGGGAGCGGGGGGAGCCGCCGCCGGGTCCCTCTGGGGCGCGCTATGCCCGAATTCCAGCGCATCGCGAACGCCTGTCCATTTTTCCGGGTCCTTCGGCGCCATGAAACGGTTCGTGCCCGCCGTGCTCGCGCCATACGGAATCCCCTTAAACGTCTTGATGCCCTGGTTATCGACGCCGCGCACTTTTCCGAAACTGGTCTCCGCGACGACGAATTTGTCCTGTCCCAGCAATGTGCGCCCGGCAAACGCCGCCGCCGAAGCGCCCCGCAAAAAGTCCCGACGATTCATAATCATGGAATTCTATCCAAAAATGGGGACAGACGCATTTTCCGGCTGGCCGCGCTCGGATCCCCGGTCGGTGGTGGTGCGTGATCTTCCTTTGCGGGCGGCCCCAGCAGTTCGGTGAAGATGGGCTTCAGCGCATCCGCCCACACCTGGTAGCCTTGGACGGTCGGATGCAGCTTGTCGCGCGCATTCGTCATTCCTTCGAATAGCCGGCCCTCCCGATCCGCCAGCTTGTCATTGATGTTCAGAAACCGAACCTTCCTGCTATCGGCGAGCCGGGACAGGTTGGCGTTGATCTTCTCGATTACCGGCATCACTGCCCGATTGTCGTTGCGCGGGAAGATTGCGGTGAGGATGATGTGAGCCTCGGGCGCCTTGCTCTGCATCACGCGAACAATGGCCGCGATGCCGCGCGTGATCTCAGCCGCCGCCGCGTCCAAGTCGCCGGAAGGCGTTCGGTTGCCTACATTGTTCGTTCCCGCCAGCAGCACAATCACCTTGGGATGAACGCCATCCAGTTCACCATTCTGCAGGCGCCACAGGATGTTCTGCGTCATGTCGGCGCCCCATCCGAAATCGGCTGCATTCCACCCGGAGAAATTGCGATTCCAGTTTGCCAGCAGTTCGGGATAGTCGGTGGCGCCCCAGCGGCGTGTGATGGAATCACCCTCGAAATAAATGTCAATACCGCCGCGCCGGGCTTTTTCCAGAAGCTGCCTGTGTGCGATCCGCGAATTTTCGTCAGTCCGCGCAAGCGGCTGATCGGCGGGCGTCTGCGCGGGCAGGACAGCCAATGTCCCAACCAATGAAATGACGAAGCGCACGTTTCTACGATACCGCTCGCGCTGATACCGTAGAAATCTATGCGACTCACGGTGGAGCAAGCGCATCGGTTGGCCGCGCGGATTATGATGACGCTCGGCCACCAGGCAAACGATGCCAACCTGATCGCGGACCACCTGATCGATTGCGAACTGCGCGGTCTCGCATACGGCGGACTGGCGCGCGCCATCAGCATCGCCGAGCGGATCGGGCGCACTGGCGATCAACGCCGTCCCATCCGCGTCCTGCACGAGACGCCGGTCTCCTCTCGGCTCGATGGCGGCGACCACATCGGCTACGTGGTCGCGCACCAGGCCACCAACATCGCGATCGCCAAGGCCGAGGCGGCCGGCATCGCCGTCGTCGGCGCTAACAATACCTGGTATACCGGCATGCTGTCTTACTATGCGGAGATGGCGGCCGCGCATGGCCTCGTGAGCATGATCGCCTCCAACGCGTCACCATGGGTCGCGCCGCACGGCGCCACAGAAGGCCGCCTCGGCACCAACCCTATCTGCTTCGGCTTTCCGAGCGCAGATGAGCCCATCATTTTCGATATCGGTACATCCGCGATCATTCATGCCGAGGTCACGCTCGCCCGTCGCCTGGGGAACGATCTACCGGACGGTGTCGCGTTCGATTCGGCAGGCCTGCCGACTCGCGATCCCGCCGCCGCGCTCGCCGGCGCCTTCGCCGTGTGGGGAGGTCACAAAGGCTCGGGCCTCGCCATTGCCGTGCAATTGCTCGGCATCCTGGCGGGTTCTCCGCCGGTTCCACCGGAGCTATCCGGCTTCGGCTTTCTAATCGTTGCGATTCGCCCGGACCTCATGGGTCCGGCAGAAGTGTTTCGCGAGAACGTCTCGGCTTTCTCTAACGCCGTGCGCGCGGCCCGCCCCTTGCCGGGCGGTCCGCCGGTCCGCATGCCTTTCGACCGTTCGCGCCAAAGACGCCTGGCACAGGACCTGATCGAGATCCCCGACGCCCTCGCCGCGGGCTTAACGCGTTTGCTCGGAATAGCCTGACACAAAACCGCCGCCCTCAGGGGCGACGGCCTATTGTCCCGGCCCCGGCCCGCCGCAGTTCTTCTGACACTTCGCCGGCATCTTGAATTTGTCTTTGATCTTCTCGCGGAATGCCGGATACATGGTTTCCGCGCCGCCCAGCGCCGCTTCCTCGGGAATGCCATAGAGCTTAGTCATCTCATCCACCAGCGGATTCTTCCCCGGCAGATAATGCGGCACCACGCCTTCCTGCACGCCTTCGTCCCCCACCACACACGGCGGGCCGCCCGAGTTCATCAGGGTCGGCGCCGTCACAAACGTTCGCGTGATGTAATACGGCTCGGTCAGATAAATTGGATCCTCCAGCGCCGAAGCCAGCGTCAGCATGTCGCCGTGACGAATGAAATGAGTCGTCATGGTAGCCTGATCGCTGGTCATCACACCATTGCGTCGCAAATAGCCGGTCAGCATGTGCGTCGTGTAGGCGGTCAGCACGTTGCCGTCCCAGACGCCGGTGGTGAACCCGGCTTGGCTGTGCGGTGCGTTCTTCGATGGATGTGGCCGCCCGTCCATCCAGATCGTCATCTTATCGCGATCTTCCCACGCCCCCACCACCCACGCGATGGTCTTCCCCGTTACCGGATCCGTCTCGTTCCAGATCTTCACGCCGAATGTGCCCACCATCATGTGCCACTGCGAGTAGAACGCGCAGATGCGCTCCGGCATCGAGATTTGCGATTGCGAATTCATTAAGGCATAGGCGCGCCCGGATGCATTGAAGGGAATTCCCGTGAAGTCGCCGGGGTTCGGACCTGCGCCGCGTTCCAGTGCGTCCTCGTGGTTCTTGGATTGCCACGATCCCGACAGGTCGATCTGCGCCAGCGCGGGCAGGCCCGCGCAGAGGAACATTACCGCGGCGAGAGTGACTCGATTGCGTGTCATCTGATATTCCCTTTCCTTACCATTTCGTGGAGCACGGCGTGGGTTTCCACCCGTCCTCTCCGGCCTGTTTCTTAAAGTGCGACGTGATGATAAACGGTTCGCGGAGATACTGCGGGTCGTTCGTCACGGTCGTGACCACCAGCATGATGTCCCCGTTGTGCTCTTTGATCATGTCGTAGTATTCCGTGAGAACCGCGTTTTCACTATACGGAACGCCGTTTCTGCGAAGATAGCCTGCCTTCAGGTGGGTGGTGGTCACCTTCAGGGTGCCTTTGCCTTGCGGCGGCGCATTGGGGTCGGCCGCCGGCCCGCCGCGCCCGCCGCCGCTCACTTCCCACGCGGCCACCGAATCGCCCTGCAGCGTCGGCGGACCTCCGGCTGGCTTCCAGTTCCCGAAATGAAACAACCGCGTCTGGGTCCCCGCATCGGTCTCCAGCTTCATCGTCTGATCGTCCTGCCAGGAGAAGCGCAGATGTCCCGGTACGCGCAGCAATGCTGGCGCTCCATACACTTTGCACTGCTCCCCGGCCGCTTCATCCTTGGCCGGGTCCCAGGCATCGGCCACCTGCTTGGACGCCCCATTCATGGGCACGCCCTCGTAATCGCCGGGCGTCGGCGTCACCATGCGGAAACGCCAGTCTTCGTTCACCACCGAAACCCAATATCCCGTCAAATCGATCGGCGCCATCACCTTCGCCGTCGGCGGAGGCCCTCCCCGTCCGCCTCGCGGAGGCTGCGCCACGAGCGGCACTGCGATTCCCACTGTCAGCGCCCAAAATACGATCCGATGTCCCATGCTTCTTCTCTTTCCCGCTCGCGCGGCTCTATTTCTTCGTGGTCAGGCTTTTGTAAATCGATTCGACAAACGCGGCGGTTGAACCCGGTTGCGTCCCATACTCGGTCTCGAACGGCTTGGCCGGCGACAGTTCCTGAATTTGACTCAGCGTCTTCCCCTGCTTGATATAATCCGCGATCACGTCGCGCACGATCACCACCATGTCGCGATAGTTCACCACGTCCAGTTGCTCGCAGAGACGCCCGTGGCCGGGAATGACGTACGTGCCGATTCCTTCGTAAATAAAAGGTCCCGGCGGAACCGCCAGGTCGATCAAGCGATTCAGCGCTGCGATCTCTCCCTGCACCGTGCCGCCGTTCGCCACATCGATCACCGGAAACCTCGTCGTGTCCATCACGTCTCCGGCGGCCACCACATCGGATCTGCGAAACATCACGAAGCTGTCGGCATCGCTGTGCGCTGCCGGCTGGTACATCACCTCGATCGCTTCATCATTCAATCGGATGTACTTCCGCGGTGTGTAAAAAGCCTCGGTCGGCCAGGTCTCCACCGCAAACGCCGAGGTCTTCCCGGTCGGCGCGCTCATCCTTTTTAAGACACTGTCGTGCGCCATGATCGACGCGCCGCCGCCGTTCGTCATGGCGTTGGCGAAATTCACGTTCCCTAAGGCATTGGTGAAGATGGTGAGTCCTGCCTTCGCTAGCTTCGCGTTCCCGCTCACATGATCCGGCTCGGCCCCGGTGTTCATGATGTACCGGATCGGCAGATCGGTCAGCTTTTTGATCTCGGCCAAAACGCGGTCGGACGCCGCTTCGCTGCCCGTATCCACCAGCACCACGCCGTCGACGCCGATCTGCACGCCGATATTCCCCCCGGCGCCGGCGATCATGTAAAAATTCGGCCGGACCTTGATGACGTCCAGTCCGCTGTTGTCCGGCTCCGCGGCCCAGCCGCAAACCGCCCCGCCGGCGAGCATTCCTAAAACAATGCCGCCCGCAATAATTCCCTTCATTCTTTTCCGAGAATGCATGAATGCTCCCACAATAAGCGTGAATAGTATATTGGCAGGACCGAAAGACCGGAGTCAAGGCGGACGAACGCCGCCCCGGCGTGAAGGTGCCCGGTGAAAGCGATTGGCAGGCGCCGTACTTTCGCGCCGGAGTATCGCCGCGATGGGGCAGAAGAGTATGGAAGTGCCATACTTAAACCCATGGACTGCTTTTAGGATGAGTCGGCGATTGACGGTTCTGGCATGGACAGCGATGGCTGCGGTGACTTGCTATGGCGAGACACTGACGGGTGTTGTCTACTCGAATGAAATCGGAAACGGAAGTCATCCTGCGGGACGGTTCGAACTGGCGGTTGGAAAGAAAATCCAGACCGTGGATTATGGCGAACAACTGGAGACACACTTTCAAAGCGGAACCTGCAACGACATCGGCGCGGAGTGGTCCGTTGAGGTGACGCGCCTGGACAATAGTCTCTCCGCCGGCAGTGTGGCTTGCGCCGGCCGCGCGGATGAGGATGTTCATGAACCATGGCTGTTACTTAAGAACTATCTGGAGGGAATGCCGGAGTTGGTATCGCAAACCAGCCGGCTCTCTCCTCGTTACCGTTCCTCTCCGGATTTCCGGCATTTTGTTCAGGACGTAAGTTCTCACGATCTGAACTTCAATTTCGGCCCGGGAGACGCCGGCAAGTGCCTGAAAGCCGTGAGCGTTGAGCCCGCCGTACGCACCCGCATGGCTACTCGTTGTGCCGTCCAATTCCAGGGGAAAAGCGTCGTATTGCTATTTGATGTCGCGCGCAGCAAATCGACTGGAAAATGGGAGATCGATCGAATCAAGATGCAGTAAGAAGCGGCTGCGCCCTTGATGTATCGGTTTCCCCCTTATTCGTATCGCAGCGCGACTGCCGGATCTACCCGCATCGCGCGCCGCGCCGGAATCACACAACCCAGCATCGCGGCCACAATCAAAACCGCGGACGCGGCGATCAGCGTGATCGGGTCCCAAGGCGAGATCGAAACCAGCATCGATTGCAGCAGGCGATTGATCCCCAGCGATGCCGCCAGTCCGATCGCCAAGCCAATGCCCAATGGCAGCATGCCCTGCGCAAAGACAAGTCGCAGAATATCGCGCGCCGTCGCGCCGATCGCCATCCGTATGCCGATTTCCTGCGCGCGCTGGCTTACCGCGTGGGCGATCACCGTATACAACCCGATCGATGCCAGCAGCAGCGCGATCGCCGCAAAGATCAGGAAGAGCACTCCATAGAACCGGCTGTCCCAATATCGCTCCAGGCGTTCCGTAAGGGGAAACGGTCCATAAATCGGCAGATCGGCATCCTGCGCGCGCACCTCCCGGCGAAACGCATTCTCCAGGCTCTCGGGTGCGACGCGTGTCCGCAAAAGAAAGAACCGTGCTCCCGGGCTCTTGCCATAGGGCACATAAACGATGGGCTCGAATTTCTGCCGCGTGAGGTCATCCTGAATGATATTCGAAACCACCCCCGCTACCGTCAGCCACTCGCCCGCCGTCTTCCCCTCGAACAATCGCAGCCGCTTCCCCCGAGCATCTTGCCCCGGCCAGAAGCGGCTCGCCAGGCTTTGGTTCACCAACGCAACCGGCACTCCCGAAATTCCGTCGGATTCTGTGAAGTCGCGGCCCGAGAGCACCGCCGCCCCCATGGTCCGGAAATACCCGGGGCCCACGTATAACTCCGGAACTTTAGGCCGGCGCAGTTCGTCCACCGGTGGCGCGCCCGCCAGTTCGTATGGCAGATGCCTCGTGTTCCAGGTTGGAAGCGAGCCGGCCATCGCGACCGATTCCACGCCGGGCAACGCTTCCAGCCGCGCTTTGAGACGCTGGTAAAAGCTGCTCTGCGCATCGCCGCCCCGGTACTTCTCATCCGGCAGCGCCACCGACGCAATCAACAGATTCTCACGGTTCACGCCCATCTCGGCGGTGTGGATTTTGAGAAAACTGCGGATCATCACGCCCGCTCCGGCCAGCAGCACGATCGCTAGAGCCATTTCTCCGGTCACCAGCAGAGTCGACAGATGCTTTCCTCGCGCCCCGCCGCTCGCCCCGCGGCTCCCGTCCTTCAAGGCGCTATTGATATCGAGGCGCGACAGCCGCAGCGCCGGCGCCAGACCGAACAGGATTCCCGTTGCCGCCGAAATCGCGATCAGATATCCAAGAACCCTGTAGTCCATCGCGTAATCTAAAACCAGCCACGATTCCTTATACGCCATCGCTCGTTCGTAGCTGGTGACGCCCCATTTCGCAACCCACCAACCGAGGAATCCGCCTGCCGCCGAGAGCATCAAGCTCTCCACCAGCAGTTGTCGGATGATGCGCCACCTCCCCGCGCCCAGCGCGATCCGCACCGAAATCTCGCGCGACCGCCCGATCGCGCGCGCCAGCAGCAGATTCGCCAGGTTCGCGCACGCGATCAACAGCACAAATCCGACCGCGCCCCACATCGACCCGTAGATCAGCGTCGCGTTCGGCCCGATGAAGAACTCGCGGAAATTTTGGGCCACCGGAGTAAACTCCTGGTTCGTGAGCGGGTAGGCGCGCGCCAGCCGTTTTCCGATCGTGTCGATCTCCGCGCGGGCCCGCTCGATGGTCGCGCCTTCCGCCAGACGTCCGAACGCGAACCACGTGTCGTGATTCTCCCGCTTCAGCACCGCCGCCGTCTTCACTAGCGGCACCCACGCATCCACCGTTTGCGGAAACGAAAAACCTTCCGGCATCACTCCAATGATCGTTGTCGGCGCGCCGTTCATCCGCACGGTCCGGCCGATGACCGAACGATCTTTGCCGTAGCGCCGCCCCCAAAATCCGTAGTGCAGAATCGCCACCGGAGTCGCACCCGGTTCTTCATCGGCCGTCGTAAAGTCCCGCCCTAACGCCGGCCTCTGGCCGGCGAGCTTAAACGTATCGGCGCTGGCTTCCGTTGCCTGGATATTCTCCGTGTAGCCGCTGCCGTCGCTGAGCATGATCGAGACGCCGTGCACCACCGCCATTCCCGTGAACGACTTCGCCTCCGCCCGGTAGTCCTTGAAATCCGGATAAGACACGCAGCAATTTCCATTGCTGATGTAGAGGAGCCGGTCGTTTTCGCGAACCTGCCGGAATCCCTTGAACAGCACCGCGTTGGCGACCGTGAAGACCGTCGCATTCATGCCGGTCCCTAGCGCGAGCATGGTTACCGCAACCAGCGTGAAACCCGGCGCGCGACGCATGTTGCGCCACGCGTACCGCAGATCCTTCGCGAAAGCCATAAGAGACGGGCCTTTCACATATACCCGATTATGCTGTAGAAGTGCAAGGGGAGTCGCTTGGGTGGGTAGAGTGGCGCAGGCGATCTTTTGTCGCCTGCGTTTTTGTTAGTGCGCCATCCCCGTCCCCAATCATCCCACGTTCCATTACGATTCATTTCAGGTCAAACCGCGTGAGATCGCGTCGCTCGCCGAATACTCAGGTCCTGTTCCGCACCATTCCGTTACCGGTATAGGAGAAGAATGTCCACGATTTCCGCCCCACCCGAGCGCGCTCGAGGCGAAGTCAGGGTTTTACCCGGAGTTCGGCCCAGTGCCAGCCCGTTCGAACGCCGGCAGCACCAAAGATTCCCGATCGCCGCTCGATCCCGGTATATCCTGGATGGCGTCTTCGGATACGCTCCGACCGCGGACATCAGCAGCGGCGGCGTCCTCCTGCGAAGCAAGCAGATTGTGGCCCCGATTCCTGCCTGAGATTCTCCCATGGTGCCGCCAACAGTTCTCGTCCTTGATGGCGATCTCGGCTTTTTGCTCGCACTTGCCCAGGAATTGAGCAATCGCCAGATCCTCGCTGTTCCGGCGCGGACCTCCCGTCAAGCCCTGTCCTTCCTCGCCCGCTTTCGCTTGGAGCCCGACCTGATTGTGCTCAACTGCCGCATTCCAGGCGCATGCTCGGTTGCCGGGGAGATCGCCGGCAAACGTCCCCATGTCCATATTCTCGCTTTGATGTCTGACGGCAACGAATGTGCCGAATGCTCCGGCCTCATCACCTCGCGCCTTCACGACCCCGAGGATAAAGCGCCTGACCGGATCCCCAGCTTCGTCGATCTCATTCAGAGGATCATGAACCCACAGGCTCGCGCTCTGTTTCGAGTTTGTTAGCCGTCATCCCGTCGCCCGCCGGAAGCGGTCCGCCACCGCCCGCATCCGCTCGATCAGTTCCGGCGGCTCCCGCACTTCGAATTCGAACCCTGTCCATGCCAGGTACATCGACAGCATTTCCAGCGACGTAGCGCCCGTCCGCAGCAAGCACGTGTGCTCGTCCACCGCCTCCAGTTTTCCCGCCGCCGCCGGAATCCGCTCCGCCGCCTTCTCCAACGACGCATGGAACAGGATCACCGCCTGGTAGTCGTACCCCGCTGTCGAAACGCTGCGCGAGACATACGCCGCGAAGTCGCCGTCCGGCGCGGCACGCGGCGTGACTCGCAGGCCTGTCACCGGCTGCTGCTCGATCCGGTCCACCCGGAACGTGCGCCAGTTATTCCGGTCCGTGTCCCACGCCGCCAGATACCACCGGCGCCCCGTATGCACCAGCCGGTGCGGCTCCACTTCCCGCTGGCTCCCCGCCCCGTCGCGCGCCCGATACCGAAACCGCAGCTTCTCGCAGTCGCGGCAAGCCCCCGCGATCAGCGACAGCACCTCCGCATCCACCACCGGCCCGGTATACGCCAGCGGCTCGATAAACGAGGTTAACGCGGTCACCCGCCGCTGCAGCCGCGCCGGCAATACCTGCTGCACTTTCGCCAGCGCGCGCACCGAGGCTTCCGCGATCCCCGTCACGGTCCCGCTCGCCGCTGTCCGCAGCCCCACCGCTACCGCCACCGCTTCTTCGTCGTCCAGCAGCAGCGGCGGCACCGTCGCGCCCGCCCCCAGTTGATACCCGCCCGCTGTCCCCGCCGTGGAATTCACCGGATATCCCAAACTCCGCAGCTTATCCACATCGCGCCGGAGCGTGCGCGCCGTCACCTCCAGTCGCTCCGCGAGTTCCGCGCCCGACCAATACCGCTGCGCCTGGAATAGCGATAGCAGCCGCAGCAGCCGCGCCGACGTCTCCAGCATTTTTTCAGTCTCCCACCAATTGAGGACCGAATGTGTCCGCAAGCCCTGATATCGTTCTTTCTGTAAGGAGAGACAACAACGTGCCATTCAGTCAAACGCTCTTACCGGAATTCGAAGAAGAGATGAAGAACACCCGCAAGCTGCTCGAGTGTGTCCCCGACGGCAAACTCGACTATCAACCCCATGCCAAGTCGATGACTCTCGGCCGCCTCGCCTCTCATGTGGCGGAGGTGCCCGGCTGGGTAAAACTCACGCTGGAGCAGGAAGTCCTCGATCTGCCGGCCGACGCGCAGTCGCAACCCGCCGCCTCGCGCGCCGACCTGCTGCAGATATTCGATCGTGGCGTAGCCGAAGCGCGCACGAAGCTCGCCGCTGCCACCGACGCCGACTGGCAGAAGACGTGGACGCTCCAGGTCGGCGGCAAGCCCGTGATGTCAATGCCGCGCTCCGTTCTCATGCGCAGCATGATCATGAACCACCTGATTCACCACCGGGCGCAGCTAGGTGTCTATCTGCGTCTCAACGAGGTAGCGATCCCCGGCATGTACGGTCCCTCCGCCGACGAGCCGCGCCTGGGCGCCGCCGCCGCCTGAAATGGGGACAGACGCATTTTCCGCCGACGTCTCCTTTATCGTGGGGCAGGTCTCCGGCCTGCCCCGTCCGGCACAGAACCGCGAATATGAGCAAGTCCACGTTCCAATCCGTTGACCGGTACTTGGCTGCGCAACCGGACGCCGTGCGGATAGCGCTCGAGCGCGTGCGCCGCGCCATTCGCAAAGCAGTGCCCGGAGGCGAGGAAGTCATCTCCTATAACATGCCCGCCTACACGTTACGCGGGAGGCCCGTGTTTTATTTCGCAGGTTGGAAGCGGCACTGCTCCCTCTACCCTGCCACAGGCTCCATGATCGCGGCGTTTCAGGAAGAGCTTGCTCCGTACCTGCTCAGCAAGGGCACGATCCGTTTCCCGCTTTCCCAACCCGTCCCCATTACCCTGATCTCCCGGCTCGCGAGATTCCGCGCCGCGGAAGTCGCCGCGCGCGAGAAGCCGAAGGACGCCGCTCCGAAGAAGCGCTAGCCCTTCATCCGGTTATCCCCCGAGCGCCATTCCATTCGGATAGCACTCTCTCCCGGGCTGGGGCCGCGACGCGTCAAACCCCAGGGCCAGGCGCCCCCCAATTCAGCTCCCGTTAACATTTGACAAGCTTCCAGTTTGGGCCTCATGACCCCAGAATCGGGTGAGGGGGTGCAGGTCCGATGAGATATCTCACGCTCGCGTTTCTGGCATTTCTTCTGCTGGCCGCGGTTTGCCCGCTCGCGGTAGGGCAGGCGGTCGCCGAATACGGTTTGGGAGCCGGACGTGCCGCCACGACCACCGCTCCGGCAAGGAGTGCCGCCCAGGGAATCAGCGGCGTATTCGACAACCTGAGCAAGGCCGCCGGGGCTGACGCGGGAACGGCGGCGTCCGCCTCATCCGCGCCGCAACGCACGGCCGCACACAAGACTCGCCGCCGCGAGCGCCCCAGCCGGTCCGCGGACGCATCCGGCGTCGCCGCGTCGGCCACACCCCAACCGGCCGCGCCGGTTTATGAGGATCCCAAGCAAATCCAATCCGGCATGGCCTACGACGAAATGGTCCGCCGCTTCGGCCCGCCATCGATGTTGGTAACGACCGGACCCGCCAAAAGCACGCTCTGGTATTCCAGCGGCGGCGGCACGTATGAGGTGGAACTGGAAGACGGCAAAGTAATCCCACCCCACCGCCCCGCGTCGCAGTAAAAGCCCCGTAAGTGGGCACGTCTCCGACCTGCCCATCTCAGGTCCCGGCACGGAACCGCGACCGCACGGAGCAGCCCCCTCTCTTCGACGTGACGTAGTCCCCGTGGGCAGAGTCCCCGGCAAGACCGCCGCCTTACGAAGATCCCAGTCAAATCACTGATATCTTCAAGAAGTACGCGCAGAGCAGGGAGCTTAGCGATGGCGACCAATTCGCATATCGAGTGGACTGACGCGACCTGGAACCCAGTCACAGGTTGTACGAAGATCAGTCCGGGCTGCAAACACTGCTATGCGGAACGTCTGGCGAACCGGTTGAAGCTGATGGGACAGAAAAACTACAGCAATGGTTTTGAACTGACCCTTCAGCCGCGGATGCTGGAACTGCCATTAAAGTGGAAACGTCCGAAACGGATATTCGTCAACTCCATGAGCGATCTGTTCCATGCGGACGTTCCGCTGGATTATATTCAGCGGGTGTTCCACATCATGCGCGTGGCGGATTGGCATCAATATCAGGTGCTCACCAAGCGTGCGGATCGGCTGGCGGAACTGAGCCATCATTTGGCATGGGCGCGACAAATCTGGATGGGTGTGAGCGTCGAGAACGCCGATTATCGGGAACGAATCGATCACTTGCGCCAGACCGGCGCGCACGTGAAATTCCTCTCGATCGAACCACTGCTTGGCCCCCTGCCGAAACTCAGTCTTCGCGGGATTGACTGGGTGATTGTCGGCGGCGAATCCGGTCCCGGAGCTCGTCCGATGGATCCGGCGTGGGTGGCCGATATACGGGACCAATGCCTCCGCTCCGGTCTGGCATTCTTTTTCAAGCAATGGGGAGGAGTGAACAAGAAGCGGACCGGCCGGCAACTGGACGGGCGAACTTGGAATGAGTTGCCGCAATCGCTTGTTAGGCCGTAGTACAACTTGTTCCGATTGGAACGTACAGGACCCAGGCAGGCGCGACGAACGCGCTGCATCCAGATTGGCAGGCAAGGCAGTTTCCGGTAACGCCACTTCACGGCCATTGGGGCCGCCGGAAAGTTTTCGGCGGAACTTCGTAAGGAT
>CAZKQQ010000024.1:0-47720 GCA_964554945.1 uncultured Solibacteraceae bacterium | reverse complement strand
AAAGGGGACACTTCTAACGAGCTAAGGAAGGGGACATTTCTAAAGAGGCTTGACATGGGGCTGGCATGGGGCTTGCCATGAGCGCGCCGCGGGGATAGACTAGCAGACCTAATTTATCGTTCGCTCCCGCGGCGCACGCCGGCCGCCCGATGAAAGACCCGGCATCATAGCGTTTTGTATAGCGACTTAGAGGGGGAGGGGAGAACGGGATGAAGTACACGTTCGCGGTTTCCATTGGGGGCGCCGCGGGACAGGGTGTCGCGACTCCGGGTAACATCTTCGCTCGGATTTTCGCGAGACGCGGCCTGTACCTGAACGCCTACAACGCTTATCAATCGATTATTCGCGGCGGACACACGTTTTTGACGATCCGCACCGGTCCGGAGCCCGTGACCAATATGGGCGACCGGATCGATCTACTAATCACACTCAACCAGGACACGATGGACCGGCATCTCGGATTATTGGGGCCGGGCGCAGCAGTCATATATAACGGAGACAGCATTAAACCGGGCGCGGTGCCCGAGGGGGTCCGGCTCTGCCCGCTGCCGGTGGGCGAGCTATCGAAGAACAGCCGGAACAAGGTGGAACAGAACACCCTGGCTGTGGCCGCAGGCATCAACATGATGGGGATCGGCTTTCAACCGCTGGAAGACGTTTTGACGCAGCAGTTCAAGAAGAAGGGCGATGCAGTGGTGACCGAGAACGTGGAAGTTGCGCGCGCGGCGTATCAGTATGCCACCACGAACTTCGAAGCGTTCGCGCACCCGGTACCGATGACGGAGCGTCCCAAGGCGGTACTCACCGGAAATATGGCGCTGGCCATGGGCGGCGCGGCGGCCGGCGTGAAATTCTATTGTGCGTATCCGATGAGCCCGTCGACGGGCGTGCTGCACTGGATGGCAACGCACGCGCGCAAAGCCGGCATTATGGTGCGGCAGGTGGAAGACGAGATCGGCGTCATCAACATGGCCATCGGCGCGGCGCACGCGGGCTGTCGCGCGATGTGCGCCACCTCCGGCGGGGGTTTTGCTCTCATGACCGAAGGGCTGGGCATGTCGGCAATGATCGAAACACCAGTTGTGGTAATTGATGTGCAACGAGCGGGTCCATCCACCGGCGTGCCGACCAAGACGGAACAAGGCGACCTGTGGCAGATGCTCGGCGCGGGACACGGCGATTATCCCCGAGCGATCGCCGCGCCTCTCGATGTGGCGGACTGCTTCAAGCTCATTCCCGAGATGTTCAACCTGGCAGACAAATACCAATGTCCGGGCATCGTACTCACCGACCTGCTGCTATCGGAAGGCACCACGGCTATCGATCCGGAGCAGCTGAATTTTAGCGTCGACATCGACAGGGGCGAGTTGATCACCTCCGCGGAACAGAATGGCGGCGACAGCTACAAGCGCTACCTGTTCACCGAAAGCGGCGTTTCTCCGCGCGCCATACCGGGCGTCGCGGGGCACATGCACACGGCGGCTACCGATGAACACCAGGAAGACGGCGTATTGATCAGCGACGAGTTCACGAACCCGGTCAAGCGGCGCGAGATGATGGAGAAGCGCCAACGGAAGATCGCCGGCATCGAGGCGTCGGTGAGGCCGCCGGAACTGTCCGGTTCGCCGGAAGCCGAGGTCACGCTCATCGGATGGGGTTCCACGCAGGGCGTGATTGAAGAAGCGGTAGAGATGCTGAACGAAGAAGGCATCACGGCGAACCAGCTTCAGATCCGGTGGCTGGTGCCGCTGCACGGCGATCGCATCGTGGAAATCCTGAAATCCGCCAAACGCACGATTATCGTGGAGAACAACTTCAGCGGCCAGTTTGCGCGCTATCTCCGCAGCGAAACGAGCTTCGTTCCCGATGGCAACATCCGGAAGTACGATGGCGAACCTTTTATGCCGCATCACATTGTGGAGGCGGTAAAAGAACAACTGAGCGGGCGAACCAAGCTGTCGGTTCCCATGCACGAAATCATGGTTTGAGGAAAGGCATATGGCGACGACGACAACTGGTTTGAAACAAATCACGCTTCCGGAGTTAAAAGGAAAAGCGGACCCGGACTGGTGTCCGGGATGCGGCGATTTCGGAGTGCTCGCCGCGCTGCAGAAAGCGGTGGTCGAATTGCAGGTGGAGCCGCGCAACATTGTGACCATCAGTGGCATAGGCTGCTCCTCCAACCTGCCGGGCTACATCAACACGTACGGCATGCACACGCTGCACGGGCGCGCGCTGGCGGTGGCAACCGGGGTAAAGCTGGCAAATCACGCGCTCACCGTTGTGGTGACGGGGGGCGACGGCGACGGATTCGGTATCGGCGGCAATCACTTCATCCACACCATGCGGCGGAATGTGGACCTGGTGTACCTGGCAATGGACAACCAGATTTATGGACTCACCACGGGGCAGGTATCACCCACCAGCCGCCTGGGGATGAAAACCAAGAGTACGCCATTCGGCAGCGTGGAGGGGCCAATCAACCCGATCACGCTGGCGCTTGCCGCGGGCGCGACGTTCGTGGCGCGCGGATTCAGCGGCGAGCAGAAGCACCTGACCGATCTGATCAAGCAGGCGATCCGGCACAAGGGCTTCGCGTTCATCGACGTGTTCAGCCCGTGTGTGACGTACAATCACGACAACACGTACCCCTGGTTCAAGCAGCGGGTCAAAAAACTGGAGGAGGATTCCTCCTATGATCCGGGGAACTGGATCGGAGCGATGGAGAAGTCGCAGATCTGGGGCGAAGAGATTCCAATCGGCAAGTTCTTCCAGCGCACGGATCTCCCGTCGCTGCATGAGTCGGAGCCGATTCTGGACGAAGGCGAACCGCTGGCGCATCGGAGGCTGGGCATTGCGCCGGTGGTGGCGAAGGACTTCATTGCGGAATTAATGTAACGGAGTTCCATAACTAATACGGCCGGGCCTCCCAACCGGCCGGGATAACATGGCAAGGAACTTGCGGTGTGCGGTTTGACCGCGAAGAGTGGAGGCGCGCGATGATCCACGACGATCTGGCGCAGATTGCCGAAGAACTTCGGAGACTCGGTGTGGACGCATCTCATGAAATTGTGTACGGACTCCATGGGGGGTTGGAAGGCTTGAGCATCGGCGAAGACTTCTTCCCGCTATGGGAACTGACACTGATTGAAAACGAGGACGCTTTCGCGAAATTCGATTTCGCGGCGATCCGGGCCCGGCGAGGAGCGGATTGGTCCATTGAGCGGCCGAAACGGGCGCACGCGTAAGAGCTAGGAACTGCCTCGAATTGCGGCGGGACCACGCGTCCGCGAACCCGCCTTTTTGTCGAAAGGGCAGCCGCGGGGCCGGCTGCGGACCGGGTTCCGCCCCAACCTTCCTCCTTTAGATATCATTTCGAGAGTGAGTCTGGAGGAGTGTTAACTGGTCATGGCTGGGAACGGACAACACTTTGTGGCGATCATCGGAGGGGCGATTGCGGGATCGGTGGCGGCGGAGATCCTGGCGGACCGCGGCACGCGAGTGGCGGTGATCGAACAGAATAAGAGGCCGTATGGAAAGATTGAAGACGGTCTGCCGCGCTGGCATGTAGAGCAGCGCAAGCAGGAATACAGCCGGATTGACGCCCGGATGAGGAAAGCAGGCATCATGTACGTGCCCGCCACTAAACTGGGCCGGGAGGTGGAGTTCGATGATCTGGTGCAGAACTGGGGTTTTTCGGCTGTCATTCTGGCCAACGGGGCGTGGCGTGACCGCGAGTTGGGAATCGAGGGGGAAGGGGCCTTTGTTGGCAAGGGCCTGATTTACCAGAACCCGTTCATCTATTGGTACAACCATCGAAATGAGAAGAGCTATTCGGGGCCCCGATATGAAGCTCCCGATGAAACGCTGGTAGTGGGCGGGGGGCTGGCGTCCATCGACGTCGTAAAGATCCTGCAGCTCGAAAACTACGAACGCGCCTTGAAAGGCCGCGGCATCCAGGCCGACATGCATGATTTGGAGAAGAAGGGCATCCCGGCCATGTGCAAGCTGCACGGTGTCGAGCCCGAGTCGCTGGGCGTGAAAGGCTGTCTGTTGATTTATCGCCGCCGCGAGCAGGATATGCCGCTGGCGCAGCCTCCTGACAACGCGACGCCGGAACAGATTGCCAGAACCGAAGGGGTACGGCAGAAGATGCTGCGCCTGGCGCGCGATAAATACCTGTTTCGCGTGCAGGACCGGCGCATGGTGCTGGGGCCGATAGTGGAAGGCGGGCGGCTGGTGGGCCTGAAAGTGGCTGAGACGAAGGTGGATGGCCGCAAGGCTGCGCCGATACCCGGTTCGGAACAGGAGCTCCGGGCGCCGCTGGTGATCTCGTCGATTGGTTCAGTGCCGGAAGTGATTGCGGGCATCGCAATGAACGGCGAATACTACACGTTCAAGGAAGAAGCTCTGCCGCAATACACCGGGAGCGATCGCGTGTTCGGGGTTGGAAACGTGGTTACCGGGAAAGGCAACATTCGCGCGTCGCTGGTGCACAGCCAGGAAGTCACGAACCGGCTGATTGAGAATTATATCGGCGTGGGCGAGGGCAGCGCGGATTACGTGGCGCTGTATGCGGCGGCGGAAGCGCGCGGGGCGGCGCAGGCGCGGGCGGTGGAAGAGCGCATTGAGAGCCTGCCGTCGCTTTCCGACACGGAGATCGCGGCGATTGAACAGCGGCTGCGCACGCAGCAGCAGCGCGTCGGATATGAGGACTACGATTCGTGGATTGCGCGCGAGACGCCGCCGGATTTGGAATAAACATCGCTATCTTTTGACCAGTCCTATTGAGTCATCCGCGGGTCCTGGTATACATTAAGTAACCTTAATCCAGGTGATTGTGCTGGGTCTACTCAAATTTCGCCACAGCTTAACCGTTCTGGTTCTGGTCTGTGCCGTGTTATTGGCGAGCCTGGTGTCCAGCTCCGCGCTGTGGTCCAACCACGGCCAGCCATGGCACACATTCCAGCACGTACGCCACCTCGCGCGGCTATTTCCATCGCAACCCTCGCTGTCGAGCGCCGCCGCGCCCGTCCAGCATCCGATGGCGACGATTGGCGCGCCCCATCCAGGGGTGGGGGCCGGGTTACCTCGTTTTGAACATAGGAACAAGTCTTCCCGCAGCCCCTTGCGGGGCGCCGTCGTTGAGTCAGGCGGTCGATCGCCTCCCGTCTCTCTGTAGTTCCTCTCCGTACTGCCTGCGCGGACAGCCGCAGTGTGCGCGCGCAGGGCTATGACAAGTTGATCCATAAAAACAGAAGAGGAGGACGAGATGTCTACGATCCGCCGCGTGTTATTTGCAGTGGATTTTTCCGCGGGATGCCAGTCATTGGTTCCTACGGTTCGAAGGATGGTTGAATACTGGGGTGTCGAAGTTACGCTGTTGCATGTGATCGAAGCGAAGCAATGGCCAGGAAGGACACAGGAGCTGGAGCGCCTGATGGGCCAGACGCGGACGATCGCCCGTCAAATCGGCAGCCGTCATGTGAGCTGCCGGCTGGAGCGAGGCGCAGCCGGAGAGCGAGTCCTGGAATACGCGGGGGCGCACTCCGTGGACTTGATTGCGATCGCGGCTTGCGGTTCTTCCGGGCTGCGCGGAGTGCGGATCGGCTCGGTGGCCGATCAGATCCTTGCCGAAGCACCCTGCCATGTCTGGCTCGGGTGGAACTCGGGCGGAGGCAGCCCGGCTTCGGGAATGTTTGCGCGCCGCGTCGGCTGCGCGCTAGCTCACGACGACTTGGATGAATATGTCCTTCGGGAAGCCGAGAACATCAGCGGCGACCTGAGAGCGGACCTTACGGTGATTCAGGCAGTCCCTGTGCCGCGGGACCGGCCGCTGGTTCTACTACGGGATGAGTCGGGGCGCGAGGCCATCTTGTCCCGCGCCAAGGGACGGATCGACAAACTGCTGCGGCGATTTTTTCCGCCGGCCGAAGTAGCCGTCGAGATGGGCTCGCAGAGCGCAGTGATCGGCCGTGTCATTCAAAGCAAGGCGATGGGGTTGCTGGTGACCAGTAATCTTCGGGAAGCGATTCTGGCGGCCGAATCGGCTTGTCCAGTTTTGCGTGTGGCGACACCTCAGACGGCCGCCGGTTCGGTTGGGATACCGGAAGAGGGCTACGCTATCGCCGCCGGGAGGATCGCATGACCGGGGAGCGGATCGATTCTTCACAAACCAATGAGGCAAAGCGTCCGGGAATCGGCAAGCAGGTCGTAGTCACTCTGGGGATCCTGCTCGCCGCCGGATGCGTATTGGGAGCGATCTGGCTCCTCGACACAATCGCCCATTGAGGCGAGGACGCGCACTGTGGGCGCCGGCGGCAAGAGGCAGAACGGGCCAAGGCCGCCGGCGTTACTTTTTCAACGGCGCGGGCTTGCCGAACTTCTTGTCGTCAATCGGGACGTTGGTCTTGATATCGTTTAGCACAATCGAATCCCGGCCGTCGAGCCAGGCATAGGTGATCTGAAACGGCAGCTTGATCCCGTTGACGTCGCGATAATTGGCGTAGTCGATCTGCGTGGGAACGCGGCCAATTGGGCCGGCGCCGTAGCGGATCTCGCGCAAAAGCAGATGCGTATCGCGGTCGAAGAACAAAGTGACCAGCAAACCTCGGGAACCGGTGCCCTGGACAACATCGACACTGTGGCTCTGCCCCAACGCCACATCCTGCAGCGAGGTCTGACTGGATGGGCCTGGAAGATCGGTGATGGAGGTCGGCGGGCCGGTCTTGATATTGGTGAGAATCTGTTTGATCTGGCCGGGAAATGAGAGCTGCGCGTCGAAGCGATAGCCATCGAGATCGCTGCCGCTCAACTGGTACTCGCCGACGACATTGAGCGGAGTGCGCACCCAGCCGGTCTTGCCGTCATAGGTGCGGATCTGGTCGCCGCGGTTGGTCTCCGCTTTGAAAATGATAATTGTCGCGCGCTTGTCGGGGAACTTGGCATCGATTTCGACATCGCCGCCACCGCCGAATCCGCCGAAGCCGACGCTGGTGCCGCGTGCGACAAAACTGGTGAGGCCCGCCAACTTCTGGGCGCCGCCGGACGCCTCGATGAATTTATCGAGAATCGACTGCGGGGAAGGCAAGCCGGGAGGAGTTACGAGAACATCGTCGGGTTCCAGCGATGGCATGCCGTAGATCGCTTCCATGGTGGGCGTGGTCAGCGGGCGGTCGCGATTGCGATGGCAGGTCCAGCAGGTGACCATCTGGCGGCCGGCAAAATTGTCTTTATTAATTGTCTGAACCATCGTGACCATGCGGCGCGCGGTGCGCTTGCGCGGCGTATCGGCCGCCCAATCGACGCGATCGGTGCCGGCGTTGGCGTGACAATCGGAGCAGTCGAATTGAAGGGCAGCGGTCATAATACCCATGGTCTCCATGAAATCGTCGACCGAGAGGCCCTTGAGCGCCTGGATGTTCTTGAAAACCTGGTCCGCCATGAGGGGTTTCTCTGGCGCCGCGGGTTGAGCAACTGCCATGCCGGCGCCGATCAGCCCGGCAATAAGCATTGCAGGGGCTGCGAAAATGCTAAACCTCATATGTGCTGATGTATCCCTTCAAATGAGAGTGGAAAGTCAACTTGGATATTATATGCCCCTTCTCTTCGCCAGCGTGAGGCGCGTGCCGCAAGCAGGCCTGACCTGCAGCGGCTACGCGGCTCGGATACAATCTTGGAATATTGTCCTCTAATGTCTACCTGGCGCTGCTGATACCCGCGGTAGTGGCTGCCTGGCTCAGCGGGTGCAGTTCGACAAAAGTGTCCTCCGGCGGACCCCCTCCGCCGGTCCCAGTGAGTGTGGCGACGGCTACTCGGGAGTCGGTTGCCGTCGAGGTGCGTGCCGTCGGCACGGTGGAACCTTCCGCGGTGATTCAAGTTAAATCGCAGATCGGGGGCACGTTGATCCGAGTCGCATTCGGCGAAGGCGGCGACGTGAAAGAAGGGGACTTGCTGTTTGAGATCGATCCGCGCCCGTACCAGCAGGCCCTCCGGCAGGCAGAGACTTCGTTGCAGCGCGATACCGCCCTGCTCAGCCAGGCGGAGGCGAACCTGGCGCGGGATAGCGCGCAATCGAAGAGCCTGCAGGCCGATGCCCAGCGTTACGCGCAACTGGCGAAAGAAGGCGTCGTTTCCAAATCGCAGAACGAGCAAACCACCGCAGCCGCCGAAGCCAACCGCGCCTCTATTGGCGCCGACCAGGCCGCCATCGAGAGTGCCCGGGCCTCGGTCGAGAGCGATCGGACTGCGATCGACACGGCGAAATTGAACCTGAGCTATTGTGAAATCCACTCGCCAGTGAGCGGACGGGCCGGGAACCTGCAAGTCCATCAAGGCAACCTGGTGGCGGCCAACAGCAACACACCGCTGGTGATCATTCACCGGCTGGAGCCAATCTGGGTCAGCTTCGGCGTCCCCGAGCAACACCTGGCTGCCATCCGCGCAAGCGCTGCGAACCGGCAGCTTCCCGTGTCGGTATCGCTGCAAGACGACCCGAAGCACAAAGCGGCCGGAGTCCTGACCGTCATCGATAACTCGGTCGATACGACCACCGGGACTGTGCGTCTGAAGGCCAGTTTCACAAACACGAATCGGTTGTTGTGGCCGGGGCAGTTCGTAGATGCGTCGCTGCAGCTGGGGACGGAACGGAACGCAGTGGTCGTTCCCGCCGAAGCCGTGCAGCCCAGTCAGCGGGGCCAAATCATTTATGTGGTCAAACCGGATCAGACGGTAGAGGCGCGGCCCGTAACGGTGGGGATGGCTCAGGGCAACAGGTTGGTGATCGACAAAGGAATCGAAGTTGGGGAGACGGTGGTGACCGACGGCCAACTACGACTGTTCCCTGGCGCCCGCATTCGGCCCGTACCGGCGGGCAACATCGATTCAGGGACGTTATGAGAGCCATGCGGGAGGAGCCGCGATGAACATTTCGCGCATATTCATCGAACGGCCGGTGATGACCGCGCTGGTCAGCTTCGCCATCCTCCTGTTCGGACTCGTCGGGTATCGTGCGCTGCCGGTGGCCGCGCTGCCCAGCGTGGATTTTCCGACTATTCAGGTAAGCGCCAGCCTGCCCGGCGCGACTCCGGAGACCATGGCTTCCGCAGTGGCGACGCCGCTCGAGCGCCAGTTCTCAACGATCTCCGGAATCGACTCGATGAGTTCCAGCAACTCACAGGGCAGCACCTCCATCACGATCCAGTTCGCGTTGGATCGCAACATCGACGCGGCGGCGCAAGATGTGCAGGCGTCCATCGCCAAGGCCGGCGGGACACTGCCGCCCGAAATGCCGCGCCCGCCTTCTTTTCAAAAGACGAATCCGGCCGAACAGCCGGTCCTGCTCCTGGGACTCCAGTCCGACACTCTTCCTTTGTATACGGTGGACGAATACGCGGAAACGCTGATGGCGCAGCGCATCTCGATGGCCAGCGGGGTCGCGCAAGTTCAGATTTATGGTCCCCAAAAATACGCGGTACGGGTTCAACTGAATCCCGACGCATTAGTCTCGCGGGGCATTGGCATCGATGATGTGCAGAAGGCGATTCAATCGGCCAATGTGAATTTGCCGACGGGCAAGTTGTATGGGTCCAAGCAGTCGTTTCAGGTATTGGCGAACGGCCAGCTGATGAACGCCGCCATGTACCGGCCAGTGGTGGTGGCGTGGCGCAATGGGTCGCCGGTTCGGCTGGAGCAACTCGGACGCGTCATTGACTCCACGGAGAACAATAAGAATTTCGGCTGGCTCAACAACGACCGGTCGATTCTCATGGCCGTCCAGCGCCAGCCCGGCACGAACACGGTTCAGGTCGTGGAAAACGTGATGGCTATGTTGCCGCTGTTCCGCGCCGAACTGCCGCCGGCCATCCAGTTGGTAGTCGAGATGGACCGGTCTGAGCCGATCCGCGCGTCGGTCAACGACGTGAAATTGACACTGCTGATGACCATGGTGCTGGTGGTGCTGGTGATCTTTGTTTTCTTGCGGAACCTCACGGCGACCATGATTCCCGGCGCCGCCGTTCCGCTATCGATTATCGGCACGTTCGCGGCCATGTACCTGCTTGGCTACAGCCTGAATAATCTTTCCCTGATGGCGCTGACACTGTCGGTGGGATTCGTCGTGGACGATGCTATCGTGATGCTCGAAAACATAGTCCGCCACCGCGAAATGGGGAAGCCCGGAATGGTGGCGGCGCTGGAGGCGTCACGCGAGATTGGCTTTACGATCTTATCGATGACGATTTCGCTGGTGGTCGTATTTATCCCGGTGCTGTTCATGGGCGGACTGGTCGGCCGCTTGCTGCACGAGTTCGCGATCACCATTGTTGTCGCCATTCTCATCTCCGGTTTCATTTCCCTCACGCTCACTCCCATGCTCTGCAGCCGCTTTCTGCGATACGAGCCGGCGGAGCGCCATGGGGCGATGTATCGCGCTTTCGACCGCGGCTTTTCGGTGCTGGCGCGAGGGTACGAACGCACGCTGCGCGCCGCGCTGCACCACCGATTCGCGACTCTCGTAATCGCCGTTGCTATGCTCGGCGGCACTGTGTATCTGTTCTTGACCTCGCCCACCGGATTCATTCCCAGCACCGACACGGGCTATCTGACCGGGCAAACACTGGCCAGCCAGGACATCTCCTACCTGGCCATGGCGCGGCATCAGAAGGCAATTGCCGAGATGGTGGAGCGCGATCCGAATATCGATCATATTTATGTAAGTTCCGGGGACACGAACCAAGGCATCACTTTTCTGACGCTGAAGCCGCGCAAGCAGCGGCCACTGGGCGCCGAGCAGGTGCTGGCCGAATTACGCCCCAAGCTCGCGCAGATCCCGGGGATCCAGGTGTTCCTGCAAAATCCGCCCGCTATTACGCTGAGCGGGCAAAACATCCGCGCGCTGTACCAGATGGTATTGCAGAGCGCCAATCTCCAGGAGATTTACGCCTGGGTGCCGCGCCTGACTGCGAAGATGCAAACTCTGCCGGGCATCCTGGATGTGAATACCGACCTGCAGATCCGCAGCCCCCAGTTGCTGGTGGATATCAACCGCGATCGCGCCAATTCGTTGGGAATCTCCGCGCAGCAGATCGAGGACGCGCTGTTCTCGGCTTATGGCGCGCGCCTGGTTTCGACGATCTTCACCCAGGCGAACCAATACTCGGTGATTACGGAGGTGGCGCCCGAGTATCAGGACTCGCCGGACACGCTTTCAAAGCTCTACGTTCACTCCTCGCAGGGGCCGCTGGTTCCGTTGCAATCACTGGCTCATGTCACGCGCACCACCGGTCCCTTGTCGGTGAACCATTTCGGGCAGCTCCCCTCGGCGACCATTTCGTTCAATCTCGCGCCGGGCCTGGCGTTGGGAGACGCAGCCACGACGGTCAACAACATGGTGCGCGACATGCAGATGCCCGCCACCATTAATGTCAGCTTTCAGGGCACCGTGCGGGAATTCGAACGCAGCTTCCGGGGACTCTCCATTCTGCTGCTGGTGGCGATCCTGACCATTTACATGGTCCTGGGGATCTTGTACGAAAGCTTCATTCATCCAATCACGATATTGTCGGGGCTGCCGTCGGCTGTGTTTGGCGCGCTGTTGACCCTGCGACTGTTCCATCGGGAGCTGGACCTGTTCGCGCTGGTGGGGCTGATCATGCTGTTCGGCGTGGTTAAGAAGAACGCCATCATGATGATCGATTTCGCGCTCGAGGCGCAGCGCGTGGACGGGAAATCCGCCAGTCAGGCGATTTACGAGGGCTGCCTGTTGCGGTTCCGTCCGATCATGATGACCACGATGTCGGCCCTGTTTGGGACGTTGCCAATCGCTCTGGGGTATGGCGAAGGCGGCGACGCTCGCCAGCCGTTGGGATTGGCCGTAGTCGGCGGGCTGGTGGTGTCACAGTTGCTGACCCTGTACATCACGCCGGTGATTTACGTATATCTGGACCGGCTGCGCGGCAGCAAGGCCGTGGTTCAACAGCCAGACGCGGTGATTGCTTAACGGCTCGGCTATCTTTGAGCGACGCTGCCGCCGCGCACGGCTTTCTCACTCTTGCCTCCAATCGTTCGCGTGAATTCTGTGACCCTTCCCGCGCCATCTTTAGTGAACGCGATGGTGGTTTCGCTCACGCTCGACAGGAATTCATTCTGTGAGCGGGCCACGAACAATTGATCCTTGGGATAGGCACTGTCTTTGACAATCAACTGATCACCGGAGATCGAGACGACGGCCTCGCGCCCCGGCAGCTGATAGAGGCCCGCGTACTGAGCAAGAACTTCCGGAGCCACTTTAACCCCACTGGTCAAATGCGCGTTGTCGCGCTCATTTTCACAGACGTCCTCGAATATTTCCGTGTCCGCGGCGTAAGTTTTCAGCATCTGGAGCGTAAATGGTTTCGTAAAGGTCTTGGGATCGTCGAAAGTCACTTCCAGTTGCAAGTGTCCGAAATCGGCGCGCCGGAAACGCTCGGTAAGCCGCAGGGATTCGGTTTGCGGGTTGCCTCCCACGTCGAGCCAACCCTTGTCATTGAAACCGATCGAATTGACCACGAGAGTGTCCCCCTCCCAATGCCCGACGGAATAGCCGAGCCAAGTGGGATTCGGATCGCGGGGCAGCGCGCGGCCGTCCATAAATATCGTGCGATGAGGGCTGTTGGGAGATTCATACAGGATCACAATCAGTCCGGGAGTCTGCACGATCCGGGAAAGACCGCGAAAGTTGAGGAAGGGCACGCTGACCGGAAGACAGTGCGCGAGCGGACTGTCTTTCCGGAAATCCTGGACTCTCTGCTGACGAATCGTCTGGGCCCAGGGTGTCAACGAGTCCGGCGGCAGGTTCTGGGCGACATTGTAATCGTAACCGTATTGTCCGGCCGGGCCAGCCATTCCGGCCTGCCAGATGCCGCTCAGGTCCGGCTTGCCGTCCGCAGTCCGCGGGGCTGGCGCGGCAAGGTTCACTTTGCCGTCGGGTGTTCGGGGAACCCCGGAGGTTTTCAAATCGGTCCACTGCCCGAAAACGGGCGCGGACAATAGCGCTATCCCTGCGAGGGACAAAAAGGCAGCTCTCACATGAGCCTCCCGGTTCGACGATTATATACCATTAACAGCTCCCTTCCTTGACTTCAAAATCGTTTAAATGTAACCTGTTAACCGGTCTGCTGGGCAGTGGAAACAGGGGTTGCAACTGGGGAGGGATCGATCAAGATGCGAAAGAATTTAAGAAGCGCCGGAATGGCAGGCGCGGTGGCCCTGTTCACGCTCGCGGCTTTACCGGGCGCCGCTCAAACAACGCCGTACCGGGCGCCGCGAATGTCGGATAACCATCCGAATCTAAACGGGATCTGGCAGGCGATGAACACCGCCAACTGGGACCTGCGCGGGCACGCCGCGGCGATGGGCCGGGTGGTGGCGCTGGGGTCCGAAGACGCAATGCCTCCCGGGCTGGGTGTGATCGACGGAGGTGACGATATCCCCTACCTGCCTGCGGCAAAAGCTAAAAAGGACCAGAATTACGCAAACCGGTTGAAAGATGATCCCGAGGTGAAGTGTTACCTCCCGGGCGTGCCACGCGCCACTTATATGCCCTATCCCTTTCAGATTGTGCAGTCGACCAAGACCATCATGTTCAGCTACGAATACGCCGGGGCCGTGCGCGTCATTAATATGGATAAGCCGACCAAGTCGCCGGCCGATAGCTGGATGGGATGGTCGAACGGGCGTTGGGAAGGAGACACGCTGGTAATCGATGTCACCGGTTTCAATGAAGACAGCTGGCTCGACCGTGTGGGCGATTACCATAGCGACGCGCTGCACGTCGTGGAGCGCTACACACCCCGTAGTCCGGAGACTATGAACTACGAGGCGACCATTGACGACAAGAACGTGTTCGCGCGGCCCTGGAAGATCAGTATGCCGCTGTACCGTCACGTGGAGAAGAACGCACAGTTGCTGGAATTCAAGTGCGTCGAATTCGTGGAAGAATTGTTGTATGGACCGCTGCGTAAGCAGCCCAGAGCCAACCCGTAAAGGAGTGTTCTGATGCGTCATTCCTATCGCGCCCTGACTTTACCGACGGCCGTGTGCGCCGTTGGCTTTTCGATATCAACCGCGTTCGCGCAAACACCGGTATCCGTCTCGAAAACCGCGGCGGCGGCGAAGGTGACCGAGAGCAAGGCGGCGGGACCGCTTCACAATCCGGACGGGACACCCGATCTGCAGGGAGTCTGGTCGAACGCCACGAACGTACCTCTCGAGCGGCCAGCGGAAGGGCGTGGGGGGCGCGCGGCGCGAACGGCGCCAGTGCCGGGCACCGCAGCCGATGTGCATTATGACCTTAGCCAGTACGGCCTCGACCGCAGCCATACCAAGATGGCCGAAGACAACCGGACCTCGTTGGTGACCACGCCGGATGGCCGCATACCTCCGCGGCTTGCCGAAGCGCAGAAGCGTGCGGCGGAGCGCACCGCCTTCACTCGTGAACATCAGTGGGACGGTCCCGAGACGCGGCCGTTGAGCGAGCGCTGCATTGTTTGGCCTAACGAAGGGCCGCCGATGCTGTCGCCGGGATACAACAGCAACGTCCAGATCGTCCAGGGCCCGGGCTATGTGGCGATCGAGCAGGAAATGATCCACGATGTGCGGATCATTCCGACCGACAACCGGCCACACGTTCCGGCGAACATACGCCAGTACCTGGGCGATTCTACCGGGCATTGGGAAGGCAATACGCTGGTGGTCGATACCACCAACTTCACCGACAAGACGGCGTTCCAGGGATCGAGCGCGAGTCTGCACGTGGTCGAACGGTTCACCCGCCTGGCTGACGACACGCTGCAATACGAGTTTACGGTGGACGATCCGCACACATGGGACCAGCCGTGGAGCGCGAAGACGTTCTGGACCAAGGGCGACGGCCAGATCTACGAATACGCCTGCCAGGAGGGCAACCATGGCATGGCGAACAACCTGAGCGGCGCGCGCGCCGTGGAGCGGCAAGCCGCCGAAGAAGCCGCGAAAAAACAATCGAAGTAAAACAGGAGGCCGGTCCATGTTTGATCAGCTAAGGACCCTCGCGGTTGCCGCGATGGCGGTGATGTGCGCGACGCCGGCATGGTGCCAGGGTTCGACGGTGGCGGCGAAAGCGAAGGCTGAGGCCAAGACCTGGACAGTGCCCCATACGCCGGACGGACAACCTGATCTGCAGGGCACATGGTCGAACACGACGCTGACGCCGTTGGAACGCCCGGCCGACCTCGCCAACAAACCCTATCTCACCGAACAGGAAGCGGCCGAATACGAGAAGCGGACCTTCGCCAATATTACGGGCGATCGCCGCGATGGCGGTCCGGAAGCTGACGTCGCGCGGTCGTACAATGAATTCTGGCGCGACCGCGGCACCAAGGTGATCGCCAGCCGCCGGACGTCGCTGATCATCGATCCACCCGACGGCAAAGTTCCGGCGCTGACTCCGGAAGCGCAAAAAAGGTTAGCGCAGGCTGCCGCCGAGCAGCGGCTGCATTCGACCGATGGCCCGGAATATCAGAATCTGTGGGTGCGCTGCCTCACGCGCGGACTGCCGATGCTGCCCGGTCCCTACAACAACGATTTTCAAATCGTGCAGACGCCCGGGTACGTGGTGATCCTCCATGAGATGATCCATGACGCGCGGATCATTCCGCTGGACGGCCGCCCGCACGTTCCCTCCGATGTCCGGCAATGGATGGGCGACGGGCGCGGCCACTGGGAAGGCGACACGCTGGTGGTGGACACGACGAATTTTTCGGAGAAGAGCAATTTCCGCGGGTCGAGCGAGAATCTGCATCTGACGGAGCGCTTCACGCGGACGGGTCCGGATACGATCAGCTATGAGTTCACGGTGGACGATCCGACTACGTTTACGCGAACCTGGAAAGCGGAAGTTCCAATGACCCGAGCAGACGGTCAGGTTTTCGAGTATGCTTGTCACGAGGGGAATTACGCCTTGGCCGATATCCTGCGCGGGGCACGAGCGGAAGAAGCTGCCCAAAAGGGATCGAAGCAACGAGCGAAGTAGGTAAGGAGAGCTTGCACATGAGAACGAAACTAGCGTTAGTTGTGGCGGGAGCCGGTTTGCTTCTGGCCGCGGTGCCGGTTTGGGGGCATCACGCGTTTGCGGCGGAATTCGACGCCAAAAAGCCGGTCAAACTGCAGGGCAAGGTCACGAAGATGGAATGGATCAACCCGCATGCGTGGATCCATCTCGACGTGAAGAATCCGGATGGCACAATGACCAACTGGATGGTGGAAGGCGGCACGCCGAACACGCTGCTGCGTCGCGGCTTCACCAAGGATTCGCTGCAGGCCGGGACCGAGATCGTGGTCGACGGCTACCAGGCCAAAGACGGATCCAACCGGGCTAACGGACGCGATGTGACGTTCCCCGATGGCCGCAAATTGTTCATTGGCAACCAGAGCCCGGGTGAAGGCGCTCCGGAGTCGAAATAAAACACCGGCAGGCGTGAGCCTGCGGACTACATGAGCCCTCGGTTGTTCTTTACGATGGGCGGCGGTGCATTCCTCTTGTTCGCAGCGGAGGTGTTTGCACAGAAGCCGCCCTCTCCTACCAGGAAGGCGCCAGTAAGGGCCTGGACTGCTCCGCGCACCCCCGATGGCCATCCCGATCTGCAAGGCGTCTGGACCAATGCCACCATTACCCCCTTCGAACGTCCGGCCGCATTATCTGGAAAGGCCGTTCTCTCGGACAGCGAGGCCGCGGCGTTAGAAGAGCAGGCAGCGGAAGGCAGGGTGGACCGCGCGCCGCTTCCGGGCGATCCGGGCGCCTACAATCAGTTCTGGTTCGACCGCGGCACTAAAGTGGTGGGCACGCGGCGCAGTTCCCTGGTGGTCGATCCACCGGACGGCCGAGTGCCGCCAATGACGCCCGCGGCGCAGAAGCATCAGCAGGATGCGGCGGCTTCTGCGAGAGAGCATCCGGCCGATGGTCCGGAGAGCCGGTCGCTGGCCGAACGGTGCATCTTATGGGGAACCGCGGGGCCGCCCATGGTGCCCGGTCCGTACAACAACAACTACCAGATCGTGCAAGGGCCTGGATATGTCTCGATCCTGGTAGAGATGATTCACGACGCGCGCGTCATTCCAACGGACGGCCGCCCGCATCTCCCGCAGACGATTCGGCAATGGATGGGAGATCCGCGCGGGCATTGGGAAGGCGACACACTGGTGGTGGAGACCACGAACTTTACCGGTAAGACGCGGTTCCGCGGTTCCGATGAAAATCTGCGCGTGGTGGAGAAGTTCAAGCGCGTCGATGCGAACACCATTGACTACCAGTTCACGATCGACGATCCGACTGCCTTCACCAAGCCTTGGAGCGCGGACATTCCGATGACGCGCAGCGACGGCGCGTTATACGAGTATGCGTGCCACGAAGGCAATTACGCCATGACCGACATTCTGTCCGGCGCCCGCGCACAAGAGAAGCGGCGGCCTTAAGCCTCAGGACGAGCAGCCCTAGAACGGCAGAGTACGAATCCCTACAGGCGTAGGGCGCTGACCCGAGTGGAGGTGCCCGTTCATTATGTCGATGGATGATTGTGGAGCGTGTGTCGATTAACGGATTTCTGGCGCGGCTGGCAGGCGGTAGTTTTTACACCAACCCGCGATTCGCTGTCATTCGAAAATTCTACATAAAGCCGCAAGTGCAGAGAGGCGTGCGGGGTTGCCGCTCTGGCACTGCGCTTGCCAGACAGCGGAAGTGCATCCCTGCAGAAGAACGAACTCCCTGGGTCTTCGACATGCTTGAAAGCGTGATCCGCTTATTGTTTCGCTGCTCGCATAAAAGGCTCACGCTTCCCATGACGCCGATGGGCAAAACCGGGGTCCCGACGGGCAAACCGTACGTGGTTTGTTTGGATTGCGGTTGCCAATTCGCGTATGACTGGAAGGAAATGCGCGTCGGCGAGCGAATTGGTGAGGGCGGATCCGCCGTGGAAGGCAAGAGTTGGCTCAACCGTCTGCTGCGCCGGCTCGAGCAACCGGCGGAGCAGGAACGCAAGCCCTGATTACAAAACCGGCCCGATCCGCCAAGGTACGAATTCCTGATGCCCGAGGCGCTCGGCGCAGGTTTTGCGGCCTGAGGCGACTTCCAATAACAAGCTGAAGATTTCCGCGCCGACCCCCTGAACGCTTTTGTCACCATCGGCGATGGTGCCGGCGTTGACGTCCATATTATTGGACATCTGGCGGAAGGTCTGGCTGTTGGTGGCGATCTTGATAACAGGAACCGTAGGAAATCCGATGGCGCTTCCGCGACCCGTGGTGAATGCGATGACGTTGCAACCGCCCGCGGCGAGCCCGGTGAGCGAGACCGGATCGTAACCCGGCGTATTCATGAACGCGAAGCCGGACGCGCTCACCCGTTCGGCATATTCATAAACATCTACAAGCGGAGAAGTGCCGCCCTTGGCTACCGCGCCTAAAGATTTTTCGAGAATGTTGCTCAGGCCGCCGGCTTTGTTACCGGGTGTCGGGTTGTCGTCAAAGCTGCCTGCGAACTGCTTCAGATATTGCTTGTAGTTGCGGATGCAAATCAAGAGTTTTTCGGCCACTTCGCGATTTCTGGCGCGCTTTATGAGCAGATGTTCGGCGCCAAAGATCTCTGGAGTTTCGGCCAATACCGGAGCGCCGCGGCAGGCGGCAAGCAGATCCGAACAGTGGCCGAGCGCCGGGTTAGCGGTGATGCCGGAAAACGAGTCCGATCCGCCGCAATTTAAGCCGAGAACAATCTTCGAGGCCGGGGCGGGAGTGCGAGTTTCGGAGGTTGCCTGCTCGATGAAGCGCGCGATTGCGCGTCGCGCGGCTTCGACCGTGCTGCGGGTGCCGCCGCTTCCTTGCAGCGTCATGCCCACAAGACTTCCGTTGCGAGGACCGCCGGGTCCGAGATAGTGATCGATCTGGTTCACCTCGCAGCCCAAGCCGAGGATCACGGCAGCCGAGACGTTGGGGTGCATCAGAACGCCGCCGAGGGTGCGGCGGAGCTGGTCGACGTCCGGTCCGAAAGCGTGGCCGCAGCCTTCGCCGTGCGGAAACGCGACCACGCCGTCGACGTTCGGCGGGAGTGTTTCGCCCAGGTAGCTGCGCGCGATCAGTTCGGCGGTGTGCGCGGCGCAGTTGCTGGCGGCGACCACCGCAATGTAATTGCGCGTGCCGACCCGGCCGTCTTCGCGCCGATAGCCGAGGAATGTGGGTGCATTCTTCGGCGGATCCGGCAGCGGCGTTTCGCCGGCTGGGAACTCGTAGTTCAACTCCGGCTCTTCAAACGATAGATTGTGCGTGTGGACGTGGCCGCCGGGTTCGATGGCGGTCCGGGCCCGACCGATGGACTGGCCATAGCGGTGCACCGTTTCTCCTACACCGATATGCTGGATCGCGACTTTGTGGCCGGCGGGAATGGCGTCGAGCGTGACCAGGTGCAGATCGTGTACGCGCAACTCGGTTCCCGCGGATAGTGACACCCGCGCAATTGCCACATTGTCGGCAGGGTGAAGGCGGAGGGCGGAATTCTCGGCTGTCGGAAGTTGCGCGATGTCCAGCAGCATTCGATCCCAATTATAGCGGGTGCCCGTGAGCCGGAGCCTATAATGAGGGAAATGCCACGGAGGATTCCACGCCTGGTATGGCTGGCATTGCCGCTGGCTTACCTGCTGTACTTCTATCATCTGGACGGCGCTGGGTTGCTGGGCCCGGATGAGCCGCGCTATGCGGCCGTGGGCCGGGAAATGGCGCGCTCGGGGGACCCGGTGACGCCGCGGCTGTGGGGCGAGCCGTGGTTTGAAAAGCCTGCGCTGCTTTACTGGACAACCGCTACCGGATTCCGTGCCGGCTTGGGACCGGAACTGGCGCCGCGGCTGCCCGTCGCATTGGCCGCGGTTTTGTTTCTGGTGCTCTATGCGTGGGTGTTGGGGCGGGAATTCGGGTACCGTGCGGCCGGAATTGCGTCTTTGATTTTGGGAACATGTTGGGGCTGGGTCGGGTATAGCCAGATCGCCGTCACTGACATGTTGTTGACGGCGACGTTTGCCGCCGCCATGCTGCTGGCTTTGCCGTGGATCGCTAAACGCGATCCCAGACCGTTGCCGGCGACTGCCGCTTTCCTGGGGCTCTCCGTCCTGGCCAAAGGTTTGGTGCCGCTGATTCTGGCCGTGCCGCTGATCTCAAGCGGCCGGATCCGCGACCTGCTTCGAATCCCGGTCATGGCCGCTTTTCTGGCCGTGGCATTGCCTTGGTATCTCGTGTGTTATCTGCAGAATGGATCAGAATTCCTAAACGTTTTCTTCTGGCAGCACCACGTGAGCCGTTTCTTCTCCGGCGGGCTCATGCATGTGCAATCGGTGTGGTTCTATCTGCCGGTGTTGGCGGCGGGGATGCTGCCGTGGTCTCCGCTGCTGTTGCTGCTCGCGCGGCGCGGAATGTGGCGAGATCCGAGGCGCGCGTTCCTGTTGCTATGGGTCTTGTGGGGGCTGGTCTTTTTTTCGATTTCCGCGAACAAGCTGCCTGGCTACATACTGCCATTGTTTCCCGCAGCCGCTGTGTTGATGGCGTTGGGATTGGAAGAAGTGGCGGATGCGCGGCCATGGCTCGCGGTGTGCGGACTATTGCTGGTGGCGTTTCCGCTGGCCGCGCAAGTTCTGCCGGCTGCGGTAGCCGGCGGACTGTCACGCGCCCCTCGGCCGCAATTTGAGTGGACGTGGCTGTTCCCTGTCGCCGTGGCGGCGGCCGTCTGGCTTTTGAAAGACCGGCGCGTTGCCGCCACCTTTACGGTGGCCGTGTGCGCGACCGCCGGTTTCGTTTACTTGAAGACCGTTTCGCTTCCCGAATTGGACCGGATGGCTTCGGCCCGCGCGCTGTGGCGCAGAGTGGAAGCGCGCGCCAGCCACACGTGCGTGACCGGGATCCAACGCAACTGGCATTACGGATTGAACTACTATTCAATGACTCCGCTACCGGATTGCGCGACGGATCCGAAGCCATTGGAGATCCGGCAAGCCGCGAATCAGCCGCCGCATCTGGCTCCGGCGCCCTCAGGCCGGTACCGCGACACCCAGCTTGGCGTACCAGGGGACCGCTGACTTGATCGCGTCGTTCACCGCGTTAATGTTCTTGACGCCTTCCTTCTGGAGCCAATCCTCCAGGGCTTTGGCGCCCTGCTTGGCGTAAACGGGCATGCCTTCTTTCCAGGTGGCGCGGCCGCACAGGACGCCCGAAAAATCGGTGCCGGCTTCTGAAGCCATGTGCAGCGATTCGATGAACTGCGCATTGCTCACACCCGCGCTTAGATAAATGAATGGCTTGGTAGCGATAGCTGCGGCGCTTTTGAAGTGCTTCAACGCTTCGGCGCGCGTGTACGCCTTCTGGCCTTTGTACACGCTGCTGCCTTCGACAAACTCGGCGTTGATCGGCACTTCCACTTTCAGCACGTCCACTTTGTACTGCGGCTTGGAGAACTCCTGCATGCTGCCCTTGACGACTTCCGGTTTTTTCTGCGCGAATTCGAGGCCTTTTTCATCGCCGCCCTTTGGGTCGTAGCCGACGAACTCTAAAAAGAACGGAATCTCGTATGTCTCGCATTCGGCGCCGATGCGCTCGACGAAGGCGTGCTTGATGTCGTTCACGCCGGCATCGTCGAACGGCGTGTAGTAAATGAGGATCTTGACGGCGTCGGCGCCCCAATCGACGATGCGCTTCACCGAGACATGCGGCAGCAGGTCAGGCAAGCGGCCCGGCTTGGTGTTGTCATAGCCGCTTTCTTCATAGGCGAGCAGCAGGCCCGCGTTCTTAGAGCGGGCTTTGGCGGCTTCGAGGCCATATTCAGGATCGAGCAGGATGGCGCTGGCATGTGGTGTGAGGACTCGTGTGACGATGGTCTTGAACTCGCTCATCATCTGATCGGTGATCGCTTTGGCATCAACGCCGCGGGCCGCGGCAAGCGACTTTTTCAGGCTGCCTCTCTGGTCCATCGCGGCGGCGGCGATCACCCCACGCTCGTTTGATAGCGCCTTCATCCGGCGCATTTTGCCATCGGAAAGTTTCATGGCCACATTATAATCGCCCTCACAACCGCATGGGCTTTGCGTAACCGGTCATCTCCAGATATCCGACGCCCCGGCCCGACCCGGTGTATGCCACGGCACCCTCCCAATAGGGTGGGCTAGCGGCATCTTCGGCTCCAAGTTCCTGGTCCCGCAGGGCGGCGGCGCACTCCAACTCGATTTTTAACGACGGAATCGTGATCCGCCAGCGAATGGGATAGCGTGCGTGAGTGGCGGGGCTGGTCCAGAATTCGAGCGGCTGCAGTTGGAAATCGGAGCCTTTTAAATGAGTGGCGCGGCCATTGCTATCGATGTACGTGCCGGCGGAATATGGGTCGATGCTGCCATCGACATGGCGCAACTGGAAGAGCATAAACTCGGTGTTGTTCTCCAGTTGCACGCTGAACCAGTCCCAGCCGGCTTGAAAGGATTCCAACTGGTGTGTGAACCACTCGTGATCCATCCAGGCAGAGCCGGTTACGGCGAGGCCGTTCAGTGTCCCGTCGACAGACAATAGCGGAAAAGAGACGTAGTAGGATGCCTTTCCCCGGCCTTCGGCTTTCTGGCTGACGCCGTTCTCGCCGTTGATGACGGGCGGCTTGCGCGGTGTAAGGCGGAGCGTAAAGCGCACATCCTCCGCCACGGCGGAGATCGCCTGGATGGAGCTGGCCTTATCCCATTTCGATTCCCAATTGCCGTTCCAGATGCGCCCTTGCTCGAAATCGACACCGGCGATTCCGGGACCAGCTCGGTTCAGGCGTCTGTAGTAGCGGAACCGTTTGCCCGACAGATCCGTGAACGCCAGGTGCGCGAGGTACAGATCATCGATCCGCCAGACAGAGGCGTTGTCGCTTGCACCGCGGCGCTGTGCCTGGCGGAAGAAGACCAGTTCGAATCCAAAACTGCGGCCATCGGAGGCGCGCACATTGCCGGTGTAATACCACCATTCGGTGCGGAAATCGGGGTGATCGAAATGATCCCGCGGGAACTCGAAGCGGTAACCGGGTAGCGCCTGGCGGTAGTCGGGGGAAGCGGCGAAGAGCGATACGGCGAGTACGTAGAGAGCGGCCCGGAAAGCAATCACTCTACTACTGTAAGCCGGCCCGGAATGAAGCTGCCGCGAGACGCTGCTCGTTGCGGCGCACATACCAGTGGCGAATGGCCTGGACACCAATGCGCGTCCCATCAGCGGTGCGCCAGATGATGTTGTCACGCAGGAAGTGATTGCGCGTCGTCAGGGTCAGCCGCCGCACAACCCGTACAACAAGTGCCGGCGGAGGCTGAGGCGAAGGCGCCGAGAAGTCTTCCGCGGGCGTATCGCACGCGTTAAAGGTAAGGACGGCGAGACGCGAATCCGTGTACAGGCCCCTGCGTGCATCCACGCGGCGGGGGTATCCCCGCTTCACATACTCGACTGAATCCACGCAGCCGGTGAGTTGAAGGTCGCTGACGACTTTGTCGCGCTCCAGATCGACATTGCTTTGAACCTCATGTGTGAAGCCGAACGGATGCCCCATGGAAAAAGTAGTGGCCAGATCACGTGTGGCCGCCGAAGCCCAGACCGGTTTACCGTCGACCTTATCGGGCTGCTCCCACATGCGCAGGTGATCGCGTTTCTCGAATGTGTTCAGGGCAGTCTGCAGGCTCAAGTCCGCCTCATCGCCGTTTAGCAGCAACGTGCGCATTGGGGCGAAGGCGTATTGGCGTTGTTCGGCGATCGCCCGCACCACTCGCAATCCGGCTCTCATCGAATTGGGACGCGAACCCGTCCAGCCGGCTGCGGCGAAAGCGGTTTCGATGTCGTGCCGCGTGCCGATGAACACAAGATTGATCAGATCCATAGGTTGAGGCTGCCGCTTGGAATAACTCCAATAGGGCAACTCTGCGACGAGACGGCTTACCTCATCGTAAGAATCCGCGGACGCATCGCGCTCCGGCGCTGGACATGAGGGGACCGCCAGGGATGCGGGAAGCGTCGCATCGAGGTTCAGTTCCGTGCCGCGGCCGTACTCAATTTCCGGGTCGGGGAAGCGGAACAGTCCGGATTCAAGGACCAGCGTCGGGACGAGCAGGAACGGATGCTCGAAGGCCTCTATCGCGATCCTGGAACCAATACGGCTGGACAGGCTGTCGGTGGCGCGAATGCCGTGAATCGAGCCGCTGCGATCGACGCGCTCGCGCGCGTTATCGATTCCAACCAGCCGGCTTTCAATCGCGACGGTTTCACCATCGGGAAACCGCAGCCCGGAAAACTCCAGGCGCAGGCGGGCCGTTTCGTGCGCCACACCGAGACCGACGCGGTGCACACTTTGGATCCGTCCGACCACCACTGTTTCAGGGGGAAATGCGTTCGCTGGCTCGGGACATGCCGGCGGAACAATGAGCGCTTCGACGGAATCTCCGGTTCTGGAATGGTACGAGGAAACAGGTGTCAGCAGCCGCGCCTTGATGCGAGTCGCGGCCGGAAGGTGGGTGGCGCCGGAAAGGAAAAGAAAGGATGCGACCCAGGCGGAACACCGAGTCTTAGCAGGCATTAGCGCTCATTCGTGGTCTCGGGAGTCGCATCAGGAACTCGACTCTGCGTGACATCGTTACACAAGTGAATCGCCGCTTTCAATACCGCTAATGGCTTAATTCGGCTAGTTTTGTACGGTTTGCTATGATGAGTAAAAACCTTGAAATGGTAGTAGAAGCCAACTGTGTCCGCTTCGAGTCCATACCTTTGGACAACGGCGCCATGCTTGCGCCGGTGGACATGGCATACGAGACATACGGGGAGCTGAACTCTAAAAAAAGCAACGCGATTCTGATTTTGCATGCGTTTTCGGGCGATGCCCACGCTGCCGGAATCAGCCACGAAACCGGCAAGCCCGGCTGGTGGGACAACATGATCGGGCCGGGAAAGGCCTTCGACACGAATAAATATTTTGTGATTTGTTCGAATGTCTTGGGTGGCTGCCGGGGAACGACGGGGCCCGCTTCTGTCAATCCAGCGACGGGTTGCCCGTATGCCATGTCATTTCCCGTGATCACGATAGGCGACATGGTGCGGCTGCAAAAAATGTTGATCGACTGGTTTGGTATCAAACGACTGCTGTCGGTCTCCGGCGGGTCGATGGGAGGGATGCAGGCGTTGGAATGGGCGCTGGCATATCCGGAAAGTGTGGTGAGCGCGATTCCGATTGCCACCACCACCCGTCATAGCGCGCAGCAGATCGCGTTCAATGAAGTGGGACGACAGGCCATCATGGCCGATCCGGATTGGAACGAGGGCAACTATTACAGCCAGAAGCCGCCGGCGCGCGGGCTGGCCGTGGCGCGGATGGTGGGGCACATCACCTACATGAGTGATGACTCGATGCGGGAGAAGTTCGGTCGGAGATTGCGGGGAAAGGAGAACTTCGGCTTCGATTTCGACGTCGATTTCGAGGTGGAAAGCTATCTCCGATACCGCGGCAGCGAGTTCGTTAACCGTTTTGACGCCAACTCCTACCTGTACATCACCAAGGCCATGGACTACTTCGATCTGACGAACGGGCATGGCACGCTGACGACGGCGTTCTCGGCGGCGAAGGCGCGTTTCCTGGTGATCAGTTTCAGCTCTGACTGGCTTTACCCGAGCTATCAATCGCAGGAAATCGTCCGTGCCCTGCGGATGCGAAATTGCGATGTGGCATATGTCGAGCTGCCGTCGAATTACGGGCATGACGCGTTTCTGGTGGATGTCGCGGAACAGACCGATTTGATCCGGGGGTTCCTCAGTAACACGTACGAGAAGGCGCAATGACTGCCGAGCCGCAGAAGAGGACCGCGTTTGTTCCCGAGGTGCTGGGGCGCAGCGATTACGCGATCATCGGCGAAATTGTCGAGCCGAATACCAAGGTGCTGGATCTCGGCTGCGGGGAAGGCGAGCTGCTGCAATGGCTGGCCGAGAACAAAGGCGTGGACGCGCGCGGCGTGGAAATCGCGAGTTCGCGCGTGCAGCGCGCGATTGCGCGGGGTGTGTCGGTCTACCAGGGCGATATTGACGAAGGCCTCGCGGACTATCCGGACCAGGCGTTCGATTACGTCATCCTGAGCCAAACCCTTCAACAGACGCAGCAACCGCTGAAGGTGCTGCACGAGATGCTGCGGGTAGGGCGGCGCGTGATTGTGGCGTTTCCGAATTTCGGCCACTGGACGGTCCGACTCTCAATGCTGGTGAGCGGCGGCGCGCCGAAGACGAAGCTGTTTCCTTACAACTGGTACGATTCACCGAACATCCATTTTCTGACGGTGCGCGATTTTGAAGCGCTCATCAGCGCGGAACGGCTGGTAGTGGAGCGGCGTTACTTCCTGGCGGGTCATCGCAAGGTATACGCGGTGCGGAATCTGCTGGCCGAAGTGGCCGTGTACTTGATCCGAGAGGCCTGACCGGGGACAGGCTTTAGTGCGCCCGGTCGCCCTGGTGGTGTTCGCGAAAATCCTGATCGATCGCTTTGCGTCCGGCGAAACCCTCGTCCACTCCATGCCAAAACGCAATCGATGGTTCCCCGAGTTTCCAACACAAGTAGACTTCGCGGCCTTGAAATGACGTCGGAAAATCCACTAGTCCGATGTCCAGATCCTTTACCACGCAGCCGAGTTCCTGGACTTCTTCGAGCACGGAGCGCAACGCGGTGGCCGCGTCGTCGCGCCGCTCTCGGACCTCCCTCACTTGCGCGCGATCCACCATCATCCCGCCCATGATCACGATGCGCTTCTGGTAGGCCTCTACGCCATGCTCCGCGCCGGCATACGCCTCTTTGAGCTCCACCGCCTTGCGGAGTAAACGATCCACGCTGGGAATTAATCCTTCTGCTTCCGCCAGGGTGAATCGTTTCGCCATACCGGCTGTCAGACGCCGGAGACTTGGACGGACATCGAGCGGCTGCGCGGCCCGTCGAACTCGGCCAGAATGATGCTCTGCCACGTGCCCAGCAATACCGCGGAATTGCGGACTTGCAACGAAAGGCTCTGTCCCATGATCATGCCGCGCAAATGCGAATCGGCATTTTTCCGCTCGCAATCGGAATACTGGGGATCGTTATGCCGCCAGGGGCTTTCCCGAGACACCACGTCATCCAGAAAATTTCTGACGTCGTGCAGCAGAGCGTCCTGCCACTCGTTGAGAAAGACCGCTGTGGTGGTATGCAGAGACTGCAAATGAACCATTCCTTCGCGGATCCCGCTCTTACGGACAATCTCGTTGATCCGGTCGGTGACATTGATTAACTGCATCCGGTCGTTAGTGATCCAATCAACGATGCGGTTGAACATCTTGAATCCGCCCGCGGAATGGGTTTCTGGTGCTAACTCGATTTCGGCGATCTTACTCTTAGCAGAAGAATTCATCTGGACTCCTCAGATCTTAAGACTGGCGATACGCCCCTGCCGGCTACTTTTCGAGGCTGACTTAGCCAGATTATACCAAGCTACCTGCACCGCCCGGTGGATCAATTCATATGGCTATAGTGGCTATCGACGTATTCGTTCAAGATTTGGATGAATTCGGAGACGATTTGGTTGCCTTTTAGTGTTGTCATCAGACGCCCATCCACATAAACTGGGGCCTTGGGCTCCTCGAACGTGCCCGGCAGGGAGATTCCGATGTTGGAGTGTTTCGATTCACCGGGGCCATTTACCACACAGCCCATTACCGCTACTCTCATCGTTTCCACTCCGGGGTGACTCGATTTCCAACGGGGCATCTGGTCGCGCAGATAAGTCTGAATTTGGTCCGCCATTTCCTGAAAGAAACTGCTGGTTGTGCGGCCGCAGCCGGGACAGGCCGTAACCTGTGGAGTGAAACTGCGAATGCCGAGCGCTTGCAGAACCTGCTGCGAGACGATGACTTCTTCGGTGCGGTCGCCGTTGGGGGCGGGGGTGAGGGACGTGCGAATGGTATCGCCGATGCCCTCCTGCAGAAGCGGAGCAAGTGCGGCAGTGGTAGCTACGATGCCTTTGCTGCCCATCCCCGCTTCAGTCAGGCCCAGGTGCAGCGGGTAATCACAGACCGCGGCGAGCGCGCGATACACGTCGATCAGGTCCTGCACCCCACTTACTTTGGCGCTGAGGATGATCTTATCGTGGCCGAGACCGTATGCTTCGGCCGCTTTGGCGGACTCGACGGCGCTGGCGACCATGGCATCGAGCGTCACCTCGCGCGCGTCTTTGGGATCGGAGCGTTTCGAGTTCTCATCCATCATGCGGGTGAGCAGGGCCGAATCGAGCGAGCCCCAGTTAACGCCAATCCGGACCGGCTTGTTATTCGCGATCGCGACTTCAATCATGGTCCGGAAGTTTTCGTCGGTCTTGCGTCCGATATTGGCATTGCCGGGATTGATGCGGTACTTGGCGAGGGCCCGGGCGCATTCGGGATATTTTTTCAACAGGATGTGGCCGTTATAGTGAAAGTCGCCGATGATAGGAACGCGCGCGCCGAACTGATCGAGCGTCTCGACGATTTTGGGAACGGCTGCCGCCGCTTGTTCGGTGTTGACCGTGACACGGACCAGTTCCGAACCGGCTCGCGCCAGCGCCATTACCTGATTGACAGTGCCCGCAACGTCGACGGTATCGGTGTTGGTCATAGACTGGACGACAATCGGATGACCGCCGCCGACCTTCACACCTCCGACGTCGACCACAGCCGCTTGGCGGCGGGGTTTTACAGCCATTCACGCTCCTCCGGTGGAATCTAAATTTTACCATTGGAGGCAGGACGGACTTCCTAAGTTCAACCGATTCCCCGGACCCGGTGCGAGCGCGGCCGGAATAGCTACTCTCGCGTAAGCAGCGGTTCGAGCGCTTTCATCACATTCGCCGCCACTACGCGCGTTCCGGCGGCGTTGGGATGCAACCCATCTTGCTGCATGAGATTCGCTCGGCCGGCTGCGCCTTCGAGCAGAAACGGAATCAGCGCAAGATGATAGCGGTTCGCCAGACTGGGGAACACTGCGTTGAAGCGTTGGATGTAGTCCGGCCCGTAGTTTGGTGGCAACGTGATTCCGGCGAGGACGATGCGGATTCCCGCCTTTTGAAGTGTCTCGATCATCTGCGCCAGGTTCTTTTCCATGTTTGGAACGGGCTGGCCGCGCAGGCCGTCGTTGGCGCCGAACTCGAGAATTACCAGCCTCGGTTTTTCCGCCAGCACGAGCGAGACGCGATCGAGGCCGTCTTGCGTGGTGTCGCCGCTCTCGCCGAGGTTGACTACCCGGTAATGGTATCCGCGGTGATCGAGGTCTTGCTGAAGCAGATCGGGATAGCTGCGGCCGGGATCGACTCCGAAACCGGCGGTGAGGCTGTCGCCGAAGCACACGATGGCCGGGCGGTTGTCGGCCTTGGGCGCGGGCGGCGGCGCGGAAGTTGCCGAGGCCGGCGGTGTTGGGCGTGCCTCATCTTGTTTACAACTGGACAGGAGCGCCAGCAGCGGAACGAACCATAGGTATCTCATCTGAATGCCATAATAAAAGTTTGATCCAGGTTTGCGGTCTTACCAAGTCTATCGACACCGGCACGCACCGCGTGGACATTCTCAAAGGAATCGATCTCGAGATCCCGCGTGGCCAATTCGCCGCAATCATGGGGCCATCCGGCAGCGGAAAGAGCACTCTGCTCGGGCTGATTGCGGGTCTCGATTCGCCCACCAGCGGCCAGATCGTGCTGGATGGCGAGGACATCACGCAGCTGGATGAAGATCAGATGGCGCAACTGCGAGGACGGAAAATCGGCTTTGTGTTCCAGTCCTATCACCTGGTACCCACTCTGACCGCCGAGGAAAACGTGCTGTTGCCGATGGAGCTCGCAGGCAACGGGCACGGCGGACGCGAGCGCGCCCGCAAACTGCTGGAGCGCGTCGGGCTCGACGACCGCCGCGATCATTATCCGGTGCAGCTGTCCGGCGGCGAGCAGCAGCGCGTGGCTCTGGCGCGCGCGTTTGCCTTGCAGCCTCCGATTCTGCTCGCCGATGAACCCACCGGAAACCTGGACAGCGCCACCGGAAAGGTGGTTTTGGATCTGTTGCTGGAACTGAACCGGGAGCAGGGCACCACCATGGTGCTGGTGACGCACGAAGATTCCGTCGCGGCTTGCGCCGACCGGCGCATCGTGCTGCGCGACGGATTGCTGGTGAGCCAGTGAGCGCGGGCTTCCCCTGGTCGGCGGCATTTCGCATCGCCTGGCGCGAGATGCGCGCATCGCAGGCGAAGTTTCTGTTCGTGATTCTGGCGGTGGCGGTAGGAGTCGGCTCGCTGACGGGCGTGCGCGGATTCAGCCGGTCTTTTCGCCGCATTCTGTTGCGCGATGCTCGCACGCTGATGGCGGCCGATCTCTCGGCGCGGGTGTTCGCGCTGCCCACCACGGAACAGCAGGCCGTGTTTGACGGACTGGCGCAACGCGGAGTGCGTCGCACATGGATCACGGAAACTGTGACCATGGCATCGTCCGAGCACGCTCCGGACCCGCTGCTGATCTCTGTGAAAGCGGTGGACCCGCATGCGTATCCGTTTTATGGCGAGGTGAAACTGGCCCCGGAGCGGCCCTTTCGCGAGGCGCTCGACGCACATTCGGTGGTAGTTTCCGACGATCTATTGTTGCGCCTGAATGTCAGAGCGGGGGATACGCTGCGGATCGGCGGACAGGACTTCCGCATCGCGGGAGTGGTGACTTCCGAGCCCGATCGTATGACCGGAACCTTGAATGTGGGCCCGCGCGTTATGATCACGCGCGAAGGCCTCGACCGCACCGGCTTGATCGAGGTCGGCAGCCGCGCCTCGGAGCGTTTCCTGTTCCAGTTGCCGGCGGCCGGTCCCAGCGTGGCCGAAGTGCGGCGTATTCTGAAACGGGCCTTTCCGGAAGCCACGCTGGCCGATTACCGCGAAACCCATCCAATCATCACCCGCGGCCTGGACCGCGCGACCACGTTCCTGAGTTTGATCGGGCTCATCGCGCTGGTGATTGGCGCGCTGGGCGTCGCCAGCGCCATGCACGGACATTTGCAGCAGCGGTTGGATTCGATCGCCGTCATGAAATGCGTGGGAGCGCGTTCGGGGCAGGTGATCCGGATTTACACGGCGCAGACCCTGCTGCTCGGGCTGGGCGGCGGGCTGCTCGGGGTGATTTTGGGCACCGGAGTGTCCGCCGTTTTTCCGAGCCTGCTGGCGCGTTATTTCACGATTGACGCGGCCCCGGGTCTGGATGCGTGGCCGGCGGTGCAGGGCATTGCGATTGCGTGCCTGATTACGCTGCTGTTCACGCTGCCGCCGCTGCTGGAGATCCGAACCATCCGGCCCGCCCAGATCTTTCGGCGCGATATGGAGCCGGAAGCAGCGGCGCGGCGGCGTCGATGGCTCTCACGCGAATCCCGGCCTGCTCTGCTGGCAGGAGGCGCGATCCTGCTGGGCACCGGTGCGGTGGCCGCCACCTTGACCGATGGCGGGCTGCGCATGGCCGTGCGCACCGGGGCCTACTTCACGGGTGCGTTGACAGCGGGTGTGGCGGCTCTGGCGTTGAGCGCGTGGCTGCTTCTGCGCGGCGTGCGATGGTTCCAGCGGCGCGCGCCGGCCGGAGTTCCGGGAGCGGTTCGTCACGGGATCGCCAATCTCTACCGGCCGGGAAACCAGGCGCAAACCGCGGTGGTGGCGCTGGGCGTGGGCGTCATGTTCACGCTCACTGTGTTTCTGATCCAAAGCGCGCTGGTACGGCAGATTCGCGGCAGCGCGCCGCCCGGAATGCCGAACGTATTCTTGCTCGACATTCCAGCCGGGCAGCGGCAGACTGTCTCCGATCTGGTGCGCCGCCAGCCAGGAGTCCAGGATGCGCCCGATGTTACCGGATCGGTGGCGGCCAAAATTGTCGCGGTCGATGGCGTTCCCGTCGACCGGATGTCGCTGCGCGATTTTGGACGGCGATTTTTGCGGACGCGCTCGGTGACTGCGCTCGCCGCGAAGCCGGCCGAAATGGAAATACTCAGCGGTGCATGGTGGCAGCCCGGCGATCGCCAACCGCAGACCTGCGTCACCGATGAGACCGCTCATATCCTCCGCCTGAAGCCCGGTTCGTTGATCGATTGGAACATCTGGAACCGGAACATTCGCACACGCGTGGCCTGCGTGGAGCGCACGGAATCGCTCCGCATGTCGGCGCGGTTCGAATTCATCTTCAACCCGGGTCAGTTGGAGGGGCTGCCCGCGGTCTACTATGGCAGCGCGCGCGTGCAGCCGGGCGCAGTGGCGGCGCTACAGCGCGTGATGTACCAGCGGTTTCCAACCGTCACCGTCATCAACGTCGCGGATGTGATGCAAATCGTCGAAGAAGTGGTAGACCGCATTTCGATGGTGATCCGGTTCATCTCGGCGTTCACCATTCTGGCAGGCGCAGTGATGGTGGCTTCGAGCGTTGCCGGCACGCGTTTCCGGCGCATTCGCGAAGTCGTGATTTTAAAAACGCTGGGCGCCACGCGGCGGCGAATTGCGGGAATCTTCTCGGTGGAGTTTGTGGTGATGGGCGCGGTGGCGGGGATTATGGGGAGTTTGCTGGCATCCGGCTTCGCCGCGCTGGTTTTGAAGTTTCTGATGGAAATCGATTTCCGGTTCGACCTGGTAGCCAACTCGACGGCCATTGCCCTTGCCGCTCTGATCGCGGCGGCCGCTGGCTGGATTGCCAGTTTCCCCATTCTCGGCCGCAAGCCCCTCGAGATCCTGAGAGATGAGTAGGGCGGACCCCTGGGGATTGGCCCAACTCTCGTATAGTAGGGACATGGCGCGATTAGCCGCGGGGTTCTTGTTGGTGTGCTGCGCTTCGGCGCAGCCCTTTACCATCGATCAGGTCCTCGGCGCGGCGTTCCCGACAGAGATGACCGCGGCTCCGTCGGGCGGCAAGATCGCCTGGATTTCCAACGCGCGTGGGGTGCGGAACATCATGGTGGCGGAGCCGCCTGCTTATCAGGCGCGCAAGATTACCGCCTACTCCGCGGACGACGGCCAGGAACTGTCGGACCCTCGCTGGACACCCGATGGCCGGGCCATTGTCTACGTGCGCGGCGAGGGCACAAACCGTGCCGGCGAGTATCCAAACCCGGCAATCGATCCGCGCGGGGCCCAGCAGGATGTTTGGGTCGTCGGGCTGGACGGGTCGGCGCCGCGCAAGATCGGGGAAGGCAATTCGCCTGCGGTATCGCCGCGCGGGGATCGCGTGGCGTTCACGCGGCGCGGCCAGGTGTGGTGGGCGGCGCTGGACGGCACGTCCGCGCCTGCGCAGCCCTTCCAGGCACGCGGACGAAACCAGCGGCCCGCCTGGTCACCCGATGGCGCTCGCCTCAGCTTTGTGAGTGATCGCGGCGACCATCGATTCATAGGCGTCTTCGACATCGGAGTGAATGCACTGCGCTATCTCGATCCCAGCACCGATCTGGATAGCGAGCCCGCATGGTCGCCCGACAGCCGGTCTGTCGCATTCATTCGCGAACCCAGCCATGGCGTCGCCAGGACTTATGGAGCGCGGCGGGCGGACGAGCCCTGGTCGATTCGCGTGGCGGACGTTTCCACCGGGAAAGGGCGCGCAATATGGAAGGCGCGCGAGGGGCAGGGCAGCGTCTTCCGCGAGGTGAGCGCGGAGAACCAGGTCTTGTGGGCCGCAGGCGGACGGCTCGTCTTTCCATGGGAAGGCGACGGCTGGACGCATCTCTATAGCGTGAGCACCGAGGGCGGCGCAGCTTCATTGTTAACGCCGGGAGAGTTTGAAGTGGAGTACGTCACCCTCGCGCCGGAGCGCGGCGAGATTATTTTCAATTCCAATCAGGGCGATATCGACCGGCGTCATATATGGAAAGTCGCGGCGGCCGGCGGCAAGCCGGTCGCATTGACCTCAGGGCAAGGCATTGAGTGGGCGCCGGTCGAGACCAGCGATGGTAAGGCGGTCGCGTTCTTCGCGTCTGATCCACAGCGCCCCGGCCATCCCGCCATTCTTGCCGGCAATCAGCCAAAGGATTTAGACCCGGCTTCCATCCCACCGGGCTTTCCGGTTCAGCGCATGATTACTCCCGAAGCCGTCACGTTCGGCAGCACCGATGGGTTAATCATTCATGGCCAGCTCTTTCTTCCGCCGAACCGGCAGCCAGGCCGTGCCCCCGCTGTGATCTTTTTCCATGGGGGATCGCGCCGCCAAATGCTGCTCGGTTGGCATTACATGTATTACTACAACAATGCGTACGCGTTGAATGAGTACCTGGTGAGCAAGGGATACATCGTCCTGTCGGTCAATTATCGCAGCGGAATCGGTTACGGACTGAATTTTCGTGAAGCTCTGAATTACGGCGGCGCCGGGGCCAGCGAGTACAACGATGTGCTGGCCGCCGGCCGCTATCTGCGCGAGCGGATGGATGTCGACCCGGCGCGCGTCGGCGTGTGGGGCGGATCTTATGGTGGATATCTTACGGCGCTGGCCCTGGCGCGCAACTCCGACCTGTTTCGCGTCGGCGTCGACTTTCACGGAGTGCACGACTGGAGCAAAGAATGGGAACTGGCGCCCACTGATCCGGCCACCAAAACGGCGTTCGATTCGTCGCCTATGGCGTTTGTCGACCGTTGGAAGTCGCCGGTGTTGCTCATTCATGGCGATGATGACCGCAACGTACAGTTCGGCCAGACCGTGATCTTGACCGACGCTTTGAGAAAACGTAAAGTCGAATTCGAGGACCTGATCTTCCCCGACGAAATCCACGATTTCCTCCTTTTCCGGCACTGGCGGGAAGGATACGAAGCGGCGGCACGTTTCCTCGACGGTCATCAAATACACTAGGGTCTCATCGGCTTCCCCGAGGAAGCTCAACAAATTACAGGCGGTTCATCAAAATGTCGGTTATACTTTGGGCAAAAAGGGGGATCTGCTCGTGTTGAAACACTTTCGCCGCTGGTCGACTGTCTCGGTCCTCAGCGTATGCGCCATTCTGGCTCAATCCACCGGCACCATTCAGGGCATCATCACCGATCCGAGCGGCGCCGCGGTTCCAAAGGCCGCCGTCACTGCCAAGAACATGGCGACAGGCGAAGATCGCTCGTTCACCACCGATGAATCGGGGCTCTATGTGCTGCCGTCACTTCCGGTCGGCCGCTATTCGGTCTCCGTGAAGGCGCCCGGTCTGCAGTCCACCACGGTGAACGATCTGATTCTGGAAGTAAGCCGGACGGTCGTGCAGGACTTTCATCTCCAGGTGTCGTCTACTACCTCGTCGGTAGAGATCGTGGCTGCAACACCGGTTGTGGACACCGCAACCACTTCGGTCGGTACCACCGTGGATCAGCGCACCGTGCAGGAGATTCCGCTGAACGGCCGTCACTTTCTCGACTTGAGTATGCTGACCGCGGGCACCGTCGCTCCGCCCGCCTCGGGATATCTGACGGCGCCATTACGCGGCCAGGGCTCCTTCGCTTTTTTCAGCGCCGGCAATCGCGAGGATGCCACCAATATCATGGTCAACGGTATCAACCTGAACGACATGGCGCAAAACCAGCTGACGTTTCAGCCCTCCATCAATACCGTCCAGGAATTCAAGGTGGACAATTCCACCTACAGCGCGCAGTACGGGCGGAATTCGGGCACGATTGTGAACATCGCGACGCGCTCGGGCACGAACACGCTGCACGGCGAGCTGTTTGACTATCTGCGCAATAACTACTTCGACGCGCGCAATTACTTTAACCGCGTCGGATTGCAGCAGTCTCCGTTCATCCGTAACAATTTTGGCGCCGATGCCGGAGGGCCGATCCGGCACGATAAGACATTCTTCTTCCTGAGCTATGAGGGCTTGCGGCAGCGCCAAGGCCTGACTCTCAGCACGACCGTTCTCAATGCGGACCAGCGCACAGCCGCCCAGGCAATCGGAAACCCGACTGTCACCAAGCTGCTGCCGCTGATTCCCCTGCCGAATTCAGGCACGTCGCTGTTCAACGGTTCCGCCGCCGCGGCCGTCAACATCGATCAAGGGACCGCCAACATCAGCCATGCTGTCAGCGATAAAGATCGCATCAATTTCTACTACGCGTTTCAGAAGGATGTGCGCCAGGAGCCCGTCCTGCAGGGCAATAATATTCCCAATTTCGGCGATACGCGCCAGAGTCATCGGCAGATCATGACGATCAATGAGACTCACATTTTCACTCCCAACACGGTAAACGAATTTCGACTAGGCTACAATCGCATCCGCATCGACTTCTCCCCGAACGCCGCGTTGAATCCGGCGGATTTTGGCATGAACATCGGAATCGCCAGCCCCATCGGGCTGCCGCAGGTCAGTTTCCGCGACATCAACCTGAACTTCGGCGGACCCAACGGCTTCCCGCAAGGGCGCGGCGACTACACGGCAGTTGCCTCCGATACGCTGAGTCATATTCACGGCAAGCATACGCTCAAATTCGGCGGCGAGGTGCGTCGTTTCAACGGCAACAGCTACAGTCTCACGCCCGGCACCATGATCTTCAATACGGTGAACGATTTCATCAACGGCAACATCGCCACATTCACTTCGAACACTTCCACGAACCCTTCGCGAATCTTCATCCTTGCCACCGGCGCGTTCGTGGAAGACAGCTACAAGCTGTCGAGGGCGTTAACGCTTCAACTCGGCTTCCGCTGGGAGTGGAACGGCACTCCGGTTGAGGCGCAGGACCGTTTCGTAAATTTCGATCCCCAAACGGCTTCACTGGTTCGCCAGCATCAGCCGTATCAGCAGGACCACAGCTGGGAGCCGCGCTTGGGTTTTGCGTGGGACGTGTTTCACAATGGCAAGACTGTGGTTCGCAGCGCGTATGCCATCATGTCTGACCAGCCGACTTCGGGGCTGGTAACCGGTCTGGCGTCGAATCCCCCGTTCGCAATTCCTGTGACTTTTAACGGCACCTCGTCGGTGCCCTTCGTCACCTTCACCAATGCCCTTACCGCTGCGAAGGCGGCTGGTTCTCTAAACCCTAATGCAGTCGCCTCGAATTTCAAAACGCCGTACGTTCAATCGTGGAATTTCAACATCCAGCAGCAGGTCACGTCCGATTTGGGCGTAATGGTGGGGTACTTCGGAAACAAGGGCACGGATCTGCGAACCGCGCTCAATATCAACCAATTTTTCCCAGGAACCAGCCTCCGGCCTTTTCCCGCATTGTCCACTTCCTCGATTTCACCCGGTACGGCGCTCGGCAACATCACGCAGTGGCAGAGTATCGGCAACTCCGAATACAACGGACTCTGGGTAAAAGCCACCAAGCGCTTGGCAAAAGGGCTGCAGTTTGAAACCAGCTACACCTGGTCGAAAGCGCTCGATGAGACCTCCTATAATTCCCCGGGCAACGTCTGGGGCACCAATACTCCCATGCAGGACAGCACGAATCTGCGCGCCGAGCATGCGCCTGCGGATTTTGACGTGCGCCACCGGTTCACCTTCAGCGGCATTTATGGGCTGCCGTTCAAAGGCAATCGCGTTGTGGAAGGATGGCAGTTCTCGCTGATCGATCAAGTGCAGAGCGGCAATCCAATCGAGATCGTCACCGGCTCCGCCTTCAACGGCGTCCCCAACACGGTGCGCGCAAATATACTCGGACCGGTTCCCGTGAGCATTGGATCCGCCGCCAATGGCAACGTGCAGTATTTCCCCGCCTTGACTTGCAACGTTCCGGCGACTGCGAACTGCCTGTTCCAGGTTCCGACTGCCTTCGGCAATATGGGCCGAAATCTTCTGGTGGGTCCGGGGCTCGAGAATCTGGACGTAGCGCTTTATAAGAACACCCGCATCACTGAGCGCTTAGTGGCCCAGTTCCGTGCCGATACATTCAACCTCTTCAACCACCCGAATTTCGGGCAACCCAGCCGCATCGTCAGCACGGCGCCGGGCAACACCTTCGGTCAAATCTCGTCCACCCGCGCGCCGATCGGTGACTCGGGTTCTTCGCGCCAGATTCAACTGGCGATGAAGCTGATTTTTTGAGGGTTTTTGTGGGGCAGACGATCGGTTTGTCGTCTGCCAACCGAACGCAGGCCATAAGAGAAAATGACCTGAGCCACCGGGCAGCCTAGTGCGACCAGGGTACTCCGAGCATCACCGTCAGATTCCAGACCACCAGGACGCCGTACCAGTAGGTGATCCAGCGGACAATATGATCCTTCTTCAGATATACGCAAACAAAGGCGAGGCTTAACGCGAACAGCTTCGACAGCACCACGCCCACCGTTGGACCGAAATGCATCAGCACACGAATGAACGGGCTGGCCTCGGACGCTCCCAGGCGGAATCCCACCAGTGTCGTGAGCAGGTCGAGGACTTGCAGGTACACAAAGATGTAAATCAGAGCCATGTGTTTTTGTCCGGTTGCGCTGTCGGCGTCTTGCAAAATCAATTCTATCTGCATGTCTTCACTTTTGTGTGTACGGGTCGTACCAGTCGGGGTTTAAGCCGTTGCAGGTTCTAGAGCTGCGGACCAGGATTCGCCCTAGTACCAGCTACACTAAGTCTATGAGCAGAAGGCTTTCGGTTCTGTTCGCGATGGCGGTTGCCGGATTCTTCGGGCCCATCCGCTCTCTCCAGGCGCAAACGCCTTGCGCCAACACGCCCGCATACTCGCCTTGCGAAATGGTTTTCGAGCTGAGCGGCCAGGACGCCGCGGCCCATCCCAACCCCTATGTCAACGTTGACCTGAAGGGCGAATTCCGGTCGCCGCGCCACCGCACCTACTCGCTGCCCGCATTTTGGGATGGTGACAAGCGCTTGGTCATCCGGTTTACCCCGACCGAGCCCGGCGATTGGGATTACCGGCTCACCAGCAACGTCGCGTCCTGGGACGGCAAGATGGGAATGTTTACGGCCACATCGTCCGAGGCGCCCGGGTTCGTGCGCGTCGCCAACGTTCACCATTTCGCCTATACCGAGCGGAACCTGCCGCACCTCTGGATGGGCGCCACGGAAATGAATTTTGCGGATCTGGATGACGCTGCCTTCCGGGCGGTGGTCGATGCGCGCGCCGCGCAGAAGTTCAATCACCTGCGCGGGCTTGTTTTGGGAAATGGTGTGAACGCCGGGTATAAAGGACCCGGCGATCCCGACCTCGCGCGATTTCGCCGTCTTGACGAGCGGGTGCGTTACATCAACCAGAAAGGAATGGTCGCTGATCTGGTGCTGGCGGCGGACCCCGGCCAGCTCACGATGCTGTTTCCGAATACGGAAGACCGGCGCCGCTTCGTGCGCTATCTGGTGGGCCGGTATGCGGCCATGAATGTGACTTGGCAGGGCGTGGAATCCTTCGAGAGCATCGTGGATGGGCGCGCCATCCTGAAGGACCTCGGCGGCTGGCTGAAAGACGCGGATCCGTATCAACATCCGCGGACTAGCGGTGCGCGCATAACGTCGGCTCCGCTGCTGGAAGACCACTGGATGGATTTCGCCAGCTATGGCACGGCGGACGATAACGTCGGCGCCATCGAACACCAGCTTTACCCCGTGCCCTTCGTCAATCTTGAGTTTGGACGCGAAGACAGCGGGGCAGGGAAGACCGGCCCCAACGATGTGGACGCTGCCACTTTCCGCCACCGGCTCTGGAATGCCACTATGGACGGCCAGTACGTGACCTACGCCAATACCGGATCGGGTGCGCAGTATGTGAATTCGCCGGGCGCCCGGCAGATGACTGTCTGGTTCGACGTGCTTTCCGACACGCGCCACTGGGAACTGGAGCCGTACTTCGATGTGGATGGCGGGCGCGCCGTAGCGCTGGAGGATGTCGATTACCTGGTGTATGTCGAGAAGCCTGGTCCCGTAGAACTGATCGTTGAGAAGCACGGCTATGACGTTCTCTGGATCAATCCGATTGACGGCGAGATCACGCGCCAGAAATTCAAGGGCGATCATTTCACCGGCGAGCCGCCCGACAAATCGCATGACTGGCTGCTGCACGTGGTTCGCGAAGGACGCGTCGAGAGCATGAATAAGTCGTACAAATTCGAGTCCCGCGAAATCGCGATGCAGGAAATCGATCAGAACACCGATAAGGTGCCGTTCACGATCGAGCAGCCTGTTGGCGATCTGGCGTTGGGAAAGCCGGCGCCGTACGCCGCGAAAATCAAGCGCGAGACCCGGGCCACTCGCTCGATGATGTATCTCTGGACCGGCGAAGTGCCGGCCGATGGTCAGGGGTATCGTGTTCTGGCCAGCGGCGCGAAGGGAACCATGCAGGTGCCGGCCGGCGTTGCCAAGAATTTTCCCTGCGTCATGAGCGTGCGGCTTTACGGCATGAACGCCAACGGGAAGGTCTACGCGCTCGATAAGGCGTATCAGCTCACCCGGTGAAGCCTCTGCTGCTGGCGGTCGATACCACACGTGAGTTCGGTAGTCTGGCGCTGGCGCGCGGCGAGGAAATCCTGGAAGAATTTTCGCTGGAAGCGCCGGCCGGGTTCGCACATATCATTTACGGACATTTGGAGCAGCTTCTGGAGCGCCATGGCGTCCGCCTCCCGTCGATTGAGTGTTTCGCGGCGGCTTCCGGACCCGGCTCGTTTACCGGCGTGCGCGTCGGTCTCGCCTGCGTGAAGGGACTGGCGGAAGCCTGCGGAAAACCGGCCGTCGCAGTTTCCAATCTGCAGGTCCTCGCATCGTTCGGAACGGCACCGCTGCGGGCCGCGGTACTGGACGCCAGGCGCGGCGAGGTGTATGCGGCAGTCTACGATTCCGCGGGACACCCTGTCATGCCGGAAACCGTTGTGAGTTTCGCGGTATGGCTTGACACCTTACCGGAAACAGACCTGGAATTCGTCTCGGCGGACTTCGCGCCGTTCTGCGGTGCGTTCGCGGGTACGCGCTTCGAGACCGCACGGCGGGTTGTTGCCCCGCGATCGCTCGCGGCGGGAATTGCCCGGATTGCCTGCCGCCGCTTTCTCGCGGGCGAGGCCCAGGATCCGGCCGCGCTCGATGCCAATTACGTGCGGCGGTCCGACGCCGAACTGCTGTGGAAGGAGTGACGCCCTCCATGTCGCTTCGCCAAACCCTCGAACACTATTTCGAATTCAAAGCGCTGGAGACCAACTGGCGGACCGAGATCCTGGCCGGATTTACCACCTTCATGACCATGGCGTACATCGTCTTCGTCAATCCGTCCATTCTTCATGAGACCGGCATGCCCCTCGCCGCGGTAACCGCAGCCACCTGTATTTCCGCGGCGCTGGGTAGCCTGCTGATGGGTGCTTTCGCTAAGTATCCCATCGCGCTCGCTCCCGGCATGGGGCTCAACGCCTATTTCACTTATGTCGTCGTCAAGGGAATGGGAGTCCCCTGGCAGGCAGCGCTCGGCGCGGTATTTGTCTCCGGCATCGCATTCTTCGTGCTGACGCTGTTGGGAGTCCGGCAACTGATCATCTCCGCGATTCCATTCGAGCTGTACTCCGCCGTAGCTGCTGGAGTGGGACTGTTCATCGCACTGATCGGATTCCGCAACTCGGGCATCATTGTCCCCAGCCCGTCCACTACCGTTACGCTGGGTAACCTCCGAGCGCCTGCAACCGCGCTGGCTGTGTTCGGATTGCTGTTGATCGGTGCCTTGCTGGCCTGGCGCGTGCGGGCAGCCATGGTGATTGGAATTCTTGCCACCACCGCGATCGGGCTCGTCATCGGCGTCGCGCGATGGTCGCCCCATCCCTACGTCCTGGGCGATCTGTCGGCGACCGCCGGCAAACTGGACTTGCGCGCCACCCTCCGTTTCGGATTCCTGGAGATTGTCTTTGTATTTCTCTTCATCGATCTGTTCGACAACATCGGCACTCTGCTGGCCGTCGGCAAGAAGGCCGGCCTGTTCGACCACGCGCACCAAATTCCTCGTGTGAACCGTATTTTGCTTTCCGACGCGGCAGCTACGGTGGCTGGATCCCTCACGGGGACGTCCACGGTGGTGAGTTACATCGAGAGCGCGGCTGGTGTTGCCGCCGGAGGCCGCAGCGGCGTTACCGCAATTGTGACGGGACTGCTGTTCGTCGCCGCCTTGTTTGTCGCGCCGCTGGTCGGCGCCATTCCCGACGCCGCCACCGCGCCGGCTCTGATCGTGGTGGGCAGCCTCATGATGACCGTGGTTCGCGACATCGATTGGCAGGACCCGGAAATCGCGATCCCCGCGTTTCTTACCATGTTCGCGATTCCTCTCACTTTCAGCATCGCCAATGGCTTGGCGTTCGGCTTCACGGCATACACCGTGCTCAAGCTGGCCCGCGGCAAGTTCCGCGAGGTAAATTGGCTGGTTTACACATTGACAGCGTTATTCGTGGCGCGCTTCGTCTACTTGTCCCAAGGATAATAGCGCCAGGCTGCTCCATTGGCGTGCGATCCTGAAGGCATGGCGGACCGGGCTTTACGCGTGCTCGAAAATGTCGACGGCCCGTTCTTCGTCGATTCAACGTGCATCGATTGCGACACCTGCCGCCAATTGGCCCCCGCCACATTCGCCGATCAGGGCGGCCATTCGTTTGTTCGTTCTCAGCCGCGCAACGCCGCCGAGGAGCAGGCCGCCTTCCGCGCGCTCGTGGCTTGTCCTACTGGCTCCATCGGCACGTCCGGCAAGCAAGGCGCCGCGCGGGCGGTAGCCGACTTTCCCTTGGAACTCGCGCCGGGCATTTCCTACTGCGGCTTCAATTCGCCGAAATCCTATGGCGGCAATAGTTACTTCGTCGAGCATCCGGACGGCAACTGGCTCATCGATTCGCCGCGATTTGTCGAGCCGCTCGCCCGTCGCTTGGGGGCGCTGGGCGGCATCCGCTACATTTTCCTGACCCATCGCGATGACGTGGCGGATGCGGATAAATGGGCGGCGCGCTTCGGCGCGACGCGCTTTATTCACCGCTTGGAATCGGCCTCTCAACCGGGTGCGGAGCAGGTGATCGACGGTTTTGCGCCCGTGGAACTGGCGCCCGGCTTTCTCGCGATCCCCACGCCCGGGCACACGCGCGGCCACTGCGTCCTCCTCTATCGCGATCAGTTCCTGTTCACCGGCGACCATCTCTCGTGGGATCGCGAACAACAGCGCCTCCACGCATCCCGCGATTACTGCTGGCATTCCTGGCGGCAGCAAACCGAATCGCTGGTGCTGCTCCAACGCTACTCGTTCGAATGGGTCCTCCCAGGGCATGGCCGGCGCGTCCGCCTTCCGCGTGACGAAATGCGCCGCCACATGATGCGGTTCACCGCCGAGCCGGCCGGCGCGCACCGGCCCTGAAGTGGCGCGGGGCTGCCTTGTCAAGTCTCCCTCGTGCGCCTCGGGATGGCATCCTGGAAGGACATGGCCGTTTTGCTCAGTGTGTCCGATCTCCGCAAGTCGTTTGGCGCGCGTGTGCTTTTTGATAGCTTGTCTGTCAGCGTATCGGACGGCGACCGCATCGGCTTGATCGGCCCGAACGGCAGCGGCAAAACGACCCTTCTCGAAATCCTGGCGGGCAACGAGTCTCCGGACAGCGGCGCGCGCGCCCTTCGCAAGCAGGCGCGGCTTGCCTATGTTCCGCAGGATTCTCTGTTTGGGCCGCGGGATTCGGTCGACTCCGTGCTGCACGGTGCGCTTAAGGGCCTGCCCCTCGATGAAACCGAGACGGCTACGCGCATACAAATGATGCTCAGCCGCGCCGGCTTCGAGAACGCGGAAACGCCGGCGGCCGCTTTGTCCGGCGGTTGGAAGAAGCGTCTTGCCATTGCCGCTGCCCTGATTACTGCCCCTGACTTGCTATTGCTCGACGAACCTACGAATCATCTTGACCTGGAAGGCATCCTCTGGCTGGAAAAAGCTCTGGACACCGTCAACGCATGCCTGGTGGTGACCCACGACCGCTATTTTCTGGAGAACATCGCGACGCAGATGGTCGAGATTCACCGCGTTTATCCGGAAGGCAAGTTTCAGGTGAGAGGGAATTACAGCGAGTTCCTCGAGCGGCGGGAAGAGTTCGTGGAGGCGCAGGCGAAGCAACGCGAGTCGCTGGCGACCAAGGTCCGGCGCGAAATCGAATGGCTGCGGCGCGGCCCCAAGGCCCGCACCGGCAAGTCGCGCGCGCGCATCGATGAAGCCGGGCGCCTCATCGGACAACTGGCTGATGCCACCGCGCGCAGCCGCACGGCCACCGCAATTATCGACTTCACTGCCTCGGACCGCAAGACGAAACGCCTGGTGGAGGCCGAAGCTATCGGGAAATCCTTCGAGGGCCGCCATTTGTTTCAAAATCTGAATCTTGTCCTTTCGCCTGGGGTGCGGATCGGCCTCGTGGGAGCCAACGGCAGCGGCAAGACCACCCTGCTGAAACTCCTCGAGGGCACGCTTGCGCCCGACGAAGGGACAATCCGGCGCGCCGATGCGTTACAGATCGTAAGTTTTGCGCAAGATCGCGGCGCGCACCTGAACCTCGAAATCAGCTTGCGGCGCACTTTGTGCCCGGAAGGCGATATGGTGCTGTACCGCGGCCGTCCGATTCACGTGGCCGGCTGGGCGAAGCGGTTTCTTTTCCGCGACGAGCAGTTGGAGCTTCCGGTATCCCGCCTTTCCGGCGGCGAGCGCGCCCGCGTCATGATCGCGAAGCTCATGCTGCAGACCGCCGATGTCCTCCTGCTCGATGAGCCTACCAACGACCTCGATATTCCCACCCTGGAAGTACTCGAAGAGAGCCTGCTCGATTTTCCCGGAGCCTTGGTGCTGGTCACTCACGACCGGTATCTGTTGGATCGCGTCTCCACCGTAGTGATTGGTCTCGACGGCGGCCCCGGAGGGGTCTTCGCCGACTACTCGCAATGGGAGGCGTCCGGCGAGGAACGTCCCGCGGACAAAGAGCCTTCTAAGGAACCGCCCCGCGCGCCTTCCACCGATCAAGGTCCGAAGCGAAAGCTTTCCTACCTCGAACAGCGCGAATGGGACGCCATGGAAGAAAAGATTCTCGCCGCGGAACAGGAGTTGGCTTCGCGCCAGCGCGAAATGCAGGACGCAGCCTCGGATCCCCAGCGAGTAACCGAGGCCTACGACAACATGCAGGCCGCCCACCGTCGGGTTGAAGACCTATACGCCCGTTGGGCGGAATTGGAGAGCAAGGTAGCAAGGTAGAGCGGACCGCGAGACGCCGCGTGCGTCTCGGCGGTAAAGCTCGGCTGCCCGCCCTGGAGGATGTTATACTGCGGTGCTTTATGAGCGCAATCGATACTGCCCCCGCAACCGCCGAACTGTTCACGCCGTTAACGATTCGTCAAATTACTTTTCGCAACCGCATCGGCGTCTCGCCCATGTGTCAATACGCGTGTGAAGACGGGTTTGCCACCGATTGGCACCTGGTCCATCTGGGCAGCCGCGCCGTAGGCGGCGCTGGAATGGTAATGGTCGAGGCCACTGGCGTGGAACACCGCGGCCTGATTTCTCCGTTCGATATGGGGATCTACAAGGATGAGCACGTCGCGCCATTGGCTCGGATCGCTGATTTCGTCACGAGCCAGGGTGCGGTCGCCGGGATCCAATTGGCCCACGCCGGCCGCAAGGGCAGCACGCGGCGGCCTTGGGAAGGCGGTAGCGCGATTCCGGTGAGCGAAGGCGGCTGGCAGACCGTGGCGCCGAGCGCGGTCCCATTCCGTTCGGAAGACGCCGCTCCGGCCGAGTTATCTCTCTCCGGAATTCGAGAGGTCGTCAATTCCTTTGCCGCCGCGGGGCGGCGCGCTCTGCAAGCCGGCTTTCAATTGGTCGAGATCCACTCGGCGCATGGCTACTTGTTGCACCAGTTTCTCTCGCCGTTAAGTAACTTTCGACGGGACGAATACGGCGGTCCTTTCGAGCATCGCATCCGGTTTCTGCTCGAAGTGGTGCGCGCCGTGCGTTCCGAATGGCCCGCGAACCTTCCGCTATTCGTCCGCATCTCTTCCACCGATTGGATTGACGGCGGCTGGGGTATCGACGACTCAGTCGAATTGTCGCGCCGCCTGGAGCCGCTCGGTGTCGATCTGATCGATTGCTCGTCCGGTGGCGCCTCCTTGCAGGCGCGTATCCCGCTGGCTCCCGGCTACCAGGTTCCTTTCGCGGAGCGGATCCGCCGGGAAACGGGCGTGCGCACCGCCGCCGTCGGTCTGATCACCTCGGCGGCGCAGGCTAATGACGTGATCCGTTCCGGAAGCGCCGATCTCGTGTTGCTGGCTCGCGAGTTCTTGCGAAATCCCTACTTTCCGCTCCATGCTGCGCAGGCGCTCGGCGCCCCCGTTCCCGCTCCCGTGCGCTATGGCCGCGCATTCGCGTGATCAATGGCCCGAGGCGGTCAGCCGTTGCAGCGCGCGGCGTGTCCTGTCGTCACTGGGGTCCATCTCCAGGTAACTCATCAGCCACTTGCGCGCGCGCCGCGCGTCTCCGATCCGATAAAACATTTGACCCAGTGAACGCGCGCATCTCGCATCCAAGCCGCGATCGATATTGTAGGTGCACTGCTTTTCGAGCGAGTCCAGTGCGCTCAGCGGCGGCAGCGGTTGCATGCCGGCGGGCAACTCCTTCATGTAGACGAGTTCTTTTTCATCCTCATACGCCAGCTTCCATTCCTTCTGGCTGGGATCGCCTAGCGCCGCGGCCAGCAATTGCAGGTTGCCTTGGTAATCAAATCCATTCATCACGATGGTCTTGACGTCATATTGCTGCAGCAGTTGCTCGGCCGTCTTGCCGCCTTGATAATCGGCATTGAATGCGATGTGCCGGTAATCGTTCCAGACCGTCTCGTTCAAAGCGCGGCCGTCAATGAAAACTTGCATTTGAGGCCAGAGCCGCCACATCAGATAGCCGCCCTGCTCATACGTGTTGAAGATGTGGCCCTTGATATTGTGAGCAAGCAGGAAATCGGCGGCTTCACCCGGATATCTCCAGGTGTTGGCGCGCAATTGAAACGCATACCCATCCACGATTCCCGGCACAAGCAGATAGAGCAGAATGGCTGCCGCCGCATATTCCAGAATCGCCGGAATGCTGCGCTTCCAGGCAGGCAAATACGTCGCCAGCAAGAGAGGACCGATAAATCCGAGGAAGATGACGTTTCGGAGCGCCATGATCGCGGCGCCCCCGAGCGCGGCAAACAACAGCCAATCGACAATCCGCACGCGGCGGCGCGCCCACAACAACGTTGCAATGGTGGCCACCACGATGATGTTGAATCGGTCGGGCGGCCACCATGCCGGGTAGTTCCATTCCAGGATGGCGATTTGCAACGGGCTGTCCCGATAGTGCCGCATTACCTGAATCGCGTTCCATGCATTCGGATTCCAGTACGTGGCCAGGATAGAAAGCACGCTCACCGTCCAGATCTTGCGCTCGTCCGCCAGCGGTTTGCCGCGAAGGCGTTGATAGACGGCTTCGGCCGAATACGCGCCGACAACCGCCCAGCCCATCAGGTAGCCGCCATGGCAGTTCGCCCAGATCAGGAACGCGGGCGGCAGCAGCCAAAGGCCGCGGCGCGTCTCAAAGGCCGCCACCGTGAGCGTCACCATGACGAAGGTCGCCAGGTAAGCCCGGTCGGCGACAAATTGGTATGCAAATAGCGCGGCGATAACGGCGGCGGCCACGCCGCGATAGAAGCTCCCCGAACGCCGGGCCGCCAGCCATCCCGTCATCCCGCAGAAGAATG
>CAZKQQ010000023.1:23340-48019 GCA_964554945.1 uncultured Solibacteraceae bacterium | reverse complement strand
GACGCCCGGTGAAATGATCGAGCGCATCGACGGCGATGTCAGCAGCGTCGCGAATTTTTTCTCCCAGTTCGTGGTTCGGGTGTCGGGCGCGCTGCTGATGACGGTCGGCGTCCTCGCGCTCCTATGGCGCGAGGACTGGCGGGTCGGGGTGGTGATGACGCTGTTCACCGCCGCCGCAGCGCGCGTCCTGCATTGGCGCAGGGGTATCGCGGTCGGTCCCACTCGCGATGAGCGCGAAGCCAGCGCCCAACTGTTCGGTTTTATCGAAGAGCGGCTGACCGGAATCGATGACATCCGCGCCAATGGAGCCGGACGCTACGTCATGCATCGCTTTCTGGAAGTCCAACGCGGCTGGTTCAGCAAGGCGCTGCAGGCGTGGTGGCTGCGCAGCACCATCTGGCTGTCGATGGGTATTCTGTTCGCGATCGGGTACGTGCTGACGTTGAGCCTGGGAATCGGCCTTTATTTGAGCGGCGCCGTGACCATTGGAACGGTCTACCTGTTTTTCAATTACATGGCCATGCTGGAGGCGCCGCTCGATCAAATCACCAATCAGCTTCAGGAATTCCAGCGCGCGGCAGCCGGCATCCGGCGCGTCCGTGAATTACTCGACGCGGAGCGCACCGTTCTCGACGGCAACCAGGTGCTCGCGCCCGCTCGCGCCCATCGCATTGAATTCGATAGCGTGAGATTCTCGTATGCCGCTCCAGCCGCTCGCGCCGATAATGAAGTGCTCAAAGGCATCACCTTCCGCCTCGAATCCGGCGAGAAGCTCGGCCTGATCGGCCGCACGGGCAGCGGCAAAACCACCTTAGTGCGCTTGCTCTTTCGTCTTTATGACGCAACTGCGGGACGCATCCGAATGGATGGCATCGACCTCAAAAACTCCCGCATCGAGACCCTTCGCCGGCGCATCGGCCTGGTCACCCAGGACGTCCAACTGTTTCACGGAACCGTCCGCGACAATATCACTTTTTTCAATCGCGACATTCCGGACGAACGCATCCATGCCGTCATCGATCAATTAGGAATCAGTTCCTGGGTCAAAGGACTGCGGCAAGGCCTCGATACGCCGCTCGAAGCCGCCGGAAGCGGCCTTTCCGCCGGCGAGTCTCAGCTGCTGGCGTTCGTGCGCGTGTTTTTAAAGGACCCGGGGCTGGTGATACTGGATGAACCGAGCAGCCGTCTCGATCCCGCCACCGAGCGCTTGCTGAGCCGCGCCGTCAACCGTCTGCTGGAAGGACGCACGGGCATTATCATCGCGCACCGGCTCGAAACGGTCGAGCGCGTCGACAAGATCATGGTGCTGGCGGACGGCGGAATCGTCGAATTTGGCCCTCGTGCCGAGTTGGCCCACAACGCTGCGTCCTGGTACAGCGGACTGCTGCGCATCTCTTCCGATCATGAATCCGACGCAGGCCTCGATGAGCGGCTGGAGAGGTTGAGCGAATGACCACCGGCCAATACCTGCGGCGGCTGATCGCCTGGCGTCGCGCGGCGTTCTTCACCAACGTCGTAGTCTGGGGCATATTTCACCTGATTCCGCTGAGCTACGGGTTGTTGGTGAAGGCGATCTTCGATTCGCTCTCGCATCGCACGCCGGCCGGCTGGAACGCCTGGACGTTCCTCGCTCTCCTGGCCGGCGCTTATGGGTCGCGCCAGGCGATCTTCTTCTGCGGGTTTCGCCTGTTCAGCCGCTATTACCTCGCCGTGCAGGCGTTTCTCCGGCGCAATCTGCTCGAATACCTGATGTGCGCCGCCGGGGCGCGCGTGATTCCTGAATCGCCCGCCGAAGCCGTCTCGCGTTTTCGCGACGATGTGAACGACATCGCCGACTACGCCGAGACCTGGATCGATCTGAGCGGTTTCGCCGTCTATGGCATCGCGGGAATCGGAATTCTGCTCTCGATCAATCCGCTCATCGGCGCGATTGTGTGCGCGCCTTTGCTGATCACCACCCTGATGATGCGCAGCCTCTCCGGCACCATCCGCACGTATCGCCGCCGGATGCGCGAGGCGACGGCGCGCGTGGTGGATTCGATCGGCGAGACGTTCGCCGCCGTTCAGGCCGTTAAGGTTGCCGGGCAGGAAGACTCGATGACGGCGCACCTGTGCGACCTCGGCGTCGAACGCCGCAGACGCGCTCTCGCCGACGTGCTGCTTACCGAAATGATTCGCAGCGTGAACAACGGCCTGGTCAATGTCGGCATCGGGCTGGTCATGGTGCTGGCTGCTTCCAAGTTGCGGACCGGCGCGTTTACGGTGGGCGATCTCGTGCTCTTCATTCAGCTGCTGCCCCGGATCACCAACGTCCTGACCTTCTCCGGAGACGTGATCGCGCAGCATCGCCGCGTGAAAGTGTCTACCGAGCGGATGGAGCACCTGCTGGTGGATGCGCCGCCCGAGAAGATTGTGGAAGCAAGTCCGCTCCGGCTCACCGGTCCGGTCGACAGCTACTGGCCGGAAGTTCGCGACGGCCAGCCTCTCGAATCACTCGAAGTGCGCGGCCTCAGCTACAGCTATCCCGCTTCCCACGCCGGAATCCGGGATGTCACTTTGCGTCTCGCTCGCGGCGAGTTCGTGGTGATTACCGGCCGTATCGGCGCCGGCAAGACCACGCTACTGCGCAGCCTGCAAGGCCTGCTGCCGCGACACTCCGGTGAAATCCGTTGGAATGGCCGGCTGGTGGAGGATCCCAGCAGTTTCTTTACACCGCCGCACTCCAGCTATACCGCGCAAGTGCCGCGGCTGTTCAGTGAGACGCTGCGCGAAAACGTCCTGTTCGGCGAGACCGCGGACGATCGCCTCCCGCAAGCCATGGAGCTCGCCGCCATGGGCCCGGATCTGGATGCGCTCGAGCATGGCTTGGACACGCTGGTCGGCACCCGCGGCGTCAAGCTTTCCGGCGGCCAGTTGCAGCGCGCCGGCGCGGCCCGGATGTTCGCTCGCGGCGCCGATCTCCTCATCTTTGACGATTTGTCTTCCGCGCTCGACGTCTCCACAGAGCGCCAGCTGTGGGAAAGCCTGCTCCGTGACCGCGACGCCACTTGCCTGGTGGTGAGCCATCGCCGCATCGCGCTCAAACGCGCCTCCCAGATCCTGCTCATGCACCGGGGTCGTATTGTCGCGCAAGGCAAGCTCGACCACCTGCTCGCATCCAGCGCCGAAATGCGCCGCCTCTGGGAAGCTGAGGAAGAAGAGGAAGAAGGCCGGGCGTAGTTGAAAACGGCCCCATTTCGCGGTACCAAAGAAGGACACCTGAGGAGGCGAAAGTGAAACGACTGATCCTGCTCTCACTGCTATCCAGCGGCGCCATGTTTGCCGCCGACGCCCGCATGACGCCGGAGGAGCGCACCAATGTTCTCAAATGGCTGCAAGAATCGCGCAAGGAATTTCTCGCCGCCATCGATGGCGTGAGCGAAAACCAGTGGAAATGGAAGCCGGCGCCCGACCGTTGGTCGGTTGGCGAAGTTGCGGAACACATTGTACTCGGCGAGGCTTCGCAATTCGGCAACGTAAAGAAAGCCATCGCCTCGATGCCCGATCCAGATTGGGAACAAAAAACAAAGGGCAAGACGGAGAGATTGGTGGCGACCCTGGCGCCGCGGCTTGGCAAGGCGCAAGCTCCGGAGGCGATTGTGCCCAAGGGTGGCATGACGCAGGCTCAGGTGAAAGAGCGTTTCGAGCGCCAGCGCGCGGAGATCGTCAAGTTCGCCACCGAGACCGACGCGCCCTTGAAACAGTACATTATCGAAAACCCGTTCTTCGGCTCATTGAACGGATACAATTGGCTCATCTACGCGCCGCTCCACACGATGCGGCACGACAAGCAAATCGCCGAAGTGAAGGCCACTCCGGGATACCCGAAGTAGAAGCGATCACAGAGCATTCACCGTCCGCGGCTCGAATCCGACAATCTCGCGATACGCCACCGTGATGGCCGCAAACGTCACCGGGACGGTCACCAGCAGTCCCACGAACAGGCACAGGAATCCGACTACATTTACCAAAAACGCCAGGATCAGGAACATGGTGAACCCGAAATAGTCGTTGCGCACCACGGCGTGGCTGGCTTTCATTGCCGGCCAGAATTGCATGCCCTTGTCCACGATGAACAGGTAGGTGAATTTGTACATCGCGGCTACGATCAGCCCGGGAATAATGAGGCAGAGCGTTCCCAGGAATATAAACAACCCGATCAGCAGCGAGGCCAGCAGCGTGTCGATGAAAAAGTTGAATCCTTTGAAGAGATCGGCGAACTCCGCGCTGCGGCCAATCAGTTTCCTCATCGTGAAAATGTGAAAGCCGGCAATCAGGGCGCCGCCGATAAGCGGCACGCTGCTTAGCAGGAAGAACATCAGGGTGATCAGCACGTACGTGCCGAGATCCGCTTTCACCAGGTCCCATCCTTCACCGATCCAACGGCCGGCCGCCACTTGCACGTGCGCCGGGGGGATCCACGGCGTGATCACGGCAGTGCCCGCTACCGCCGGCGATAGCGGCTGACCGCAATTTGCGCAGAACTGTGCTGCGTCGTTGACCTGCGTGCCACATTGATGGCAGAACATCGATGTCCCTCCGCATTAGACTCACCAGGAAATACGCGCCCCGCGCGGCTATCGTTCAATATTACTTGGTCTGCCGCTTCGCCAGAATTTCGTAGACCGGCTGATTGTCCGCGAACACACGCCATTCGGCCACCTGACCTGCGCGAATCGATGCCTGCCAGGCGGCGGGCGTGCTCCATGCATGGCCGTCGATCGTCCCTCCGGCTGCGCCCGCGGCCAGCACCATCGCACCCTCCGTCAGAACGGAGTCCGTCCGAATCCAATAATCCGGGCACATGGCCAGATAGCTGCGCCAGCCGGCCTTCATCGGAACCGCTCCTTGGACCCGGTTACCCAGCGAGTCCACGAAGACGTGATCCGGCGCCAGCAAGGTGGCGATCGCGCCCAAATCGTGGCCGTTGATTGCCGCAACAAATTGGTCGAAGACCTCAATCGACATGAACATTATTGTCTCCCACCATGCTGCCGTACTCTGGTTTGTCCCCTCGATCTGATACAGTGACCAGATCGGCCTATGGCGAACGGGGTCTGGCAGGTTTACGCGGTGAAATACGCGCACCACCACCGCATGTCGAGCGAGAATTTCATCGGCGGCGATTCCCATGAGGTTCCCATGCCGCTCGATTATTTTGTCTGGGCAGTCATCTCGGACGAACGGGCCATCGTCGTCGATACGGGCTTCGATGAGTTCTCGGGCAGCCGCCGCGGACGCAATTTTCTGCGCTCGCCGGCGGAAGGTTTAAAGGCGGTCGGAGTCGATGCCGCCAAGGTCAAAGACATTCTCATCACCCACATGCACTTCGACCATTCCGGCAACCACGACCTGTTTCCCGCCGCCCGCTATCACCTGCAGGATCGCGAGATGTCCTTTTGCACCGGCCGGCTGATGTGCCATCCGGTGATGCGTTACCCGTTCGATGAAGAAGATGTGGTCGCCATGGTGCAGAAGCTCTTCCGGGGCCGCCTCGTGTTCCATGATGGCGACGAAGAAATCGCGCCCGGCCTCAGCCTTCATCGTGTAGGGGGCCACTCCATGGGGCTGCAGATGGTCCGCGTGCACACGCGGCGCGGCGATGTGGTGCTGGCTTCCGATGCCTCGCATTTCTACGCCAACATGGAGCAGGGGCGCCCGTTTCCCGTGGTCTATAGCGTCGCCGAAACTCTGGAAGGATACCGCCGCGCCTACGATCTGGCCAGTTCGCGCGAACACGTGATTCCCGGCCACGATCCGCTGGTTTTAGAGCGCTATCCGGCTCCGTTTCCCGAATTGAAAGGTTGGGTGGCGCGTCTTGATTAGCTCCGCGACAGCTTCGAGGCCGCAGCGGGCCACGGGTTGGCGCATGTGGGTGGCCTCCGCCGTCATCATGCTGTGCTCCTGGCTATCCTATGTCGATCGCCAGGTGCTCGCCGTTCTATCGCCCATGATCCTGCGCGACACGCATTTGAGTGTGGAAGCCTATGCCGACGCCATTGCGGCGTTCTCTGTCGCCTACACACTGAGCAACCCCTTGTGGGGCTCGATCCTCGACCGTATCGGCTTGCGGATCGGCATGCTGATCGCGGTAGGCATCTGGACGGTCGCGAGCGTATCGCACGCCTGGGTCGCCGGCCTGCTCGGCTTCGCCGTGGCGCGCGCCGTCCTCGGTTTCGGCGAAGGCGCAACTTTTCCGGGCGGCCTGCGCACCGCCTCCGACTCGCTGCCGCCCGACCGGCGCTCGCGCGGCATGGCGATCGCCTATAGCGGCTCGACACTCGGCGCAATCGTCACGCCCCTGCTGGTCACACCCTTTGCACTGAAATTCGGATGGCGCTCGGCGTTCCTGCTGACCGGAGCTTTCGGTGCGATGTGGCTGGTCCTGTGGTCGATGGTGGCCCGGCCTCCCTGGTTGATTCCCTCACGCCGCACCGCGAGTCTGATTTGGCCGCGTCTCACCGAGAAACGTTTCTGGATGCTTTTCGTGGGCATGGGATTGGGAGGCGCTCCTCTCGGCACGGTCCTCACGCTGAGCCCTGTATATCTCAATCGCGCGCTCGGCATGACGCAGGCTGAACTCGGAAATATTCTCTGGGCGCCGACGCTCGGGTGGGGAATCGGCTACTACTTCTGGGGTTGGGTGGCTGACCGCACGGTGGGCGCGAATCAGCGCCCCGTGAGCCTCTATTCCCTGCTCGCCCTGTTGAGCCTGCCGCTCGCCCTGGTGACTCGAATGGATTCCCGCTTCGCGGTCCTCGCCCTTTTCTTCTGGGGCATGTTCATCGCGGTCGGCTTCATCACCCTCTCGTTGCACGTGGCCGCGCACGCCTATCCACAAGATCAGACAGGGATGGTCGCGGGAATCGGCTCGGGGGCCTGGGGCGCGGTGCAGGCTGCCGTCTTACCGCTATACGGCCACTGGTTCGACCAAAACTTATACGGACGGGCGTGGTCGTCGATGATCCTGATCCCGCTGTTCGGCTACGCCCTGTGGCTGCTCATCAGCCGAAAAAAAGGGACGGACGGGACCGAAGCATTTTCCGGCTGACTGCCGGTTTCAGAGAGCCTTCGCCGGCGCCGGCGCCGCGTGCGACCTGAGCCGCGCCAGCCCATCCACCAGTTGCTCGAGTTCCGTCTCGCGCTGAGCATACGTGGAGTAGATCGATCGCAGCGCGTCCGCCTGCCGGTCCAGCCTCTCCACCACGCCATCCACGCGCGTCGATACTCCGCCGAGCGTCGATTTCACCGCTTCGATGTCTTCCTGGTGCACGCCCAGTTCGCGGCACAGCGTGTCGATTCGCCCGGTGATGGCCGCGGACGACTCCCGCGTCTCCGTGCGGAATGCCGCCAGTTCGCCGGCTTGGCGCGAGTCGGATTCCTGTAACGCAGCCGTCGCGGTGGTGAGCGCGTCCAGACGCTGTCCGGCCGCCTCCTGCCGCGAACAGAATTCCTGGCCCAGTGCCTCGATCCGACCCGAAACTTCGCCGCGCACCGAGGTCAACTCTTCCGCTTGCCGTGCGTCCGCCTCCCGCAGCGACACCGTCGCCGCCTCCAGCCGCTGGCATTGCTCCTGGAACATGACGTTGATCGCGCGCTGCTCGGAGACCGCGCCCGTCAGGTCCTCGAAACTGGCCTGCAGCGTGTCGAACCTCCGTCCGACGCTTTCCCCTACTTTGCGCGTTTCGCTGGCAATGTGATTCTCCAGTTCCTTCAGCGCGATCACCAGCCCCCGCGCGAACCCGTACGCGATCTTGTCTACCAGGGGAGCCAGGGCCAGCGTGCTGGCCTCCCGCTCCACCCCGTTCTCTCCGCCGTTCTTCCCGTTAGGGCGGTCCGCATGCGGGCGAAATCCTTCCGCTTCGAGCCAGTGTTCTGCCATGATTTCGGTCGTGTTCGTTGCCATCTTGTTCCTCTCTCTTACACCAAGAAATGTTCAGCCAGATCGATATTGCCGCGGACCGCGGCCTGCCAACAGGCCCGGGCCTCCTCGTGCTCTCCCAACGCCATCAACGCATGACCCAGGTTCAATTGCGCTTCGGAAAAGTCCGGACGTTGTTCCAGCGCCTTTCGGTAATGCGTAGCCGCATCCCCGGCGCGTCCGAGTTTCTGCAGCGACAGGCCCGCGTTATACAAAAGGTCCGATCCCGCCCCTTCCGCTTCTATCAACTGTTGGAACAACGCGGAGGCCTGCTTGAAATCCTGTCGTTCGATCGCCATGGCCGCCAGGCATCGCACGGCGCCGGCGGGTTTTGTTTCCATCGCCATTACCTGCCGCAACGTATCGCGAGCTTCCTCGAGCGCCCCCGAGCGCCACTGGATCACCGCCAGATTCAGCAGCGCGTCCGGCCGTTTGCCCGAAAGCGCCACACTCGTTTCAAACGCGCGCAAGCTCCCTGCCAGATCGCCGAGCTGGAATTGCGCATAGCCCAGCCGGAACCATACGCCGCCGGCCTCGGGATGAAGTTCCACCAGCCTCTCGTACAATTTCGCCGCTTGGCTAAACTCGCGCCGGCCCTCGTGCAGCAACGCCAGGTTCCACAACGCGGGACGCAGATCGGGTTCGAGCCCCAGCGCGGTCTCGTACGCAGCCTGTGCCGTCCCCGCCTGTTCCATCTCCTGCAGCGCCGCGCCAAGGCCCAGGTGCGCCTCGGCCGATTCGGGCTGGATCTGCGCCGCGCGCGCGTATGCGTCGGCTGCCTGCGCGTGCCTGGCGAGCTTTTGCAGCGCCGCGCCCCGGTTAAACCAGCCCGCAAAACTTTCAGGATGATGTTCCACCAATGTCCGCGACCACTCCGCGGCCGCCGCATAGTCGCGCCGCGCAAAAGCTCCCAGAGCGAGGCATTCCAGTGCCCGGGCGGAATCCGGCTGGATCTCCAGCCAGCGCTGCGACCACTGATCGGCGCGATCGTAATCACAGACCGAGATAGCCGAAGCCAGCCCCTGTGCCAGGAGTTCCTCGCTTTGTCCCTCGCGCAGCAGCAGCGTCTGATAAAGTTCCAGCGCGTCGCTATGCCGGCCGAGCTGTTGCAACGCCGCCGCTTTGGCGCGAAGCGCCGCCCCGCGGAACGGCTGGCGCTCCAGACTCCGATCCAGTGCTTCCAACGCCTCTTGGGGCCGGCCCAGATGCAACAGCGAAACGCCCAGCCCCAGCAGCGCGCCGGCCCGTCGTGGATCGCGGTCCGCTACATGCTGAAACACCATCGCCGCGGTCTCCCATTCGCCAAGCTTCTCCAGGCAGACGGCCCGGTTGAAAACGGCCGTAACGTCTCCGGTGTCGCAATCGCTGGCAGCTTCATACGAGACCGCCGCAGCGCCAAACCGGCCCGACTCGAATTGCAGATGGCCGAGCGCCAGGTACAGCTTGGGCGACCGCAGCCCTGCATCGCGCGCGCGGACGAGTTCCGCGAGAGCTTCCTCGGTTCTTCCGGCAATTGCCAGTGACGCAGCCGCCGTCAAGACTTCGCTGAGATTCATTCGCGTCCTTTCGCCAAGGCAGTCCGTGGATCCCATCCGAGCGGCGTCAGATCGCTGCGCGGAATCGGCCCCGGCAGATCCGGGGAAACCGCCGTGTCCGGCGTCGCAATTGTTCCTGCCGGGCAGACTGGAGCCACCTGCACGTTTAAGAATCCGGCAGCCGGCATTTTGTGCCGCCTCTCGTTGCGAAGACCGCTCGTCCGGGGCGCCTCCATCGGCAGTTCCGGCTGCCACCACAGCACTGGAACCACGGGCCATTTCTCGGCGTCGATAGCGTGAACTTCTACCGAAACAAACTCTGCCAGCGGCGGCCCAGAAACAGTTTTACGCGCCACCGGGCGCGGCCGCGCCGGCTTTGGTTTCACGCGCGGCCGTACGGTATTCTCGGCAGGCCTCGGCCACTCAGCCGTGCTCATATCCGCAGACTCCTTTTGACCGCGATCGCGAGCGATGAAATGTCGTAATGCGCGGCGCTTTGCGGCGCATATTCGCCGATCCACTTCCCCGCTCCGAACGCTTCCACAAATGCGATCTTCTGATGAACCGCCGGCCCCACCGTCTCTCCGAAGGCGCTAAGCCTCTGGTCGATCTGCCGCCCCGCGTCGGTGCGCCGGTCAATCTTGGAGGGCACGATCAGGCAGCGCGGATTATCGCTGCGCCGCACCGTGCGCGCCTGGCGCACCAGTTCAACCGCCGCTTCGGTCGCCACCAGATCAATCCCGCTGGCGGTCACGGGAATCAGCACCAGGTCGGCAATCTTGCCGGCCGCCTGGGTGGCCGCCGTGACATGCGCCGGAGCATCCAACACCACGTAGCGCTCTCGCCGCGCCGCCGCGGCGCGCACCAGCCGCTCTCCGTCTTCGTCGTTCTCCAACGGCATGAATTCTCCCTGGATCGGCAGCTTGCCGGTGGTCCACCAGTGCCGCGCTGTCCCTTGGGCGTCGTTGTCGATCAGAAGAACCGGCTCGCCGTGCGCCGCCAGCTCGCACGCCAGATTCACCGCAATGGTGGACTTGCCGCACCCGCCCTTCAGATTCAACACCGCGATAATCGCCGGCGCTTCGCGAGGCTTATAGCCCACCGCGTGCAACAGCCACCGCCCCGCCTGTCCTCCAAATTCTGTAATGCCCTGAGTAGCCAATAGTGTGCTCCCTACTTATGTCCCGCCTCAAACCGCAGCTCGACCCGAATATCTGCTTCGATCGGCTGGCCATTCAACATCGCCGGTTGATAGCGCCACTTCTTGACGCCATCCACCGCCGCCGGCACCAGCAGCGGATTTCCGCTGAGCACCTTGACCTTGGTGACGGCTCCTTGTTTGTCGACCGTCGCTTCCAGGTTCACCACTCCGCCGATCCCGCGCTCTTTGGCGAATAACGGCATGGCAGGCGCCGGAAGACTGATCGCCTTCACCGGCTGTAGCTCTCCTCCGGCCGGACGCGCGCTCGGCTCTGGCGGCGATACAGCGGGCGCTTCGCGCGGCGGCGGCGCGGGTGCGCGCAGCGGCGGAGTCACACTGGCCGGCAGAGGCTCTACCCAAGACGCGGCTGTGCCGGAAACCGGCGGCGCGGGAGCCAACACCGCCGTCATTTTGGCGGGCGCCGGTTTAGATAGCGACGCTCCATTGAAGGCCCGCACCGGTTCCGTGCTTCGCGGTGCGCTCGGTTGCTCGGTTACGGACTCGCGCTTTGGTATCGAGGCATGAACGGTTGGCGGCTCTGGGGCAACGCTCGGCGGCTCAGCGGGCGCGACAACGGGCGCAGCTGCCGGAGTAATGGCTGCGTGCGACGGGGTGCTCGCAGATTTTGGCGCAGCAGGGGCTGGGGCCGCCGCTCCGCCGCGCCATATCCGCGTGACGGCTGTGCCCGCCGATACCAGCAGGAAAAATGCGGCGCCAGCAATCACCGGCCAGCGCTGGCGCCACGAGATCACGCGTGTTGCCGCAACCGGCGGCGCCGCTGCCACTGGGTCCATCTGTTTCGGAGCAGGTTTCGCTTCCGGCGGCTCTGCGGATGGCCGCACGGCATCCTGCCGCGCGCCGCCAATCGCCCGGAGATCCCGTTCCAGCACCGGATCCCCCGGAAACAGCGACAGCAGATTACGGAGCAGATCGGCCGCCTGCTCGGTCTGCTTTTGCTGGATGAGCAGCAGCGCCTTGTCCCGGCCCCGTTTGTAAAAGCCTTCTTCTTCGCGGGCCGCGCGCGCCTCCCGCACCGTCTTCAAGAGCGTCTGCACTTCGGGTCGCTGCGTCCCATCCAGACGCACCAGAACGCGCTCGGCTTCTTCAAATTGCCGGCGTCCCACCAGCACCTGCGCGTTGCGCCATTCCTCCCGGTACTTCTTGTCTTGTTCCAGCTCCGCACTGAGCTGTAAGAGGCTCGGGTCACCCGGAACCGCGTCAAGCGCGCGCCCCAGCGTCTGTTCGGCCTGTTCCACATCGCCGTCGGCCAGGGCCTCGCGTACCTCCCCAATCCAGCGTCCGAGCTTCTTGTGCAGATCCTGTTCGCGCAGACGCGAGCGGAGGCGTTCCACCGCGCCCTGCAACTCATCCGAACCGGGACAGGCCTCCAGCGCTTCTTCCAAAACCGTAAGCGCCACTGCCCACTGCTGCACCTGTTCGAGCGCTGCCACGCGCCGCAAGCAGTCCTCAACCAGGCGCCGCTTCTCCCAAGCGGCCCGCATCTGCTCCACCGCCGCCAGCCGCGCTGTGAGCAACGGATGATCCGGCTGGGCGGCGCATTTCTCTTTGAGAAACTGGGCCGCGAGATCCGCCCGGTCCTGGTCCAACAGCCACTGCGCTTCCTCGAGCACGTTCCGGATCGACGATGCCGCCTGGAACTCCAGCCGCTTGCCTTCCACCTCGCGGCGCAAGCCGTTCAAATCCGGATCGTCCGGATATGCTTTCGAAGCCGCATCGAGTACTGCGAGCGCTTTCTCGAACTGTTCCTCGCGGCATAGTAACTCGCATTGCGAGTGAGCGTCCGCGAGCACAGCCCCGCGCTCCGCTCCCTCCCAGCATTCCGCAAGCAGATCAGCGACCGTTGATTCCTGGGGAAACTCCTCGCGCAAGCGCTCTAAAACGTCCGCGGCTTCCGCAAACCGCTCCCCGGCCATCAGCGATCGCGCCTCGGTCAGGTGGGCATCCAGGCGTTCGCGCCGTTCCGCCTGATCTTTATGTTGTCTGACGTGCGCCAGCCACTGCCCGACAGCCGCCGAGCCGGGAGATTCGGCCTCCAACCCCAATAAGATTTCGAGCGCCGCGTCGAACGATCCCAGCAGCAGCAACGATTTCGCCTCCGCAATACCCTGGTCGATCCGCGAGTCCAGCTCCCGCCGCCGGATCGCTTCGCCAACCGCATCGGCGAGTTCCATGGCATCCGCGCTGTCCGGATCGAGCTCGAGAGCTTCCAGCACCCTGGCTTCCGCCGTGGTCAGTTCCTTGCGCTTCAGCGCCAGCCGGACTTCGTCCAACAACTGTGCGGTCTTGCGGCTCTGTTCGATGCGCGAACGCACCTCGTTCAATTGAGCAGCAACGCCGCCGTTGTCCGAGTCCAGGCGGGCGGCCGCTTCCAGCAGTTCCGCGGCCCGCGCGTAGCGGCGTCCGGCCGTTTCTTCCTCAGCCTCGCGCAGCAACGCCTCCACGCGCGAGCGTACCGTCCGCTCCTGAACCAGCCCACGCAGCTCCACTCGAAGCCGCTCCGCGGCCGGATTTCCAGGGTCAAGATCGAGAGCCTGCCGCACCGCTGCCTGCGCCTGGTCGAGTTCCTTCGATTCCATCGACCGCCGCGCTGTCTCGATCAGGACCGTCGCCCTCCGGCGCTCGAATTCGCGCAGAATCGGCTCGGCGTCGAACTGAATGTCCTCCATGCTTTGGTACCGCAGCACCCGGTCCGGTTCCATTGCACGAAACACCAGCTGCTGCAGCAGCTCCGGGCATTCCGGAGTTCGATCACGCACTGCCGCAATTTCGCCCCCCGCCAAGGGATGAACGCCCGTCAGCAGTTCGTAGTAAATGACGCCGAAGGCGAACACGTCGCTCAGGGCGTCGTGCAAGTGATCCCCGGCCTTCTCCTGATATGGCGCGGCTTCGTCAGGCGATTCACCCGTAAATCGAACGATGCCGAAATCCTGCACTTTTGCCGACCCGTCCGCGCATAGCGCAATTCCACGCGGGTGAAGGCCGACATACGCCAGACCACCGCTGTGTGCCGCTTGTACTCCTTCCGCCACCTGGCACATGGCTCGCATTTTCTCCAGCAGCGTGAGAGACCGGTCCCCGCAGATCACATGACCCAGGTGATCGTCGCCCACGTATTCCGCTGCCGCGAACGGCATGCCGACGTGCTCGCCCAATTCGTAAATCGCGACCAGCCGTGGATTGCGCGCATTCGCCATTGCCGCGACTTCGCGGCGAAACCGCTCCGCGCGCCGCAGGTCCGCCACATCCGTGAGCACCTTCAGGATGACGCGCCGGCCCGTGGCGCGATCCCACGCATGGAACACGCGCACTATCGAGCCGCCGCTCGCCTCCGTATCCACTTCGTACTTTCCGATCCGCGTGGAGACGCTAACGCCGGAACCAATAGAGGACGATGCCGGCATCGGACTCTTCCGATTACCGGCCGAAATGCCGCCGGAACCCGGCAGCGGGCGAACTTGTCGAGACGCGCTCACGCTTCAATCCTCCGGTCTCTATGCGGGCTAATCTGTGAAAGCTTTTGTACCAGTAATCCTGGGCGTGCGTCCAAGAGAAAATCAGGCTCGCGCGCCGTTTTCCACAAATTTATGGGAGCGTGAAATGTGGTGCTTCAATCCGCCATGTTGTTAAAACGTTGTGGATAAAACGGAGGGTGGCGAGGATGTTATCGTCTATTCGATCGCCAGGTCGGCCACCAGCGGCAAATGATCCGATGCCACCAGCGACATCCGGCTCCTATGAAACCGCGCGGTCTCCACCTGAAAGTGATCGTCGTAATAAATGTGATCCAGGTGGAGCAGCGGCAACCCGGAAGGGTACGAACGCGTGCGCCGCAAATGCCGCCGCAGGTCCGTCAAATGCAGTCCATCCGTAAGCGTCCGAGTCGCCAGACCCCACGTCCATTCGTTAAAGTCCCCGAGCACGATCCGCGGACCAGAGATGTCGATCGCCTTCAGCAGATCCGCATCCACCAGGCGCCGCGCCTGCTTCCGCCTCTCCAGGTGACCAGTCCCCAGGTGGACATTGAACACGTGCAGCAGCGTTTTTCCCAGACGGAAATCCGTGCGCAGCACGCCCCGCTCTTCCCGACCGAACACGCTCAGGTCCGCATGCCGCGTCCGGTCGAATTTCCACCGGCTGAGGGTTACGTTCCCATACGACCCGCCGCGATATTTGCGCGTCTCGCCGATTGCGTAGTAATACCCAAACTGCTCCGCGAGGTAGCGCGCCTGGTGATCCTCCGGTGAACGTCCTTCGCAGCTGACCACTTCCTGTAGAGCGACGAGGTCCGCGTGTATCGCGCTCAGCACGCGCGCAATCCGCTCGATCCGCACCCGGCCGTCGAGCCCCCGCCCTTTATGAATGTTGTACGTGGCGATGCGAATTCTGTGCACGGTCGCGCTCTCGTCCTGCCACGCCTGCATTCGAGCCGCCAACACAGGCTTGTCGCCTCCCGTATTTTCCGATACACTGATTATAAATCAGCTAAACAGGACTGAAATTATTGGATACCTAAATGTTCTCAAAATCGGGCCGACTCATCGCCGGGCTGGCAGTTGCCATTCTGCTTTCGATCCAGGTTGTTCAGCCTGAACGCACAAATCCGCAGTCGGATCCTGGCTCTTCGTTCGAAGCCGTCGTCCGCCCCCCGCACCAGGTTGCATCGAGTTTACGCCGCGCGTGCGGTGATTGCCACTCCAACCAAACCAAATGGCCCTGGTATAGCCGGATCTCGCCGGTCTCCTGGTTCATTGCCGCCGATGTCCGGGAAGGCCGCGCTCATTTCAATTTCTCCGCGTGGAATCAGAAAGCAGTGGAACAGGAGGCTCCGGAAACCGGAGAACTATGCGCTGAGGTAAAGAACGGAAAGATGCCTCCGCGTTCTTATGCGTGGCTTCATCCGGCGAACCGGCTCAGTGATTCCGAGTTGGCCGCGCTCTGCGCCTTTCCCTTCGCCGAGCCGGCCGCCGGCTACGTCCGGGAATAAATTCGCCCCTCCGCCGGTATACGTTAGAAGGATTGAAGCACCCAAACCGGCCCGCTCGGTTCGATGCGATCCTGCTGCCGCATCTCGACGCGGCGCATAATCTGGCTCGGTGGCTCCTCGGCAATCATCAGGACGCCGAAGATACGGTGCAGGAGTCTTATCTTCGCGCCCTCACCTACTTCGACAGCTTCCATGGCGAGGACGGCCGCGCCTGGCTGCTGGCAATCGTCCGTCACACGTGCTTCGAATGGCTGACGAAGCATCGGCGTTATGTCGAACTGCCGGTTGAACATCTGGAGCTGGCGCGGGATACCGGCCCGAATCCCGAAGCGCTCCAGTTGCGGAACGCCGATCGGGCCGCGCTGCAGCGAGGTCTGGAAGCCCTGCCGCCGGAATATCGCGAAGTGCTCGTGCTTCGGGAGATGGAAGAAATGTCGTATAAACAAATCGCGCGCGTCACCGATGTGCCGATCGGCACTGTGATGTCGCGCTTGGCGCGCGCCCGCCGGCGTCTGCTCGAGACATTGACAGCGCCGGCGAGAAAGGAGCCCGTGTGAACTGCCGTGAAGCCGAACCGCTGTTGAACTCGTATCTTGACGGCGAGCTCGATCTTGTCCGCGCTCTCGAAGTGGAGGCTCACGCGGATCAATGTGCGGCATGCGCCGCAGTCCTCGAAAGCGAGAAGCGACTCGCGGCGGCTGTTTCCAAAGCCCCGTACTATCGGGCCGCGGCATCGCTGCGCGCTCGCCTGAAGTCCTCCGCCGCGCCCACATGGCGCAAGCCCGTTCCGTGGCTGGTCCTCGCCGCCAGTGTCGTGTTTGCGATCCTTGTAATTGGTCGCGCGGATCGCACCGGCGACGAAATCGTGCAGGCGCATCTAAGGTCGCTCCGCGCCGGGCACCTGGTCGACGTCGCCGCTGCCGGCCGCCGGACTGTAAGACCGTGGTTTGCGGGCCGCCTCGATTACGCCCTGGATGTCGAAGACATTTCCGGACGCGGATTCGCCCTCGCCGGCGGACGGCTGGATTCGCTGAATGGCCGCACGGTAGCCGTGCTGGTCTACCAGCGCGGCTCGCACGTGGTCAACGTCTTTGTTTGGCCCGCCGGGCCAAGCTCCGACCGCAATCCCGTGGGCGCCAAGCTCAATGGCCTGAACCTGGTCAACTGGCGTGCCGAAGGCATGAACTGGTGGGCCATCTCCGACCTTGATCTGCCCGAATTGGAAGAATTGCCTCTCTGCCCGTGTTTCATGCCAGTACACGAGACACTGCGCGGATAGGTAAAGGTAGGGATTGGTGGCGGCGCGCGGACTCGAACCGCGGACCTAGGGATTATGAGACCCTCGCTCTAGCCAGCTGAGCTACGCCGCCGGAAAAACTTAAATCCAAGTGTAGCAAAACGTCGGAAGCATCTCGGCTGTCATCAGACCGTCAAACTGTGGAAAAGGCCGCAATACCTATCGGATACAGTTTGTCCACGAAACGCGGGGCGAGTACTAGCCCGTACCCCCCAGCAAAGCCTTTGCATTGCAAAGACATCCGTACCTGCTGCAACTTAGTTCAATAGGTCGTAAGTAATAAATTTCACAAGCCTTGGCCATTGCCAGACCGGTGCTTTCCCACAATCTTTTCCACAGTTCAGTGGATTTGTTTCAGCCGTGTGAACCGGCGCTGGAGTGACTCGGGAATCTCTGCTTCGACCTCGCAGAATCCTTCCTGGTAGCGCGTTGCGAGGACACGCCCAAATTCGTGCAGCAACGCGAGGCTGGCGCCATCGCCCGCAGGCAAGTGCAGTGTGGTGTGCACGATCGGGTCGATCGGGAGGAGTTCGTCAATGCGGCGCAGGAGCCGATCGACGCCGGCGCCCGTCAGCGCCGATACGCCGACCGCACTCATTCCGGCGTGTCTTTCCTCGGCGCCGAGGAGGCGCTGGCGGAGGGCATCGAGATCGCCTTCTGTTTGCGACAGACGGTCGAGCTTATTCATGACCAGAATCTGAGGAATTTCCGCCGCGCCGATTTCGGCGAGCACCTTGGTAACATGCGCGATATGTTCGGGCGCGGCGGGCGCCGAAACATCCACCACATGCAACACCAGCGCGGCCTCTTTTACTTCCTCAAGGGTGGCGCGGAACGCCTTGACCAGCGTAGTGGGGAGATTGCGGATAAATCCGACTGTGTCACTCATCAGCACGCGCCGGCGCGAAGGGAGCAGCAGCGGTCGCACGGTGGGATCGAGAGTAGCGAACATGCGGGCATCGGCGAGGACACCGGCCGCGGTCAAACGATTAAACAAAGTGGATTTGCCCGCATTGGTATAGCCCGCCAATGCCAGAGTGGCCAAAGGAACCGCGCTGCGACGCTGACGATGGAGCGCCCGCCCCGCGCGCACACCTTCCAGTTCGTCTTCCAGCTTTTTGATGCGGCGCGCAATCCGGCGGCGGTCGGTTTCCAGCTGCGTTTCGCCGGGACCGCGGGTGCCGATGCCGCCACCCAAACGGGACATTTCCGCTCCACGTCCTGTGAGGCGAGGCAAGAGGTAATTGAGCTGGGCCAATTCCACCTGCAGCCGGCCTTCTCTTGTTCGCGCGCGCGAGGCAAAGATATCGAGAATGAGTTGGGTGCGGTCGATGACCTTAGAGCCGATTGCTTTTTCGAGATTGCGCTGCTGCGTGGGTGTCAGATCGTGATCGAAGATAACGGTATCGGCGGGACTGGAATGGACGGCCGCCGCAATCTCCTCGACTTTGCCCTGGCCGACCAGAGTGGCCGCCTCAGGCGCGGATCGCGACTGAATGATTTGAGCGGCGACTTCGCCGCCGGCGCTGACGGCCAACTCACCCAATTCTTCGAGAGACTCCTCGGTGCGGTGCAGGCTCTGCCGGCTGGGCACGCCGCGCGTTTTCCATTCCAGTCCGACGAGAATCACGCGCTCATGGACAGGATTGCGCGTTGGCGTCTTCTAACCCTCCGAAGATTCCTGGTGCACCGCGACGGGCGCATTCCCGCCGGCATTGGTCTGGTTGGCAGCCTGGGAATTGCCCGCGTATGCGTGCGCGACCTTCTGGGTCACGACCGTGGAGATGGCGTGCTTGAAGATCAGCTGTTCCTGGTTGTTGGTCTCCAGTACCAGCGAGTACTTGTCAAAACTTTTGATGCGACCGGAGAGCTTCACGCCGCTCATCAGATAGATGGTTAGAACGATCTTGTCCTTGCGTGCATTGTTTAGAAAACTGTCTTGTATATTTTGCGCCGGCTTGTCCATTCAGGTCCCCCAAACCCTTGCGGGAAAAAAAACAGTTAATCAGCACTATGCCTAGTAAGCCCTAGTATTGTACACCCATTTCATATCCACAGGCGTACCGCGACTCTATGGTTTTAGCACTTTCACGACGTAATAGTTAATGGATGGCGAAACCTCTTTAAACCAGTGCGGGGTGCCGGCCGGGATTACTATGACGTCACCTTTGCTCAAGTGATGCGTTTCGCCGCCTTTGATATCCTTGCCGAGCCACTGGCCGGATTTCGTGATCTTGCCATCGACCATGGTGCCTCCGGTGATGAAGGTCGCGCTGCCATCGACGACGTAAAAGACGTCGGTTTCCTTGTCGTGGACTTCCACCTGGCCGGGGCCGGCGCGGTGTGAGCCGAGGACCGTCAGGTCGGAGGCGGTGACCAGATTTCCGCCTTTACTGATGGCGTCGGCGACCTTGTCATGTCCGATGTAGGTGACGCCTGCCGCGTTGAGGGAAACGGCGGCTGCGGCGGCGATTCCGAGCAGTGTGACCGACTTGATCCAGTTCATCTGCATTGCCTTGCTCCTTTGCAAGTTGATGGCAGTATACAACACAGAATTTGGAGGTGGGCGAACGCCAATATCCACTGCTCCAAACGGAGCAGCCCGAAATTCCAACGCATAAAAGGTTTGGGCAGCAAGGGTTACACTAATTAGAAATATTGATGACCAAAGAATCGGCGTCCGCCGCGAACTGACGAGCCATAGAGATGAGCAGGATATATCTTTCATCGACGCTTGAGGACTTGAAGGAGTATCGCGAAGCTGTGCGGCAAACTCTGCGGCGGATGAATCACGAGGTCATCGGCGTGGAGAAGTTCGGGGCTGGTGAAAGCGCTCCGCTGGGAAAAACGCTGGAAGAGGTTGCGCACGCGGACGTATACGTCGGAATTCTCGCGCGGCGATACGGATTCGTCCCAAGCAGTCCGGACAATCCCGGTCAGCTTTCGATCACGGAACTAGAGTACCGGCATGCGACCAGGAACGGAATTCCGTGTCTCATCTTCCAATTGAATGAGAACTTTCCATGGCCCTCTCAGTTCATCGACCGTGGAGAAGAAGCAAAGAAGCTATCTGTGCTACAGGCAGAACTCCGAGAGACCCAGATTGTTGGGATTTTTTCGGACCCCGAGGATCTGGCGACACAGGTGGCGGCTTCGATTGGAAGCATCCCGCCGCGGAAGCGTGCAGCTCCGTCACCGAGCATAGAAAAACTCACCGATGGGGATCTACAGATGTTATCGGAACTACTGTTTCGGCTGGTGATCCGTTTACGCGAACGTCCGGAGATGTTGCAGAGCCTAGAAGCGACGGCCTTCTGGGCTGCGGTACGCAAGATGCGACCGGGGGCGACCAGCATTGAAGATCTGCGATCACTCAACGCAGAATTGAGCAGCGAGCCTGGTCCGGGCGCGCTGTGGACGGCATGGGTGCGTAACACCCGAGCGACGGAATTGGCGGGGCTGTTCCGCCATCCCGAGATTATGCAGGGGCCGGTACAGGCCGCATGAGTTTCGACGCTACATTCGAGACTGTCGAGCGCCTGGTGTTGCGCATCATCGCCGGCGAAGCCGTATTCTTCGTCGGCGCGGGATTCTCGCTAGACAGCGAGCCAAATACTTCCGCGCGGCTGATCCGGCGATTGCTGGCCCGTTTTGCCGCCATAACCGAGCAACTTTCCAAAGAGGAGGCGTCCCAGGCTTCGCAGTTGCGGGAAGGCCTCCGCGTGACGTTTGACCTGGGAAGCGAAAGGCTCTCCTCGGAGGCGATGGTCTCCACGAAAATCGTCAATCAACTGAAACTGGTTTATTACAACATCAACGACTGGATCTGCAGCGCCTTCACTATCTTGTTAAGCGAGTTGGCAAGCAAGGGGGCCATTTTGGAGGCGATCCGCGAACGGGAGCGCCAGCTGCTTGGATTGGGTGAAGATGGAAATCCATATGACGAAGCGCCCCTGGAGGATTTCAATATCGGAGAGTTGTTGGCGCTGGGCCGGGATGCCGGCAAAGGGCTCTTCCTGGAAACCATGGGATTTGCCAACCGCGAAATCTGGGGCGGCGATCCGCGCGAAAAGAATCCGAACGCCGCGCTCGCATCCTATGGCGCGCGACTGCGCGACCGGCAATGTGTCATCGCCCGATTGGCTCGGGAAGGATTGGCGCCGCTAATCCTGACAACGAATTTCGATCTGTTGCTGGAAGGCGCGTGCCGGGGCGCCGGGTTCGAAGTGGGCGACGCGGAGCAAACCGACCCGGCGAAACCGGCGGCGGCCTATGACCGGGTGCTGGTGATTGGCGGGGCAACGGATTTCTTCGAACGCGGGAACGCATACCGCGCGGCGCTACTGCTGAAAATCCACGGCTGCGTGCACCGCTACCGCGAAGAGCGAGAGCGCAGAACGCTATCCCGCTATCTGCCGTCGATGGTGTTCACGTACCGCGAGATCCAAAACTGGCGCAACGACTCGTGGTCGCGGGACATGGTGAGCACACTACTGCGCACGCGCTCGATTGTGTTGTGCGGCTACAGCGGGGCAGATCCGGTGGTGCACGACACGTTTCGGACGGTCTACGAAGAAATTCTGTCGCACCGGCCGGACCAGCGGGGAGATGAATTTCCAGCGCGTAAAGCAAGGGCCACCGAAGATGCGCGAGCGTTTTTCACGGGAGGCGCCGATAAGGGGGAGTTCGCCGGACTGGAGATTCTGCGAGCCGGCAGCCGGGCGGCGGGCGTTGTCAATCCACCGCTGTTCGGCCACCCGAACTATCTCCCGTTTCACTTCAATGTAAAGGCGGGAGAGCAGCAGCGCTTTCCCACGTTGGACGAACTATTCTTGTGGATCTACCACCGCACGCTGCGGGGGCTGCAGTTGAATGCGATCCGGTCGGATCTAAACCGGATGGCAGTGATGCTGCTGCAGCGCAACGTGGCTCCGGCGGACATTGAGGAAATCGCCGGATTGTTTGAAGAGCAGTGCCGGGAGGAAAATGAGCGTGCGCGGGAATGGGATGACACGGACGACTCGCGGCGTGAATTTTCCGAGCTGACGGCCTGGACCCGATGTTTTCATGTCGCGCTTCTGCGCGAGTTTGCACTGATGGAGACAGTGGCGCGCAATCAACGCTCCGGGCTGCGGATTCAGGATTTCCGATCGCGCAAATCTTATTTCGCACTGCTAGACCGGCCGGGGTGGGGAGCGTGGGGCGCGGTAACGGAATTGGCGCTGAGGCGCATGTGCGACGCCGCCGATGGGCGCCGTCCGGGCGTGGCGGCTTCGATCTATCCGACGGCTTTGATAACGCCGCGGCCGGGGGAGTTCACCAGGACAGCAGTCATTCTGCGAGGACCGGGCGGGCATCGCATCACACGAGCCGATCTGCCGGGCCTATACCGACAAGTTCATGAGTGGCATCTCATGGCATGGATGAGCGGAGAGGCCATTCCGCGAGGAACGCCGACTCCGGATGACATCTGGGGATGGTCGTTCCTGCCCGCGGCCGGGCTAGGAACGCAGCCATCCCTCGCGTGGTTTGGAGAATCGGATGACCGCAAGAGCGAAAGTGTGCCTGAAACTAATCAAGGCACTGAAGAGAGCCCCGTTCGAGCTGAAGCGCCAACCGCGCCGGCATCTCGGATTTGAGAGCGCATCGTCCGCCGACGAACAACTGACCCTCCGACATGCCTGCGTTGCGGTGGCGCCGAACATTCGGGTTGCGGGCGAGCTCGACCTTTCACCCGATCTGCTCATCGTCGATTATGGTTTGGGCGCCATCGGCCTGGTACATATCATTGAACCCGGCGAAGGTGAATCGATAGCCGAACTGGCGAAGTGTCACGTCGATCAGGCGACCTACCTCCGTCATCTTCTAATGACGCGCGGGGTTACGGCCGGGATGCCGAATTTCCAGATCCACTACACGGTGGAATGCGTACTCGCTCTGCGAACAGACCGAGCGTACCAGATGAACGACGTGGTACGCGAGATCGCATCCAAGACCCGCTTTTTGCATGCCACGGGGCTGAATCTGCTGCCCTTCGACGCCAGTTTCGACATGAAAGCGGAGGAGCTGAAGCGAGCGTTCGCCTGGCTGCTTCCGATGGCGCGGCAAAGACTACACGGCTGCGCATGCGCAACAACCCGCCTCAAGGAAGTGGAGCTATTCAATTACCGCTTACCGGGGCGACGTCCGTGGAGATTTGGCGAAAACCGAGTTCATCTTCTCCACGGACCGAACGGCACCGGGAAGTCGTCCATCGCCGAAGCCCTGGAACTGGCGGTAACCGGATCGGTGGAGCGCCTCAAGAACAATCCAAACGCGAACTACGCCGGGATTATCCGCAATTCGGAATCGACCGGAGCACCGACTGTATCGATCTCACTGTCCGACGGCCGAACCTTCGGGTTCCAAGTGAACGCAACCGGAATAGCGGAGACTCCGTTGCGGCCGGACCTGCCGGCCACGGCGTTCCGCCTGGACCAGACGGTGATGGACCAACTGATTCGCGCCGATTCGCAACAGCGCGCCCGCATCCTGACGAAAGCTTTTTTTCCCGGCGACGCGTACCACAATCTGGAACTGGCGCAGGAAGAGTTCAACAAGGCGTATCGCGAACTGCCGCTCGAAATACGCCAAGAAATCCAGTCAGCGAAACCGGACGCCAATGAGTGGCCCGGAGCCGTAGTTCCGCGGCTGGGATGGATAGAAGCACCGGAGATACCGAAAGATAGAATTGCCGATTGCCTGCCCATGAAACGGGAACAGTTGGAAGCACTGGGGCGGATTGTCCCGGAAATCACGGACTCTCTTAAGTCTTTGGACACCGTGACAGATGGGAGGGAGTTGGAGGCGAATATTCAAAAGCTGGAAGAGGCAATAGGGCGGATCCGGGTGAACGTGCGACGGTACCGTGATGCCGTGGTCGAATCTTTAGCTGCGCTGGGGCGAGTGTCGGCGTGGGCTCCCTCAGGAAGCGCGGTCCACCTGGGATATTCCGAGTTATTGCGCCGCTGGAGCGATTCTCTCGGACTGAGCGATCTATTGCAAAAGCACATCGAAATCTCAGGGACGCTACGGGACGCACGCGCAGCGGGCTGGGCACCTGAATCCGAGGTCCCGGGATTGTTTGCGACGCCGCCGGATTCGCTCAAGCAGAGCATGGACGCGCTTTCCCGAGCGGCGGCGCAGTGCCGCAACGAACAAGAGGACCTTTTCAAACAACTGCAAACGGCCGGCGGAACCACACACATGACGGGAGCATCACAACCGACGACCGGGCTTTCCAGCAATGAAATCGCGAACCTCAACCTGACGTGCGGCTGGTTTATCCGGCAAGAGCCGACGCAGTCAACCGAGCCGTTCGGGGAAGTGGTTCAGAAAGCGATTTCGGAAAACAAGTCTAAAGGGTTCGGGCCGCTCACTGTTGGCGCGCAGGGATGGACCGAGCGGCCGACAAAATTTCTCGCTGCTCTGCAACCGGCTCTGGATGAGCTTTTGGCACTCGAGCCTCCGACCGCCGCGGTTTCTCCCACAGATACGCCAATTTCAACGACGGAGGTTCCGGTCTATCGCAGTCCGCTGGTCCGGCTGCACGCCTATGGCGCCGCCGTGGCGACGGCAAGAAAGGTGGTGAGCGCAAACCAGCAGGTAGAACAAACGCTGATGAATCGGTTGACGGAGCACA
>CAZKQQ010000023.1:0-23330 GCA_964554945.1 uncultured Solibacteraceae bacterium | reverse complement strand
ACGAAGTGATTGCGCTGTTTACACCAGCTCGCTGGGCATACGAGGGCTTGATGGTGGATACGAAGCTGCAGGACGGGAAGGTGGCACTGGATCTGCGGACCTCGACGACCGGAAGCCCGGCGGAGCTGCGGCTCAATACAGCCGAGTTGAATCTGGTAGTGCTGGCGCTATACCTGATGTGCGGCCCGACCATTGAGAATCCGCTCGGGACACTGATTCTGGACGACCCGCTGCAGAACATGGATGAACTGACCGCCTCGACAGTGGCTCGCGGGATGGCGAAGGTTGCCGCTCTTTTTCCGGCCGGCTGGCAGTTGCTATTAATGTTTCATGGCGAAGAAGATCTGGAGACGTTCCGGCGCGAGGTTCCCGGGAGCGTCTACTATCTCCCCTGGTTGGGTCCACGCGGAGCCGCCCCGTTCACGAATAATGCCGTACTTCGGGATTCAAGCGCGAGCGGGGCCGGCGCCGCAGGACAAAGTCTCGACCAAGTGATTAGTCTCAACCCCCGCAGGCACCAGAAGGCCGCGCCGGCCGGGAATGCCACCGCGAGGCGACGCCAGCCGTGACACTTTCGTAAAGTTTCAGACTGCGGACCATCGCGTGCACCGGCTCCCGATGCGATGGAGAAGAACGCCTTGCGCCTGATGATGGTCTGGCTTGTGGGCTCAGGCCTTGCTGCGGCCCAACCGCCTGAGACACCGCAACCGCAAGCAGACCGGTTAACGGAGGCAGCGCCGGCGGAGAAGCCGATCCCGCTCAAGCAGTTGCCGATGGACTTCCTGCACGATCAAAAGATCGTCTGGACGTTTCCGGGGAAGGTGGTTCGGGGACAGCATTGGAAGCCGGTGCTGGCCGTGGCTTTGAGCACGGCGGGGCTGGTGGCGCTGGATCCTCACGTCGAGTCGTATTTTCACGACCGGCCCGGATTCAGCACGTACAAGACAGGACCATTGCGCGGGCGAAACTCGACCATCGCGATTACGGTGACGCCATTGGTTTTTTACATGACCGGTCTGGCAAAGCACAATGCGCACACCCAGAACACGGGCCTGCTGGCGGCCGAGGCGGTCGCCGATACGCAAATTGTAAGCTTCGTCATGAAGCACGCGTTCGGGCGCTTGACACCCAGCGACATCCCGCCGCACGGCAATCTCAACGACACATGGTTCAAATACAAAGGCTCGTTCACCAATGGCGGCAGTTTTCCATCGGGGCACTCCGCGTCCGCGTTCGCGGTGGCAACAGTCATTTCCGGCCGTTACCGGGAACATCGTTGGGTTCCGTGGGTGGCATACGGAGCGGCGACGTTCCTTTCGCTGACGCGCCTGCCTGACCTGGCGCACTTCCCCTCCGACATATTCTTCGGCGCCGCGATGGGATATGGGATCGGCCACTTTGTGGTCTTGCGACATTAGTGTGGTGACTCCGAAGTCTCTTGAGCGCCATTGACATCCGCTGGCTGCGCACGCGGTTCCGTGTCAATGGGTTTTAGCTTAAACAAGTAGAATAAAGGAACACGAATGGAACCGCGGCCGGATGTAATCGTCGACTTTATCTTCGAGGATGGCCTGCTGTTCGTCGCCGTGGCGAACATAGGTTCTCAACCCGCTCAGCGAGTTCACGTCGGCTTCGATCCTTCTTTCAAGGGCCTCGGCGGGACGGCGTCCATACCGCATTTGCCTCTGTTTCGGAACATCGAGTTCCTTGCGCCTTCCCGCTCGATCCGCACGCTTCTCGATTCCAGCGCCGCTTATTTTGGGCGCCAGGAGCCCGAGCGAATCGCTGTCACGGTGTCATACTCCGATCGATCGGGCCGGGAATTCGGCTGCACGATTAACCACGATCTGGCCATCTATCGCGACATCACCTTTGTTTCAAAAGTTGAAAGGACCTCTCCAGTCTATGGCCATTCTTCGTGATCTGCCTTATGGGAACCAGCACTTTCGTGTCGATCTCGGCGATGGGGCGGAAGGCGCCGCGGCCAGTTTTTCCGAAGTGGTCCTGCCGGATATTTCCATTGACGTCATCGAATACCGCACCGGGAACGATAAAGAGTCAGGGACGCACAAGCTTCCAGGGCTGGCGCGCTATGAAAATGCGGTTCTCCGGCGGGGCATCATCGGTTCGCTCAACCTTTACAACTGGATCAATCAGGTGCGCAACGGAGATGGGAATGCGCGGCGAACCGTGACGATTTCGCTTCTGTCTGAAGATCTCGCCTCGGCCGTGCTTACGTGGAAGCTGCTTCGTGCGTGGCCCGTAAAATATAGCTGTGAAGAATTGAACGCCAACGGGACCGACGTGGCGATGGAAGAACTGGTCCTCGCTTGCGAACGCTTGGAAATGGAATGAGGATTGTCAGGCCGAACCGCTCTCGTGCACCACGCATTGAGACGGAGGGGGCGTGCGGTACGATCGTTTTGATGCGAAGCGGCATTGAGCGGATCGCGATCGTACTCCTGGCCGGCGCAGCCGCAACAGCGTTCGGCCAGGATCCAACAATGATGCAGGCAGACACTGCGTTTGTGAAGGCCGTGGCTCATGCGGATCGACACACGTTGGAAGGCCTCCTCGACCCGACGCTGACCTGGATCACCGCGGCGGGTACGGTTCAGACGAAGTCGCAGGTATTAAAGGAATTCCCGCAGCTGGCGATCGGGACAGATCAGAAGGCAGAATCGAAAGGCTATACATATGGCGAGTTGGGCGACGTCCAGGCGAACCTCGGACGCGCGCATGTATTGCGTGTATGGGTAAAGCGCGGCGGAAGCTGGAGGGCGATCGTGTACCAGGAAGTCATGTCCCTGGCAATGCCACCCACCTTCACGCCGGGAGCCGGAAAGGACTGCGAGAATCCGTGCCGGAGCATCGCCTTCACACCGAAGGACGAGACGGAAGGCGAGGTCGCGAGGGCCTATTCGAAGCTGGAGACCGCAGCTCATGCGCGCGACTCCGCGGCCTTCGCGCCGATGGTGGCCGAGGAGTTTGTGGCCGCCAGCTCCAACAGCGACCGAACGCAGAGCAAGCGAAGCCGGATGGCGGAATTCGACCGCGCCAAAGATGCGGGCGTGGCTCCGACGCCGCTTCTCTCCGCCCGGATGTTCGAGTTTGGGGACGCGGTTCTGATGCTCTCCGAGCACAAGCCCGATCGTGGAAATCCGCTGCGGGTGACCCGCATTTGGGTGAAGCGGTCCGGAAGCTGGCTGGAAACGTTGAGCTATCAAACAGCCGTTCAAAGGTAGAGAGGCCTGGCTGTAAGCTGCGAGGCGCGCCCGCCCTTTTCATAAGCCGCCCGGCCAACCAGGAACTCTTCCTCGGGACGATCCGCCGGAACGATGCCGGCCTTCCGGAAGTTTTGTTTGATGGTTTCGCGGCTTTGCGGGTCGAGCGGGGGCAGAAATGGCGCCACCTTGAGCGGAAGCAAACCGCCGTTGCCGCCGGTCAGCCATTGGAAGTATTTCATGTGTGCCCAAGGGTGACTTTCATGCAACAGGAGCGGCGCTTGTAGATCGTAAATTCCCTGGATCATCGGCTGCATGCGCCAATAGACTTTCACGGCTTCCGGCAGGCGGCCCTGGATGACGAGGTTCATCATCTCGACCGCATAGGGCGTTTCGGGAGATTGCAGTGCGTCTGTAATCCACAGGCCGCTCCACTGCACGTTCTTGTACTGTTTCGCCAGCAGCGGGATGTGGTCGAAATTGCAGGGGCCCATGATCAAGCGGCCCGAAAGGCATTCGCACAGCTCAAACGCCGTAGCAACGCTCATGGGATGCGTCAGCTTGATTCCCACCACGTTGGGATGATCGGCCAGGCGGTCGAAGACTTTGATCGGAATGCCGCTCGGATGGAAACGGCGCAACGAATCCACGGGCGAACCATAGAGCACTACGGCCATCGACGTAGAATCGATCAGCTTGCGGAATTGAGCGTACACGTCTTCTTCAGTCTGTGGTTTCGCGTTTCGCGGGAATCCGACCATGGTGTAGGCGCAGCCAATCTTTTCCAGGAAGGCGAAATCGCCGCCCAAGGCGCCCATCGCGATCTTTCCGGCGGCCTCGTCGCGCACGAGTTCCCACATCCGGCGCGTTTGGTCCGCGGTGGCGCCGTTTGCCGAAACGGTGCAGGATGTAAAGCCCTGCCGGATGCTGTGCCGCACATCAAGGCGAATGCCGTCTTCGTCGAGTCTTTGGAAGTCTAGCGTGAACGAGGGAAAGATCAACCCACCCAATCCGCGCAAATGTTCGCGCGCCCACTCTTTCTTTTCAGAACGGGCCGCGCGGGAAACATCGGCGGCACGAGTGAGCGGCGGAAGCGCGCCGACGGCTCCCAAAGCCACCGTTTGCGAAAATTGACGGCGATTCATACCGGCACCCCAGATTAGTATGGCAGAATGTGCGCGCGGGGTCTGTGATATTCTCTCTCGAAAGGAGATTGCCGATGGAACCAACCAAACCAAGAGTGCCGCGGGAAGCCGTACGACTCTATGACCTGTTTATTCACGGCGAAATCAACCGCCGGGACTTTCTGGATGGCGTGCAAAAATTTGCGGTCGGCGGACTGACCGCCGCCGCCCTGGTTGAAGCGTTGATGCCGAATTATGCCCTAGGGCAGCAGGTGTCGAAGAACGACGACCGGATCAAGGCAACCTACGAGACCGTTCCATCGCCGCAAGGAAACGGCAGCATTAAGGGATACCTGGTGCGGCCAGCCAGCGCCGACACGCGATCCGAGATGCCGACGAAATTGCCGGGCGTCATCGTGGTGCACGAGAATCGCGGTCTGAATCCGCATATCGAGGACATCGCGCGGCGGTTCGCGCTGGCGAACTTCATGGCGTTTGCGCCGGACGGGCTCACCTCGCTCGGCGGCTATCCCGGTGACGACTACAAGGGCGGCCAAATGTTCATGAAGGTCGACGGCAAAAAGATGGCGGAAGATTTTGTCGCCGCGGCCATGTGGCTGAAATCGCGTCCGGACTGCACGGGCAAGATTGCGGCCACCGGCTTCTGCTACGGAGGGGGGATCGCGAACACGCTGGCGGTTCGACTGGGAGCCGATATTGGGGCCTCAGCTCCGTACTACGGCGGTCCTCCGATGAAGGAAGACGTGGCGAAGATCAAGGCGGCGATTCTGGTTCATCACGGCGAGCTCGACACGCGGCTGGCGATGACTTGGCCCGCGTATGACGCGGCGTTGTCGGCGGCCAACGTGCCCCACGAGGGATACATTTATCCGGGCGCGGTACACGGGTTCAATTGCGATGCGACGCCGGAACGATACAACAAAGCCGCGGCGGACTTGGCGTGGGGACGCACGGTCAACTGGTTCAACAAATACGTGCGCGGCTAACCCGCGCACCACATCGGAAGGGCCGTTGCAGGCGTGTCTTTCTCAACAAGACGCGCCCGCGCGGCCGGGACTCGGCAACCGGCAGCTAACGATAGCTGGGTTAAAGAAGCGGCGCGGTACGGGCAGTAGCCGAGACAACTTCTCCGATGCGCGAACGGTGTCCGGCTTGAAACCAGATTGCGAATAGCACAAGGGCCGCGGCTATGTATACTACGCCGGCAGGAACCCACATAATCAACCCACCGAGATGTTGATCCTGCAAAGGCCTCAAACCCCAGTCGTAAGTACGCAGGCCGTAGATCGGATACCAGAAATGCGGAGAGAACGTGAGGAGGGCGCCAAGTATGCTGGTGTGTAAGGCAGTGGTAAGGATGTACAACCCTCGGAGGCCATAGCCGGCGCGCCCGTAGAACAATGACCACCAGAACAGTAGCGCGGACGCCAGGAAGGTACTGAGCTGGATAGCGTGGACTGGCTCGCTCGATAGCGTGGATTGAAAGATCCTGGGTACATGCCAGAACCAGAGGGCCGCCGCGTAAATCCACCAAGTGGTGAACGGCCGGGTAATGGCGCGCCAACATCGCTCTACAAACCGGGTCCCGGTCCATTGAGCAAGGGAGCGGCGCCACGATAGTGGCAATCCCTGAAGCATCGGGTTCAGCGGACGCGAGAGAGCCATCAGAGGTGCGGCAGCCAGCATCAGGATTTCATGCTGGGCCATGTGGGCGCTGAAGAGCGTTTCGCCTAACCGGTGAAGAGGAGAAACCAGACAAAGAACGAGGAAGAGCCAGCCGGCCCAAAAGCAGACTGTCCGATGAACACAGTTCTCGCGCGCACGGCTCGCACCGCGGGCATAGAGGACGGCGGTAAGCAACAGGGGAACGATCACAGTGGGATCGAAAAGCCAGGCGGCCCAGACGTCATGAGGCGCGAGATGCTCGCCGGCGTGTGCATACACGGAAACCGGCAACAAGAGCGCTAAGCCGAGGCGGGCTTTCATCGGCATCGTCCGGAGAAGCGTTGGGGATCGATTGCACAATTATGGCGCCGCACGCCAGAAGGCCGATGCACGCGCCCCTCCAAAGTTTCGGCAAATCCCCAGCAGCGATCCCACCCGGCGCTTATTTCGGATACTTATTCGTGATGTAGGTCTCCAATTGGTCGATCGTGTGGGCTTGCATCGAAAGCACGGCACGCACGAGGTCCCCGATCGAGATTAAGCCAGTCAGCCGCTCCTCGTCGATCACCGGCAAGTGACGAATTCGGAAGTCAGTGACGATGCGCAGGCAATCCGGTATCGTGTGCTTCGACGTGACGGTGATTACAGGAGAGGTCATGATCTCCGACACGAATGTGTCGCGCGACGATTTGCCCTGCAGAATTACCTTTCGCGCGTAGTCGCGCTCGGAAATAATTCCACTGAGAGTGCGGTCCCAAACCACCAACGAGCCAACTCGTTTCTCGGCCATCAGCGCGATGGCTTCGTAGACCGTGGCTTGAGGTGTGATGGACCAGACATCCCGCCCTTTGGTTTGGAGAATGGAGGCTACCGTCTCAACGGCCGCCTGCCGCTTAGAATCCGCAAGTTCCTCGAGCTTTCTGTGAGCATCCATGCCTGGTACGGGGAGCAATCCGTCTTCCGAATCACTCTCCATTGCTCAGTGGGGAACCACGCCGCCGTTCAGATTTAAAATGCCGGACCGCAGCGACCATTGGCTGGAAAACGGCTCGCCGTCGCCATCTGGGTGAACAATGATACAGGTGACTCATGGGAATGGGCGGACGACCCGACTTATCCCGAACGGTACTCGGCACTCGGCATTCGCCTCGCTGTCAACTACGTGATTTACGCCGCGACCCACTAAATCCTGAAGAGTTCCGGCACAACCGGCGGAAGTGGCGGCTCCAAGGCAGCAGAAATCACATGGTTCTATAACCTGAATCCTATTTTTGGTACGGAAAATCCGATGGATTATTGATGCCCACGAGGGAAGACGCTATAAAGACACTAGCGTTCAATGCAGCTGGAAAACGCTATCGCCAGTAATCCTTCGCGCAAGACGAAGAAGCGGGGAAGTAAGAGCAAAGAGCAATGATTCACCACGCCAACAATCGTCATTTGACCGGCGCTGCCGCAAGCAGCGCGGCCGTTCACACGCGCCAGACATTCTCCAGTGTTGCCGATGCGAATCTCGATCCGCACCTGAATGGGGAATATCTGCAGCACAATCCGACCTGGCATGTTGAATACTCTCCGTGGAAGGCCACGAATATTCACCGGTTGCTGCAGCAAATGCGGCTGGAGCCAAGGACGATTTGCGAAGTGGGGTGCGGCGCTGGAGAAGTCTTACGGCAATTGCAGCTCAAGATGGATCCTACCTGCCGGTTTTGGGGTTATGACGTGGCTCCCGCGGCCATCGAACTCGCGCGGAAACGAGAAAATGAGCGTCTCGCTTTTGAACTTTGTGATTTTACCGCCGTCGAAACTCCTCATTCGGATTTACTGCTGGTGCTGGAAGTAGTCGATCATGTGGAGGACTACCTGGGTTTTCTGAGAGCGATCAAATCGAGGGCCGACTGGAAGATTTTCAGTTTTTCGCTGGACATTTCCATGCAGTCCGCTCTGCGGAAAGGCGAGTTGCTGCGCCGCCTCGAAGTGCACAGCCACATTCACCACTTCAATAAAGAGCTGGCTCTAGCCGCTCTACGCAAGACCGGATATGAGATTGTGCATTCTCTATATCCGCCGGCGTTTGCGTATAGCAGACTGGCGAAGCTCGCGAAGCCTATCCGTCAGTTGGCCTCTAAGCTAAATCAAGACCTGACGGCGCGGGCGCTCGGCGGATACAGTCTTATGGTTCTCGCCCGCTGAGCGGGCGTGAGCGATTGTTGATTTCAGCGCGCCGGGCCTCGGCCGCCTCGTCCTTCTCCGGCAGCCGGATAGACCGGCAGAGTGACGTGATCGCCGAACGTGGCCTTGAGTCCTTCAATGGCGCAGGCCTCATCTCCGCCGCCTGCTCCGCCGCCGACGCCCACGGCCCCGATCATCTGCCCGTCGACCACGATTGGAATACCGCCCGCGTTCGTGAAGAAACCGAAATTCCCCAATTGGCGCGGAATGCCTCCTGGATCGTTCTTGAGCTGGACCGTTCGGATGGAAGTGGGCTGGCGGCTCCTGAGCGCCGTCTGCGCCTTCAACAGCGCGGTGCGGATGTTGTTGAAGATCTGGCCGTCCATGCGCTCCATGTGCACGAACTCGCCGGCCGTATCGATGATGTAGATGGAGGCCGTGCCGCCCTTTGACGCTGCCCAATCGCGACAGGTGCGCGCGATCTTTTTGGCGGCCGCCAATGAAATCTGATTGCCGTCGAAGACATTGGCCGCGTCTTTACCGCCGACCACAAATTCCGGCGACAGGGTTGACTTGGGCGGGGTGGTAGCGGCGAAACGGGGCACCGGTGCATTGCCGGCGTTGGGGTTCCGGCGCGGCGGAAGATCCTGAACCAGCGGCGGGACCGACGGTCCGATCACTTCGGTGAGCGCTTTGTGCGCGCAAACCTCATCGCTCCACACCGGCACGCGCGGCGCCGAACCGCCAACACCGACCGCGCCGATCATCTGCTTGTTGACCACAATGGGAAGCCCGCCGGAATTCGCGAACTCGCCGAGTTGAATGAACTGAAGCTCCCGCGAGGGATCCTCGATCACCTGGTTCATCTTGATCTTGCTGGGAGCGCGGTCCATGAGCGCAGTGCGCGCTTTCATATCGGCCGTGATGATGTTGAGATAGCCTTGGCCGTCCATGCGATCCATGTAGACATGGTTGCCGTCATTGTCGAGCACCATGATGCTGATCTGCACATTTTCCGCGGCGGCGGCCTTCTCGCAGGCGTCCGCGATGCGCTCCGCGGTGGCCAGATTGATGGTAGTGAAGTCCTGAATCTTTTCGGCGGCTTTGCCGCTGACGACGAATTGCTCCGGCACCGTCTGAGCAACTGCCACGCCACCGAGCCAGAAAATCCCGGCGCCTGCCAATCCTAATTTGATGTGAAGTTTCATCTTGTCCTCCCTGCCAATTTGCACAAGGGTACGCCGTTGCCGGACTGTTCATCCGGATGGGCGCGTTCTTAGCGCACCGAGTGTATCATATGCTTCGTCAGCTCTTGCTCAGTGGCTCTTGTGATTCCGCAGCGGAGCATGAAAACGATAGTTGCAGAAGTTCGACAGTGACAACGGACGGGACGGCCGGCGAACCAGACGGACGATGAAAACCGTATGCGCCGCGGATGGACCCGCGAGCCCACGCCTGCTGAGAGTTTGGCTCGAAAGTTATATAATAATTCGCAATCGACGGGGGATCCGGGGATAGAAAGTGCATGAGGAGGCGTGTATGGACACGGACAAAAGAAGCGCGATGATGGAACGGCGGGACTTCCTGGGACGCAGTTCGCTCGCGGCGGGTGTCCTCATCGGCGCTGGATGGAAGAATCTGCACGCCGCCAAAGCGGATTCCTCGGGATCAGTGGTGCAAACCACCGCGGGGAAGATCCGCGGCGCGATGCAGGACAAAGTTCATTCTTTCAAGGGGATCCCCTACGGCGCGTCCACCGAAGGCGCGGGACGGTTCATGCCGCCATCGAAGCCGCAGTCCTGGACCGGTGTTCGCGATGCGCTGGAATTCGGCCCGGCCTCGCCGCAAACCCCGTCGAACCTCATTCCTGAATCCATGGCGCAACAGCCGAAGAGCGATGGCAGCGGAACGGAAGACTGCCTCCATCTGAACGTCTGGACTCCGGCATTGGGGAGCGGCAAGCGGCCGGTTATGGTCTGGTTCCATGGCGGCGGATACTCAGCCGGATCGGCCAATTGGGCCATGTACAACGGCGGCAACCTGGCCGCCAAGCACGATGTCGTAGTGGTGACGGTCAACCACCGGTTGAACGTTTTCGGTTATCTGTACCTGGCGGAGCTTGGCGGCGAGAAATACGCGCAGTCAAGTAACGTCGGTATGCTCGATATCGTCGCTTCGCTGGAGTGGGTGCGTGATCACATCGGCGCGTTCGGCGGGGACCCTGGCAACGTGACCATCTTCGGCCAATCGGGCGGCGGCGGCAAAGTCAGCACGCTGCTGGCGATGCCTGCTGCCAAGGGCCTGTTCCAGCGCGCCATCGCCATGAGCGGTTCCAACGTGAAGGGCGTGCCTCGGGACCGAGCCACCAAAGGAGCCGAAGCATTCATGGCCAAGCTCGGGCTCAAACCGAATCAGGCGGACGAACTGCAAAAACTTCCACAGGGGCAACTCCTTGCAGCGATGCGTGGCATGCAGGGACTGCCGCTCGGCCCGGTGGTCGACGGCCATACCCTGCCCGGCGGTCCGTTCGATCCGAGTGCGCCGGCCATTACCGCCAACGTGCCGTTGATGATTGGTTCTACGGAAACCGAAGTCACCTGGAACAACAACGTGAACTTCGATGCGTTGGACGATGCGGCGCTGCACAACCGCATCAAGCAGAGTTTGCGTGTCGACGATGCAGCGGCAGACCGGCTGATCGCGGTATACAAGAAAGGGCGGCCTCACGCCGGCAACCTGGACCTATTCTTCATCATGTCCACCGACGCTTCCAATTTCCGCACCGGCACCGACACCGAAGCCGATCGCAAGGCGGAACTCGGGAAGGCCCCGGTCTACAAGTATTATTTCCAATGGTATTCGCCGGTCCGGGAAGGCAAGCTGCGGTCTTACCACACACTCGATATTCCGTTTGTTTTCGAGAATGTAGATATCGCGCAATCGATGGTCGGGTCCGGCCAGGAACGCTATTCGCTGGCCGATAAGATGAGCGGCGCCTGGGCCGCCTTCGCGCGTTCCGGCAATCCCAATCACAAGGGCATCCCGAAGTGGGAGCCGTTTACCGAGACGCAGCGCGCCACCATGATCTGGAATAATGAGTGCAAAGCCGTCAACGATCCCTACCGCGAGGAACGGCTGGCTCGAAAGGAATTGATCCAGTCGCAAGCCTAGATGACCAATATGAAAACCACAGGTATCCTTCTTTTGTTGGCACTCGCCGCGCCGTTGTTCGCCCAGATGGACTTCGCCGGCGACTGGGCGCCGGTTCAGGATGAAGACAACACCGGCAATCCGTATATCGGAGAATTCATCGGAATCCCGATCAGCGCCGCATCACGCGCCCGCTCTGAGACGTGGAGTTCCTCGTATATGACGCTGCCCGAGTGGCAATGCCGGCCGCACGGCGCGATGTACATTTCGCGCGGCCCGTCGCAGGTGCGGATCTGGAAGGAAGTCGACCCGGTGTCGCGCCAGATCGTCGCCTGGCACGCGGAATGGCTGCGCTCGATCGACAATCCGTATTATATGGATGGACGCGCGCGGCCCTCGGATCTGGCGGTGCACACGTGGGGAGGCTTCTCCACCGCGGCTTACGAGGGCGAGGCTTTGAAGATCACCACGACGCATCTGAAGGAAGATTACTACCGGCGGAACGGCGTGCCTTCCAGCGATCGCGCCACGCTGACGCAATACTGGCTCCGTCGCGGCGACTATCTGACGTGGGTGACCATCGCCTATGATCCCGTGTACCTGACAGAGCCGATGATTCGCAGCTCCGAGTACCGGCTGGCCTTGAATCAGCAGATTCCGCCATATCCGTGCACCGTGGTTGATGAAGTCGACCGGCCGCGCGGCAAGGTACCGCATGAACTTCCGGGCGAGAATCACTTCCTCGGTGAATTCGGCCAGAAGTACAATATTCCAATTGAGGCCACGGGGGGCGGCGCCGCCACGATGTATCCCGAGTTGGCGCGCAAAATCGTGAAAGAACGAAACGCCGGCGCCGCGAAGAAATAACCGAGGAATCGATGACGAAGAAAAGGTTCTTACTTGTGGCCGGAGTGGCGTGCCTGGAAATAGCGGGCAGCGCGTTCGCGCAGCAGAACCGCGCCGCGCAGAGCGCCCCGGCTTCACAGAACACCGCCAATACGCCGATCGAGATCGTTCCCGTGCGAGGCCACATGTATATGCTGGCCGGCGCCGGCGGCAACATAACCTTGTCGGTAGGCCCGGATGGCGTGTTACTGGTCGATTCGGGTTTTGCCCAGAATGCCGAGCGTGTTCTGGCGGCGATTAACCAGCTGAGCCAGCAGCTTGACGTTCAGGGACAACCGCTCAAGAGCTTTCCCCCGCCCAAGCCAATCCGTTACATCGTCAATACGCACGTTCATACGGATCACACGGGAGGCAACGAACTGCTGGGAAAAGCGGGCAAGACTTTTACCGGCGGCAACGTCTCCGGGGACATCGCCGATGCGGCCGAAGGCGCCGCCATTATGGCGCATGAGAACGTGCTGAATCGCATGAGCGCGCCGACCGGCAGCCAGTCCACCATGCCGCAGGGCGCCTGGCCGACTGAAACCTACTTCAAGGATCAGATGAAGCTCAGCCACTTCTTCAATGGCGAAGGAGTCCGGCTCATCCACATGCCGAAGGCGCACACCGACGGCGACAGCATGGTTTACTTCCGCGAGTCGGACGTGCTGAGCACCGGTGACATCTTCGTGACCACCAGCTATCCGTTCATCGATCTGGAGCGGGGCGGCAGCATTCAGGGGGAGATTGACGCGCTCAATTACATACTCGATCTGGTGATTCCCGAATTCCGGACCGAGGGCGGCACCCTGATCGTCCCCGGCCACGGGCGCATATGCGATACGGCCGATGTCGCCTATTACCGCGACATGGTGACGATCGTTCGCGACCGCGTACAGAATTACATCAAGAAAGGCATGACGCTCGATCAGATCAAGGCGACCAAGCCCACGCAGGATTGGGATCCGCGATATGGTTCCGGCGACCGGTTTGTCGAAAGCGTGTATCGCAGCCTCACGGCTAACGCAACAAAAAAGTAAGTTCTGTTAGGAGAAACTGATGAAACGCAAAATGCTCGTTCTGCTGTTCGCCGCGGCTACGGTCCTCGGCATCCGGGCGTATGCCCATCACTCATTCGCCGCCACATACTTCGAAGACAAGAAGGTGACGGTGGAAGGCGACCTGGTGCAGTTCCTGTACCGCAACCCGCATTCCTTCGTCCACGTGGAGGGCAAGGATCCGAGCACCGGTGAGACTATCCGCTGGGCCGTGGAGTGGGGTGCGGGCGGGCAGTTGGGCCGCCAAGGTGTCACCCGGGAGACGCTGAAGCCAGGCGATCACGTGGTGGTGGTTGGCAACCCGGGACGGAACCCCGAAGATCACCGTCTCCGCATGGTGAACATTACCCGTCCGTCGGATGGCTGGAAGTGGGGCGGGACGTTCGAGTAAACCGGGGAAAAGGATGACTCACCGAATCTGGCTCGTTGCGTTGGCGCTTCTGGCGCCGGCGGCGATCTATGCGCAGGGGCGGGGCGGGCCCGGCGGTCCGCCTCCCACCGGCAAAGCCGCGGCGCCGGTCGACCTCACGGGATACTGGGTGTCGATCATCGTCGATGAGTGGCGCTTTCGCGTAGACCCCCAGAAAGGTGATATTCCGTATTTACCGATCAATCCGACGGCCCGGAGCGCCGCCATGGCTTGGGATCCGGCAAAGGACGAAGCCGACGGCAATCAATGCAAAGCGTACGGCGCAGTGGGCGTAATGCAGAGGCCGGGCCGTTTGCACATCACTTGGGAAGACGACAACACGCTGAAGATGGAAGCGGATTCGGGGACTCAAACCCGCGTCCTGCATTTCGGTGGGACCTCGGCGGAATCCGGGGAGCCGACCTGGCAAGGGTACTCGGTGGCCAGTTGGCAAATGCCCGGCGGCGGGCGGCGCGGCGCGATGCCGCCACCCGGTGCGCGTACGGGGCTATTGAAAATTGTGACCACTAACATGAAGCCGGGCTACATCCGCAAGAATGGCGTGCCGTACAGCGAGAAGGCGGTGCTTACCGAATTCATCAATCTGCTGCACGGAGCCGAAGGCGACACCTACATTGTCGACACAGCCGAGGTCGAGGACGCGACGTATCTCACTCAGCCATTCGTACGGAGCTATCAATTCAAGAAGCAACCGGACGCGGCGGGCTGGGAACCGACGCCCTGCTACGCGAAATAAAACCCGCGGACAGAGTCCCCGGGTCTAATGGTTTATTGGTCCAAAGGAAGACCTACGTAGTTCTCTGCAAGACTCGTCATCGCGGCGCGGGAGCTTGTGATGTAGTCTAATTCCGCTAGCTGCCGCCGTTGATCGAAATCGTTGTCGGCGGCGAAACGGTGGAGCATCGACGTCATCCACCAGGAAAAGCGCTGCACCTTCCAGATCCGGCGCAAGCACGTCTCCGAATACGATTGGAGCAAGTGGTCTCGGCCGGTCTTGTAAAATTGGGCCAGGGCGCGTGCCAGAATGGCGATATCAGCCACTGCGAGATTCAGTCCCTTGGCGCCGGTCGGCGGCACAATATGGGCGGCATCGCCTGCAAGAAAGAGGCGGCCGTGGTGCATCGGCTCGATCACAAAGCTCCGCATGTCGGTAACGCCCTTTTGAAAGATCGGGCCCTGGTTCGGCGCCCAGCCATCGCGCGTCCGGAAGCGGGTCATCATCTCCTGCCAGATCCGATCGTCGGACCACTCCTCGATGTCTTCATCCGGCGCGCACTGTAAGTACAGACGAGTGACTGTGGGGGAACGCATGCTGAACAGGGCGAAGCCGCGTTCATGATACGTATAGACCAGCTCCTCGGAAGACGGCGCGGCTTCCGCCAAAATCCCTAACCATCCGAACGGATAATGCCGGTCGAAAGCCGTCAAGCCCGGAACCGAAGGACGGCAGATGCCGTGATATCCGTCGCAACCCCCAATGAAATCGCAAGAGATTTCCTGCTCCTTACCTTCCGAGCGAAAGCGGATTGACGGCCGATCGGTGTCGAAGCCGTGGACGCTCACATCTTCCACATTAAAGAGAATGGAGCCGCCCGCGTCCAGCCGGGCTTTCACCAGGTCTTTGATGACTTCGTGCTGAGCGTAGACCGTTATCGAGCGGCCCCCAGTCAACTCGGTCATATTGATGTGATGCCGCTTGCCACCGAAACTCAAATAAATGCCGTGGTGCACCAAGCCCTCGCGCTTCAACCGCTCGCCGAGGCCAGCCTGGACCATCAGGTCAACGGTGGTTTGCTCGAGCACGCCGGCCCGCACCCGGCCTTCGATGTAGTCGCGGCTGCGCGCTTCCAGCACAATCGACTCGATTCCTTCCAGGTGCAGGAGATGAGAGAGCATCAGGCCGGCAGGCCCGGCGCCGACAATTCCGACCTGTGTGCGCATGAGGCGTCTAGTGGAGGACGCCGATCAGTTTCCAATAGCCAACGCTCACGGCCAGAGAAAGCAGGCAAAAGATGGCATACGCGTTCGCCAGGCGGACGCGCTGGCCAGCCGTGAATGCCAGATTTCCCGTGAGTCCTTCACCCATGGCCAGCCAGAAATTCTGATACGAGACCCAGAACGGAGCGGAGGCCAGGATGATGGGCGCCATTAACACGAGGGGCGGAATTCCGGCCGCCATCGTCACCGTCACAGTGGACAGGAAGAGCACGGTAACGGCGATAAAGCTGGAAGGATCGATAAAGCGGAGGATGTACATCAACACAGCCATTACGATCGAAAGAACGACGACGCTGCCTTCGATCTTTACTACCATGGGAACGAAATACCCCGCCAGCCAATCAGTTACTTTGTAATCCTGAATGATGTTGGCGAGGCTGAAGATGCCGCCGATGAACAGCAGCAGTGTCCAAGAGACGCCCGTGCCGATATCTTCGTCGCGCAAAATACCAGCCATGTAAAACACCGCCATCGCAACCATGCCGATCAAGAACGCCGGCAGATGGTGATAGCGATCGGTGGCCCAGAATACAATCGAGAACAAAACCACGAGACCTGTCACGGCCTCGGGACCTTTGAACGTTCCGAGGGCACGAAGACGGTCGCGGGCGAAGGTCGGCGACGTCTTCAGAGGCTCCTCGGGGCGGAGAATCATCTGGTTGCCCACCAAGATGAGCGCGCACAGCAACAGCGTGGGAAATGTCAGAACCTGCGCATAGCCGAGCCACGTGATGGGCAGCTTCTTGGCGTCGAACGCCGCCACGACCACGGGACCAGTCAAGGACCCATAGAGGAACGCGATCCCCGGCACCACAGCCATTTCCACCGTGGTCAACACGATCAGCGCGGAGCCGCGACTGCGCGGCGGCAGCCCGAGAGACTGCACCAAGGCCCACGCCACCGGGGTCATGATGGCGGTGCGCACCGTCATAGAAGGAATCCCTAAGGCTAAAACGAATCCGATGATAAAAAACGATGTCAGAATTCCGGCGTAGGTGCCGGGGAACAAAGACAGGATGTAATAAGAAAGGCGCTCCGCGAGCCCGGTCTTCTTCATGGCGAAGCCGTAGAACAACACCGCTAATAGCGTCCAGAAGGCCCCGCCGCTGAAGCCGCTGAACACACGCGGCACCGGAACGCCGACCACGATCAACAAGGCCATCAACAAGACTGACGCCACACCGCTGTTCATCACTTGTGCGGCCCATAAAACGACGGTGAAGGCGGTGATGGCGAGCACCAGTTGCGCCATATGAGAAAGGCCTTGCGGCTGCGGCAGGATTGCAATGACAGCGCCGATGATCACTGCCACGATCAGGCAAATCCACTTGGAACTACCGACTTGCGTTTTTGGGGGGGCCGAGGAAGAGACAGCAACACTCATGGTTTTCTGTCCTGAGGACCCCCAAAATATGACAGATCGTTCTCCAGCCTGTCAAGCGACGAGCGTCTGTGGGGCTGGTGCTATTCTGTAGGAAGTCGTTGTGTTTCCCTCAGTCCACCTCGGTCGGGCCGGAGCCATCGTGATGGGCGGTCTGTTGGTCCTGGGCTCGCTTTACGCGATCCAGCCATTCCGCGAATACCCGGGCGTGGAATACGAAAACTTTCCGCTGCCGGCGGATTACCAGGAGAAAACGGAGTGGGTGTTTGCCCGCCTGATGTATCCTCCGGTGAACCGGTATTACGGCGGATTTCAGCTTCTCGGCGACTGGCGGGAAGGCGGGTCGAACTGGACCATGGACTACCCGCGCTCGGACCGGCACTTTGCAGCGGCCTTACGCCGCCTCACGCGCATCCACGTCCGTTCGGTCGAGCAGCCGGTCAACCTGGACAAGGGTGACGTCTACGATACTCCATGGCTGTACGGCGTTGAGGTTGGTCATTGGGACCTGACGGATGCGCAGGTCAAGGCAATGCGCGAATTTCTTCTGCGCGGCGGCTTTTTCATGTGCGACGACTTCCATGGCACCATCGAATGGGACGTGTTCACGGCCAGCATGCAACGCATTTTTCCCGATCGGCCGATCGTGGAGATTCCCTCCTCGGATCAGATCTTCCACACCATTTACGACCTCGACGACCGGTACCAGGTTCCGGGCGCGCAGTTTCTCGAGACCAGGCAGGTGTGGGAAAAGGATGGCAAGATCCCCCATTGGCGCGGCATCTATGATGACAAAGGCCGGCTCATGGTGGCCATGTGTTTTGACATGGATCTGGGCGATTCCTGGGAGCACGCGGACAACCCGCAATATCCGGAAAAATTCTCGGCGCTTGGCATCCGCATCGGCGTCAATTATGTGACGTATGCGATGACGCACTGATGAACTGGAGCGCCACAGCTGCGACTGCGTTGGCACTGGCCGTGATTTTCGGCGCGTTCGGCGCGCACGGCCTGCGCGACCGCCTGGACGCCTACTCCACCAGCGTGTATGAGAAAGCCGTCCTGTACCACTTTTTCCACGCTCTCGGAATGTTGTTTGTCTCCTTGATGCCCAAGCTCGGATATCTCTCGGTGCGCCAGACCAGCTGGGTGTGCGCGCTTCTGCTGGCGGGCGTGGTCCTGTTCTCGGGCAGCTTATATATCCTGGCAGTCACGCGCATTCCGACGCTTGGCATTATTACTCCGTTCGGCGGCCTCTCGTTCATCGCCGCCTGGCTGGCGCTGGCATGGATGCTGCTACGCAACCAGGTTTGACGAATTTTTCGAGGTGGCCGGCGAGACCGGGATCCGAATGCCCGGAAACTTCGGTATGGCGTCCCTTTATAAAATTGACTGCAGTTGATCAAGAAAGACCTGCGGCTGACCGCCATCCAGATGGGGAACACCGCTGCCCTACTCTCTCTCGCGGCTCTTGGCGATGGCCAATACAGGTAGCGCCGCGAGTTGCAGGAACATCGAGAACACCACCAGAGCCGGAACGGATTTGTCGTATAACCAACCCATGGCCGCACTGCCGAGAAACCAGGAAATGCCAAAACCCGTATCAAACAGACCAAAGGCTGTGCTGCGCTTCCCTGATGGGACAACCCCAGCCAGGACGGCTTTGAGCAGGGAATCCTGCGCTCCCGTGCCGATTCCCCACAGAATCATCCCAACAAGAGCCAAGGCGGGTCCCCCAAGAAATACGAAAGGCGCAAAGAACGCCGCGACGAAAAATGCCATCAAGAGAATTGGCGGTCCGACTTTGTCCAACAACCGGCCAAATACCAGGGCGGCCAGAGCTCCGGTAGCCATCGCCACTGCATAGAATACGGGAACCAGGCTTTGCACAACAATGGCGGCCTTTTGGAAATGAAAAGCGATCAGCGAAAAATCGGCAAATCCCGCGGCAACTAATGCTCCGGCCGCAACATAAAGCCAATATGCTTTTGAGAACCCGCGAGTCTGCAGAGATTGCGGCTGCCTCCGGCTTAATTGCGGACGCGAGTGATATATCCAGGCAACAACGAGCGAGACGATGCAGAACAGCGCTGGAATCAGGAGGACGGCAAATGCGCGGCGATAACCTCCGCGCAGATACAAAATCAGCGCCGTGATCAGCGGGCCGACGGTCGCGCCCACCTGATCCAGACTCTCTACCAAGCCAAATACCCGACCACGCCCCAGGGACTCTCCGGCCTGAGCGACCATCGCCTCGACCGCTGGCCGGCGCATGGCGCGTCCAGTCCGTTCAGCAATCACCAATGCGGCGGCTACTGGCCAATTTTCGGCGAGCGCCAGCGCCGGCACTGCCAGCATGTTGACGATATAGCCCAAGAAGATGACGGTCCAGTATTTGTGCGTCTTATCCGCGAAATAGCCTGAGACGGAACGAAGGCTATAACCGGCCAGCTCTCCAAAGCCGGCAACAAAGCCCACCGCCGCGGCACTGGCGCCGATCGAGGCGAGGAACGGTCCCACAATGGCGCGAGCGCCTTCATAGGTCATGTCCGCGAAGAGATTGACAATCCCGATGAGCAGGACAAACTGGAAGGCGCGTTTTCGCAGGTCGTGCTCGGCCATGGAACAAATCCGTCGGCACCCGCCTTAACCATGATGGCAACAGTCGATATCGTCCGCGCGGCGGGGGCCGGTAGCCTCTGGGAACCGGAGGCGCGAACACGGCATAGACCGCGGACCGCGGGTCCGCCTACTTAGCAAGGATGGGGCAAGGTTCGACGTGCCAGATTTCGGTCGCGTATTCGCGGATGGTGCGATCGGATGAGAATCTGCCCGCGCGCGCCACATTGAGAATCGCTTTGCGGAGCCAGCCGTCGTGATCTTTGTACTGCTGGTCGACGCGCTCCTGAGTGCGGATGTAATCGCGCAGATCAGCTAACAGCATGTACCGGTCGCCCCCGGGGAGAAGAGAATCGAGGAGCGGGCGAAAGAGGCCGGGCTCCATGAGGCTGAAGAAATCGCGTTCGATCATCTGGAGAGCCAGCCGGATTTCCTCATCGCTGTTATAGATGTCCCAGGAATTGTAAGCCGCGCGGCGGGCTTCCACCTCGTCCGCGGTGCTGCCAAACAAAAACATGTTCTCGCGGCCGACCTCCTCCAGGATCTCGGCATTGGCGCCATCGAGAGTGCCAATGGTGAGCGCGCCATTGAGCTGCAATTTCATGTTGCCGGTGCCGGAAGCCTCGGTACCGGCGAGGGAGATCTGTTCGCTGAGATCGGCAGCGGGAATGATGCGCTCGGCCAGCGACACGCGATAATTCGGCAAAAAAACCACTTTGAGCTTGCCGGAAACTTGTGGGTCGCGGTTGATCACCTCAGCCACCTGATGAATCAGCTTGATAATCAGCTTGGCCATGGCGTAGCCGGGCGCCGCTTTGGCGCTGAAGAGAAATGTCCGCGGAGCGATGTCGAGAGCCGGATTCATCTTGAGGCGGTTGTACAGCGTGATGATGTACAGGACGAGCAGATGTTGGCGTTTATACTCATGCAGGCGCTTGACCTGCACATCGAACAGCGAATCGGGGGAAACGCTGATTCCGACCTTGTGATGGATCAGCCGGGCCAGCGAAGCCTTGTTAAATCTTTTGGCTGCCGCGAAGCCTTCGCGGAACGCGGAATCTTCTGCGAAGCACTCGAGGTTCCTAAGCAGATCGAGATCGGTGATCCAGTGGTCGCCGATGGCCTGGCTGATTAGCCGGGCCAGCGGCGGATTCGCTTTGAGCAGCCAGCGCCGCTGCGTAATGCCATTGGTCTTATTGTTGAACTTGGCGGGCCACTGCTCCGCGAAGTCGCGCAGATATTCCTTGGTAAGAAGTTCGCTGTGGATCTTCGAGACGCCATTCACCGAACAAGATCCGACGATGGCCAGGTGCGCCATCCGGATATGTTTCTCGGGGCCCTCTTCGATGAGGCTCACGCGTCTCAGCCGGTCCCCGTCGTACGGATGCCGGCAGGAAACATCCTGGAGAAAACGGGCGTTGATTTCGTAAATGATCTGCAGATGCCGGGGCAGCAGCCGGCCCAGCATACCCACTGGCCATTTTTCCAAGGCTTCCGGCAGCAGCGTGTGATTGGTGTAGCCGGTCGACGCCGTCGTGATCGCCCACGCGTGATCCCAACCTAACCCCTCCCGATCCATCAACAGCCGCATCAGCTCGGGGATCGCCAGCGACGGATGCGTGTCATTCAACTGCAGGAACACTTTATCGGGGAACGCATCCCAGGTATTGCCATCCGACTTGAACCGCCGCAGGATGTCCTGCAACGAACACGACACGAAGAAGTACTGTTGCTTGAGACGTAGCTCCTTGCCTTCGAATACGTTGTCGTTAGGATACAGGACCTTCGTCAAGTTCTCGGCCAGGACCTTGTTTTCGACGGCGTCCACGTATTCGCCGCGGTTGAAATCGTCAAGGTCGAACTCCTCGGCGGCCTTGGCGGACCAAAGGCGCAGCGTATTGACCGTCTCGCCGCCGTAGCCGACGACGGGAAGATCGTACGGCATGCCGATCACGGCTTTGGTGTTGACCCAATGCCATTCGCGGCCGTGTGGAGCGGGCCTGGATTCGACATGGCCATCGAACTCGACCGGAAACGAGAACTCGGGATGGGCGATCTCCCAGGGATACCCGAGTTTGAGCCATTCATCGGGCTGCTCGACCTGGTTTCCGTTCACGATACGCTGCTTGAAAATTCCGAAGTCGTACCGCAATCCGTAGCCGATGGCAGGCAACCCGAGAGTCGCCATAGAATCGAGAAAACAAGCGGCCAGCCGGCCGAGGACGCCGTTGCCCAGGCCGGCATCGACCTCATGGTCGCGTAGTGACTCCCAGTGCAAAGCCAACTCGGACATCGCCTCGCGGCACGTGTCTTCCAGTTGCAGATTAATCACGTTATTGCCGAGCAGCCGCCCGATTAGAAATTCCAGCGAGAGATAATAAACCCGCTTGACGTTCTGCTTATGGTGGGTTTGCTGGGTAGCGATCCAGCGCTCCACCAGCCGGTCGCGCACAGCCAGGGCCAGCGCATAGTAACGATCGCGATCGGTGGCGGTGTAGCGATCTTTAGCCAGAGTTAACCGAAGATGGTGTTCGAAATCGTCGCGCAATGCTTCGACTGCCGACGGCACCCCTGTGATACTGGCCACTATGTCTCTTATCGGCTAAAGAGGGCCTAAACTCTATAAAGATTTAGCGTTGACGGTTGTTGTGTTATTCCGGCTTAAAATACACGATCGCTAGCGGCGGCACCGTCACCAGGATCGAGTGCGGCTGGCCTTGCCAGGGCATTTCGTCGGATGGCATGCCGCCGGCATTCCCCATGTTACTGCCACCGAAACAGGCCGCGTCGCTGTTGAGGACCTCCCGATAAAAGCCGGCTTTCGGCACTCCCACGCGATAACCCTCGCGCGGCACGGGCGTGAAATTCGCGATTACGACGATCTCATCGTTTGGATCTCGCGCCCGACGCAGGAACGTCAGGATGCTGTTATCGACATCGTGAATATCGATCCACTGAAAACCTTCCCAGCTGAAGTCGACCTGGTGGAGAGCCGGCTCCGCCACGTACAGAGAATTCAGCGCCTTCACGTAGTCCTGGATGTGGCGGTGCGACTCGAAGTAAAGCAGCGCCCACTCGACTTCCTGATGCGCGTTCCACTCATTCCATTGGCCGATCTCACCGCCCATGAACAGCAGCTTCTTGCCGGGATGCGCGTACATGTAGCCGTAGAGCAGACGCAGATTGGCGAACTGCTGCCAGTAATCGCCGGGCATCTTCGCCATCAGTGCTCCTTTACCGTGAACCACTTCGTCGTGCGACAGCGGCAGAACGAAATTTTCGGTAAAGGCGTAAAGCAGCGAAAAGGTCAGGCTGTTCTGGTGGTAGCGCCGGTGGACGGGCTCCTTCTGGATATAGTCGAGCGTGTCGTTCATCCAGCCCATGTTCCACTTGAGATCGAAACCGAGACCGCCCAGATAAGTCGGCCGCGAGACCATGGGCCAGGCGGTCGATTCCTCCGCGAACGTCAGCGTGTCCGGATATTCGTGGTGCACAACGTCATTGAAGCGCTTGAGAAACGCGACGGCTTCCAGATTCTCGCGCCCGCCGAACTCGTTGGGAATCCATTCGCCTTCCTTGCGGGAATAGTCCAGATAGAGCATG
>CAZKQQ010000022.1:26498-48088 GCA_964554945.1 uncultured Solibacteraceae bacterium | reverse complement strand
TTGGCTGGGAGGCAGGGATTCGAACCCCGATACGCAGATCCAGAGTCTGCAGTCTTACCGTTAGACGACCTCCCAACAGGAGAGTCTCCATTCTAACAAACCGTGCGCCGGCAGTTCCAGAACACGCTGCGTAGTACACTGGGGTTTCTAAATGAATAAGTGTTTGCGGCTCTGCGTGGTGGCGGCGCTGGGCGCTGCCGCGGCAGGGGCGGTCGAGTGGAAAACGCTGAAGCCGCAGGGGTATGTCAGCGATTTCGCGCGGGTGATCGACGCCGGCAGCAAAGAACGCATCGAGACGTATTGCGGCATGGTCGAGCGTTCCACCGGGGCGCAGATCGCGCTGGTGACGATTCCCTCGCTGGAGGGGGAACCGATCGAAGACGTGGCCAATACCATTTTCCGGACGTGGGGCGTCGGGCAGAAGGGCCAGAACGAAGGGATCCTGCTGCTGCTCGCCATCCGCGACCGGCGCAGCCGGCTGGAGATCGGCTACGGCCTCGAACCGATTTTGCCGGACGGGCTGGATGGCAGCATTTTGCGCGAGATGCGGCCCGCGCTGCGGCAGCAGCAGTATGGCGAAGCGTTCCTGGCGGCCGCGGATACTCTCGGCAACGCCATCGCGGCGGCTAAACATGTCGCGCTGAACGCGCCGCTGCGCCGGCAGATCCGGCGGTCGCCCACGGATTCGATTCCCTGGCCGATGATCCTGGGGGGACTGTTCCTGCTGTTCTGGTTGATGCGCTCCGGCGGTCCACGCGGCTATGGCGGGGGCGGGGGCGGCGGGTTTCTTCCCGGATTGATTCTGGGCAGCATGATGAACCGCGGCTCGTGGGGAAGCCGCGGCAGCGGGGGCTTCGGCGGATTCGATTCCGGCGATGGCTTTGGCGGCTTCGGCGGCGGCGATTCCGGCGGCGGCGGGGCGTCAAGCGATTGGTGAGATTGCAATGGATAAAGTAGTGACCCAACTCGTCGAGAAGCTCAAGAAGGCTTTCGGCGACCGGCTTGTCTCGGTGGTCCTCTATGGCTCCGCCGCGAGCGGCGATCATCATCCGAAGTTTTCCGATTTCAACATTCTTTGCGTGCTGAGCGCCATTACTCCGCGCGAGCTGGCCGACGGCGAGGATATTTTCCGCTGGTGGCGGGAGCAGGGGAGTCCTTCGCCGCTGCTGCTGAGTGAGGACGAGTTGACGAATTCCACCGACTGCTTCGCCATCGAATTTCTAGACATCAAACAGCAGCACCGGGTGCTGCACGGCAAAGATGTCGTGTCCGGACTGGCGGTGGACCGCTCGTTCTATCGAGCGCAAGTGGAGCACGATCTTCGGGCCAAGCTGCTGCGGCTGCGGCAAAAGGCGTCCGGTATGTTATCGGATTCGGACTTGTTGCGCCGCCTGCTGGTGGATTCCATTTCGACATTCGCGGTGTTGTTCCGGCATGCACTGGCGCTCCACGGCATGGAAGCGCCGCATCGCAAGCGGGAAGTATTTGAGACAGCGCAGCGGCGTTTCGGTTTCGATGGGGGCCCCTTTGAAAAACTGCTGGATATTCGCGAGGAGCGGGTGAAGCCGCGCGATGTGGAACCGGCGCCGCTGCTAGCCGGATACCTGGACGGGATCGGCGCGGTGATCCACGCGGTGGATCGTTTGGACAAATAGGAGAATCTCCGTGAAAATCGTTCTGATTATTGTGGTGGTCCTGCTGGTCGCGGCGCTGGCCGCGGGGAGCCAGTTCGTCAGTGTGCGCAACGACCTTGTGACTCAACGAGAATCCGTAAACACGGCCTGGTCGCAGGTGGACGTAGTGCTGCAGCGCCGCGCCGACCTGATCCCGAACCTGGTGGAGACCGTAAAGGGCTTCGCTAGTCATGAGACGGAAGTTTTCAAGAACATCGCGGATGCGCGGGCGGCCCTGATCAGTGGGCGCACGCCCCAGGAAAAAATTCAGGCCAACGATCAGCTGTCGGGCGCGCTGAGCCGGCTGCTGGTGGTTTCTGAAAACTACCCGCAATTGCGGTCGAACGAAAATTTTCTGCGGCTGCAGGATGAGTTGGCCGGGACGGAAAACCGCATCGCAGTGGAGCGCCGGAAGTATAACGAGACGCTGCAGCGGTATAACACGGCGATACAGGTGTTCCCGAATAATATTGTCGCGGGCATTTCCGGCTTCGAGCGCAACAACGCCTATTTCACGACAGAGCCCGGGGCGCGCACGGCACCCAAGGTAAAGTTCTAGAATCCATGGCAGATTTGGAGCGGCTGCAGCAGATCGCGTCGGGATTGAGCATTCCGGCGGTGCGGCGGCACATTTTTCTCTGCGCGGACCAGACCAAGCCGAAGTGCTGCTCCCAAGAAGCCGGCGTGGCGGCCTGGGACTACCTGAAGAAGCGGATGGCAGAACTGGGGCTGCTCGATCGGGTGTACCGTACGAAGGCGAATTGTCTGCGCGTTTGCGAGCAGGGGCCGATTGCGGTCGTTTATCCGGAAGGCGTGTGGTATCACTCGGCCAGCCCGGAGGTTCTGGAGCGCATTATCCAGGAGCATCTGGTGAATGGGCGGGTGGTGGATGAGTTTGTATTCGCGCGCAGCCCGGTGTGCAGGTAGGGCGCTGTTTTGAGTGGCGCAGGCCATGGTTTTGTGGGCTGCGGTTCCGGCAGGGTCGAAAAACGATCGTCTGCCCTACCGAAGACAACGACGAGTGGCCGGATTTCCGATATGGCAACCTCGGTGTAAAGAGGGCAGCAGCAGGACGGATGTCAGTCCTGTTCGTCGGGGGGCTCGAAGGAATCCAGCAGAGCCGGATCCTTCGCGAAACGTTTCAGGACACGCACAATGTCGCCGGTGCGGAAACCGGCGCGAAGCAAGCGGCGGTAGGCGGCGGCCAAATCTTTATCCTTCTCAAAAAGATGCTCGCGCGGAGCCAGGCGGTATTTGCGGCGGATCCACTGTTCGATGAGGGACTCTTCGTTAACATCCTCATAGACCTGGCGGGTGGCGCGCTCGGCCAGCGCGGGGGCCACGCGGCGCTGGCGTAAATCCTGGACGACGCGGGTGCGGCCGAACTTGTCGTTGGACAGCCGGGAGGCGGCGAAGTTCTCGGCGAAGCGCTGATCATTGAGATATCCATAATCTTTCAGGCGCGCCAAAACGTCGTCCACCTCGCCCAGGCGGGCGGCCCGACGCCGTAATTTCTCTTTCAATTCTCCGGTAGAATGAGCGCGCAGACCGAGTACCTTGAGCGCGTACGACCAGAGCGCCTCGCCTTCGAGGAGCCGTTTCTTACGTTGCTCCATCATGTTCGATTCTCTCGCGGAGTATACTGGAGACGGAAGTATTGCAACGGTTTCCTATTTTCCGGGACAGCGCAGATTGAGGAGGAGAAATGGATAAAAACGGGCTTTCAGCCTTCTTGTTGGGATTGGGTGTAGGCGTCGGCATCGGTATGTTGTTCGCGCCGAAGTCGGGCCAGGAGACGCGCGACTTGCTGCGCAACAAAGCCGGCGAAGGCGGCGAGTTTTTGAAACAGCGCGGCAATGAAATCAAGCAGACGGCCTCGGAATGGGTGGACAAGAGCAAAGACGTGTTGAGCCGCCAGAAAGATACGCTGGCGGACGCGGTGCAAGCCGGACGGCAAGCATACCGCGACGCCGTGAATCCACAGTCCGAGGGCATGGCTCAATAATACGCGGCGCGCCGCTCGTCCGGCGGAAAAGGTCTCTGTTGCATGCCTGATGATATCTTTCGAATTGTGATCACCGTGGCGGTCGCGCTGGCCTGCCTCGCGTTTCTGGTGCAGGCCGGCGTCGCCATCGCGCTATATCGCGTCGCGAGCAGGATGCAGAAGAAGATCTTTCCGCTAGTGGACCGAGCGGACGCGCTCGTGAAGCAAGCGGCTCCGATAGTCGCGAAAGCCGGGCCGGTGATCGACCGGGCCGGACCGGCCATCGATTCCGCGCGCGGCATACTGACCAAGACGGAAACGATCATCGAAGAAGTGCGGCCGCGGATTACCGAGATCTCGACCGAGGCTGTGGCGATTGCGAAATCCAGCCGCCGCCAAGTGGAGCGCGTCGGCGAACTGCTCGAGGATGCCGGCTCGCGCGCCAAAGAGCGGCTGGAACAGATCGATCATTCCGTCGACAACACGGTGGAGCATCTGGAGCAGGCCGGCGATGTCATGCGGCGCGCGGTGCTCCGCCCCGTTCGCGAAGTGAACGGGCTGGCGGCCGGGATCTCGGCCGCCGTATCTACGCTCGTCCACGGAACGCGGCGGCCATCGGTTGCCTCGGCTACGCAGGACGAAGAGATGTTTATCTGAGATTGCGCTTTGCTCACGGTCGCGGTTCTATGTGCGGAATGATCGCTGTCAAAAGAGGTTAACCTCCATTCCGGCAATGAAATCGATACCGGGAATCACCAGTTTCTGTAAGCGTCGATCGTTTGTCAGGAACAGGTCAACACCGGCGTAGGATGCGGTCGACAAGTGAATGGCATCGGCCGGTGTGACGTTGTGCTGCCCCCGGATTCGGGCGTATCGGTCCGCGGCTTCAATCGTGAACGGAATCAGCTGTACGTGTGGCGGCTGAAAAAACGTTTGAATTGTTGCGACGGATTCGGCTGCGTTCTTCTTGTATGGACCTGTGAGGATTTCACCCAGCGTAACGACGCTCGAACATAGAGTGTCTCGTCGCCTCTTCATTGCTTCAAAGATGTGCTGTACGCGCTCCGCATGTTGCGGGTGATCTTCCAGCCAATACACGAACAGCATCGTGTCCCAGTAGATTCGGCTCACGAATCCTCGCCCGGCCCATGGAAGTGTTCGCGCTCCTTTCGGATAAATGCTTCGCCGCCGCCTAAGCTCCTAAAGACTTCTTTGGCAATGCCACGCAGAGCCAGAAAAGCAGCCTCTGTCCCGGTCTCATTACTCGCTGGTTCGGCGTTCCCCAAGCGGTAAGTGAACGTCACAGTCGTGGCTTGTTTTTTAGGAGGTCCGTCCAGCTTCTCCAACACCAGATGGTTCTCCTCACGGAATTTGCGTGCTTTGAGCGCCCCGCAAACGGCTGGAGCGCGGTCATTGCTGAGGCCCATTTCCTTGAGGACATCACCGGCTCGGACGCTAACGAGAGGTTCCCTTTTTCGGCGTGCCGGATCAATGTATTTCAGCCGGACATGGTTTCGAATGCGATCAGCTTGTCTGGCTATCACAGCTGTAGCATAGCATAGTGTATACCTGTTTAGATACTCTATTCTATTCTTTGCCAGCTTCCTCACGGTCGCGGCGCCGTGGGCGCGATTTCGGTGCTTCGCCGAACTGCGGCGACTACCAAGCGGATTTGCTCGAACGTGATCTCCGGGGGCAGGGCTTCCCGCAGCGGTTTGAGCCACTGGGAGCCGAGACGCGCCACGGCTTCTGCAACTTTTTGGTGCGCTGCTTCTCCGACCCATTCGATGCGGTAGTTGAGGCGGCCCTTCTCGATCAGATCGGCCACCATCTGGACCACTGTCGAGACCTGCCGGCCGCGGATTTGCGCGATTTCCGAAAAGGTCTTGCCTTCGCCTAATAGCCGGATCGTCTCCTCGGCGGGAGAGACTTGCGCCACTTCGCGGGCCGCCGCACGGGCGCCTTTTTCAAACGATTCGAAGGCGGCGAAGATCTCGGATCCGTACAGCTCTGCTTTGCGTTCGCCGACGCCGAAAACTTTGAGCAGCTCCCTGAGGTTCTGCGGGCGCTTGCGGCAGAGATCCTCGAGGGCGGCATCGCTCAACACCACATAGGCGGGCACTTGCGTTCGCTGCGCCGTGCGCCGCCGCCAATCTTTGAAGAAGTCGATCAGCTCCGTCTCGACGGGCGCGGCCGCCTGAGCCGGCGTGGGCCGCATTGCTTCGTGCGGCGCCACGATCTTGGGCGGCGTTTTCTTTTTCGCGACGGCCATTTTTTCGGCGGGCGCGGTCAGCCATTCCGGGACATTGCCGCAGATGTCGCACATTTCGCACCGCTCCCACTTCGGGATCTGGCCGAAATGGTTGCAGATCTGCCAGTGGCGGCAGCGTTCGCTTTCGGCGAACCGCTTCACGGTGTGATAGCGCTGCCAGGCCCTTTCCTTCTCGTCGGGGTCGGTGAGTTGCTCGATGAAGTAAGCCAGCAGCCCGACATCTTTTGGCCGCCAAAGCAGCACGCAATCGGATGGCTCTCCGTCGCGTCCCGCACGGCCCGCTTCCTGGTAATACTGCTCGATGGATTTGGGAAGCGATGTGTGAATCACGGCGCGCACGGCGGCCTTGTTGATGCCGAGGCCGAATGCGATGGTCCCCACCAGCACACGGACCTCGTCGTTCATCCAGCGCTCCTGATTCCGCCGCCGGCGGCCGGTCTCCATCTGGCCGTGATACGGAATCGCGGCAATCTTGCGATCGGCCAAAAAATCGACGGTCTCTTCCACGGTGGCGATGGTGGGTGCGTAAACAATCACGCTTTGCCCGGCATAGGCGCGGAGACCCGCCAGCAGCAGACGCTGATGGTCTTGCCTTTCGCATTTGCGGAGGACGTACCGCAGGTTTGCCCGGTGAAAGCTGGCGATGTATTTATGCGGATCGCGAAGCTGGAGTTGCTGGAGGATGTCATGGCGCACCCGCCGCGTGGCGCTGGCCGTGAACGCGGCGATGGGCTTATCGGGGAATTGATGGCGGAGCGCGCTGAGCTGGCGATACTCGGGCCGGAACTCGTGGCCCCACTCCGAAATACAATGCGCTTCGTCAATGGCGAAACAGGCTACCGGGACCTTGGCCAGCCAGGAGATGGTGTCCTGGCGGGCCAGCCGCTCGGGCGACAGATAGAGAAGACGAAACGCGCCCTGCACCGCGGCACGCAACACGTTGCGCTGCTCCTCGGGCGGCAAAGTGCTGTTGAGGAGCGCGGCCGGAATTCCCATCTCGCCGAGTTGCGCCACCTGGTCCTGCATGAGCGCGATCAATGGAGAGATTACGACTACGGTCTGGCCGAGCACCAGCGCGGGCAATTGGTAGCACAGCGATTTGCCGCCGCCGGTCGGCATCACGACCGCGACGTCGCTGCCGCCCATCAAGCTTTGGATGATCCGCTCTTGCAGCGGCCGGAAGGAGTCGTAGCCCCAATATTTTTTGAGGGCTTCGTGGATATCCTGCACTGGAGAATTACGAGTGTATCAGGCTAAGGGGATCCGGAAATTTTTCTCACGGCGACTGCCGGCGCGGCGTCCAGCATGGCGCGGATGCTCTGGTGGGTTACCGGATGGCGCAGGTCGGGAGCCAGTTCCGCCAGCGGGGCTAGCACAAAGCGCCGCTCTGCCATGCGCGGGTGCGGGATTTCCAACCTGGCGGTGCGGACCACAGCACGGCCGTAAAGCAGGATGTCGATATCGAGCGTGCGCGGCCCGTTCTTCACAGTGCGCACGCGGCCCAACGCCTGCTCGACGGTCGCAATACGCGAAAGAAGCTGCATCGGAAACAGCTCGGTCTCGATCTCCGCAACGAGGTTCAGGAACCAACGCTGCGCGGTGAAACCCACCGGCTCGGTTTCATAGAGGGAAGAGACGCGGGCCACCCGCAAGCCCGGCGCGGCGAGTTTCGCAAGCGCGGTCTCGATGTGCTGCTCGCGATTGCCAAGATTCGACCCAAGCCCCAGATATGCGGTCTTCATTGCGGATCAGAACAGGGTGGTCTGCGCGCCGTCGCGGGATTTCGGCTTCACCTTGAAGTGCTCGAATGCCAGCGCAGTGGCCTCGCGCCCGCGCGGCGTGCGGTTCAGGAACCCGAGCTGAATCAGGTAAGGCTCGTACACCTCTTCGATGGTGTCCGCTTCCTCGGAAATGGAAGCGGCGATGGTATTCACACCCACGGGCCCACCGCGGTACTTTTCCAGAATGGTCATCATGATCTTCTGGTCGATTTCGTCGAGTCCGAATCGATCCACGTCCAGCAGGTTCAGCGCGGTTTCCGCTACCGGCTGGGTGATACGCCCGTCTGCCTTGACCTGCGCGTAATCGCGAACGCGCCGCAGCAGGCGGTTGGCGATGCGAGGCGTGCCGCGGCACCGGCGCGCGATCTCTTCGGCGGCCGCGTCTTCGATCCCCGCTTTCAACAGGCGCGCGGACCGGTTCACAATGGATTTCAGTTCCGCTACGTTGTAAGGATCGAGCCGCAGCACCAGGCCGAACCGCCCGCGCAGCGGGGCGCTCACCAAGCCCTGGCGCGTAGTTGCGCCGATTCCCGTGAACTTGGGCAGCGGCAGCGAGTGCGTGCGCGCGCCCGGTCCGGCGCCCACCAGGATGTCCACGCGGAAATCCTCGAGAGCCGAGTACAGCATTTCTTCGACGTCGGGCAGCAGACGGTGAATCTCATCGATGAAGAAGACCTGGCGCGCGCGGATATTGCTGAGGATGCCGGTGAGATCGAGCTTCTTCTGCAGGACAGGTCCGGAAGTCGCCGAAAATGTGACTTCGAGCTCTTCGGCAATGATCGAAGCGAGTGTCGTCTTGCCGAGTCCGGGCGGGCCGTAGAGGAGAACATGGTCCATGGCCTCGCCGCGCATGCGCGCCGCCTGTATGGCGATCGACAGGTTTTCTTTCAGCTTGGTTTGTCCGGTGAAATCAGCGAGGCGGCGCGGCCGCAACCCGGCCTCAAATTGAACGTCCTCGGGCTGTTGGTCCCCGGAAATCACGTGCCTTTCGGGCATTCGCTACCAGCTTACCCCGGATACGGCGCGGGTCAACGGACCAACTCCAGAGCGCGGCGAAAGAGCGGCTCGAATTCCAGGGGCCCCGCGCTCTTTGCCTTGCGCACGGCGGTCTCGGCCTGGGGGCGCGCGCATCCCAGGTTCAACAGCGCGGAGAGCACGTCCTGCTCGATGGCCGACAGGGTCGCTGCCGCGGCCGCCGGCTGCTCACCCGAAACCACCGGCAGCTTATCGCGCAACTCGAGCACCATGCGCTCGGCGGTCTTCTTGCCGATGCCGGGAATGCGCACGAGCCGCTCCACCTCACCGCGGCCGATCGCGTGAATCAGGTCGGGCGCCGCCAGGCCAGAGAGAATCGTCACCGCCAGCTTGGGCCCAATCCCGCTCACGCCAATCAGTTTCTCGAAGAGGCCTTTCTCGTCCTGGGTCAGAAAACCATAAAGCGCCAGCGCGTCCTCGCGCACATGTGTATGGATGCGCAGGCGCACTTCGGCGCCGGCGTCCGGCAGATGCGTGTAGGTGGAAACCGGGATGGTTACGTCGTAGCCGACGCCGCCGGTTTCCACGATAGCCTGGTTGGGATGCTTCTCCAGCAGCACGCCGCGGAGCAGAGCAATCATAAACTCGTATTGTAGGTGAATTGCGGTCAATGGCCAGACGAAGATTCTTTGTGGATGAAGTTCGCGGCGGCACGGCCGAACTGCGGGGGGATGACGCCCGGCACGTCGCCCGTGTGTTGCGCGCCGAACCGGGCCAGAAATATGAGATCTCCGACGGCTGTTCGGTCTGGCTGGCGGAGATCACCGAGGCGCGCGGAGACCGCGTCGTGTTTCGCGTGGAGGAGCCGGTTGCGTCGCCCGAAATCCCGGTGCGCATTACGCTGATGCCGGCGCTGGTCAAGTTCGACCGCCTCGAATGGACCGTCGAGAAAGCCACGGAGCTGGGTGTCGAGCGCATAGTGCCGGTCGCGGCCGCGCGCAGCGAGAAAGGTTTGTTCGAAGCCTCGCAAAAGCGCGGGGAGCGGTGGATGCGCATTGCCCGCGAGGCCGGCCAGCAGTCGCGGCGCTTGCGCCCGCCCGAGATTCTGCCGGCCGTGAGCTTCGAATCCGCCTTGACCGAGTCGGCCGATTGCCGCTACTTCCTGGAGGAGTCTACGGCGGCGCCACTCCTGAGCTGTCTACCGCCAGTTCGCGCCCGTGCCTCGCAGGTGGCTCTGCTGGTAGGCCCGGAAGGGGGTTGGACCGAATCGGAACGGCAGGAGGCCGCCGCCGGCTTCTGGATTCCCGTGTCGTTAGGCCCACTGGTACTGCGTGCCGAAACAGCCGCTGCCGCCGCGGTCGCGATAGTATTGAACGCCTGGAGCATCTGAGAAAGACCACTACAATATAGGTAGCGGCCTCTCATGAACCCGAATTCGACGCTGGCTCCCTTTCTCATTCTTGCGCAATGTTATATCGTGTTAGCCTTGCTGACGGAAGCCCGACGCCGCTTCTCCGGGCGGAAACGCATCGCGGCGTGGGCTACGGTAATCGGGTTCGAACTGCTGATGGCGGGTGCGTACCTCACCAGCTTTACGAATCGGTTCGCCATGCGTGGTATCGGCGGCGCCGGGTCCACACTCGCGGTAGCAGCCATCATCTACCTGATTACGTCCGCGTCCGTGCTGGTGGTTTACCTGATCGTCCGGCCGTTTCGCAGGCACCTGAATGCCGCAACCGATCCCGCGCGCCGCCGCGCGCTCGGTCTCGCCGGCAACGCATTGCTGTGCTCTCCGGTCGCCGCGATCTCGTACGGCACGTTCATCCAGCGAACCGATTTCGAAGTGCGCGAGATCGATCTGCCCACGCCTGGACTGCCGGCCGGCCTCGATGGACTCCGGATTTTGCAGGTTAGCGACATCCACCTCAGTCCCTTTTTGAGCGAGAAGGAACTGGCGCGGGTGATCGACGCCACCTTGGGCCTGCATCCCCATGTCACGTTCGTTACCGGCGATTTGATCTCTTCCAGGCGCGACCCGCTCGAGGACTGCATCCGGCAGTTGGCCCGCCTCAAAGCTGATGCCGGCGTCTATGGTTGCCTGGGCAATCACGAACATTACGCGCGTGTCGAGACGGCGGCCACGACGCTGGCCGCGCGGTTTGGCATTCGATTTCTGAGAAGCCAATCGGCGGCCTTACGTTTCGGAGATTCCGTGTTAAATGTGTTCGGCGTCGATTATGAGCCCTCGGCTCGCCGCCGCCAATATTTACGCGGCGCAGAGCGATTCGTGACACCCGGCGCCTTCAATCTTCTGCTGTCCCACAACCCGGACGTGTTTCCTTTCGCGGCCCGGCAGGGTTATGATCTGGTGTTGGCGGGTCACACGCATGGCGGTCAGGTCAATATCGAGATTCTGGGTGAATCCATCAACCCAGCGCGCTTTCATACTCCCTACGTCTACGGGCTTTACCGTCAGGGCAAGTCGGCCGAATACGTTACGCGTGGCATTGGCACCATCGGAGTGCCGGTGCGCCTGGGAGCCCCGCCGGAGGTCGCTTTGTTGCGGCTGAGAAAGACGTAGGTCCGCTCGCCTGTGCGCTATCTCATTCTGAGTGATATCCATGCCAACTGGGAGGCCTTGGACGCCGTCATGCAGCACGCCGGCTCCGGCTTCGACCGGGTGATCTGCTGCGGCGACCTGGTGGGCTACGGGGCGGATCCCAACGCGGTGGTCGAGTGGGTGCGGGCCAATTGCCACATCGTAGTCCGCGGCAATCATGACAAAGCGTGCACCGGCCAGGAGGATCTCGAGTGGTTTAATCCGGTGGCGCGCGCAGGAGCGATCTGGACCTGCCAGCAACTGAATGCCGCCAACGTCGCTTACGTACGCGAGTTACAAAAGGGCCCCGCTTTTCTGGACGGCATGGAGATCCTGCACGGTTCTCCTTGGGACGAAGACGATTACGTGATGGCGGCCGATGAGGCCGGCGATGCCTTCGGGTACCTGGAAAGCCGGCTGGCTTTTTTCGGACACACGCACCTGCAGGGCGGATTCATCTGGAACCAGTCGCGGATCGAGACTATTCCGCGGATCTCCGCGCGTCAGGCCCAACTTTCGCTCGAAATCGACCCCAGCTGCGGCTATCTGATCAATCCGGGCTCGGTGGGGCAACCGCGCGACGGGGATCCGCGCTCCGCCTACGCGGTTTACGACTCGGAGGGCCGTACCGTCGTGTATCAGCGCGTGCCTTACAACGTAAACGGCGCGCAGCAAAAAATCTACGATGCCGGCTTGCCTCCGTATCTGGCCGAACGCCTTGAACTGGGGCGTTGACGGCCATGGGTCGGCGCGTTTCCCTATTCGTCACTTGCATGGTCGACCAGCTTTTTCCGCAGATCGGGATGGCGATGGCCGGCGTGCTGCAGGGCGTGGGGTGCGAAGTTGATTTTCCCGAAGCCCAGACCTGCTGCGGCCAGCCCGCGTTCAACAGCGGCTACCGCGACGAGGCCCGCTCGGTAGCCCTCCACTTTCTCGGCGTCTTCGACCGAAGCGAGGCCATCGTGGTTCCCTCCGGTTCCTGCACCGCGATGATCACGCATCATTTCGCGGAGCTGTTTGCGGACGAACCGGCGGGACGGGCGCGGGTGCAAAGCCTGGTCGCGAAGGTTTGGGAGTTCTCGGAATTTCTGACGGAGGTGGCGCAGGTTGATGACGTGGGCGCGCGGCTTGAAGCCGTGGCCACATTCCATGACGGCTGCCATGCTCTGCGCGAACTTGGCATCCGCAACGCTCCCAGGCGCCTACTGGCGCGAGTTCGCGGGCTCGAGTTGCGCGAGACGGAACCCGCCGGGGAATGCTGCGGTTTCGGCGGCACATTTTCCGTCAAATTCGCCGAACTCTCCGGCGCCATGGTGCGCGGCAAGGTGGACGCCATCGTGCGCTCCGGCGCGAACACCGTGGTGTCTCTCGACCCGAGCTGCCTGATGCAGATTCAGGGCGCGCTTTCCCGCGCCGGGCTCAAGATTCGCACACTCCATTTGGCGGAAGTGCTGGCCAGCCGGTAATCATGTCGCACGAGTTCCAGCAGCATATTCACGACGCGCTCGCCGACCCCCGCCTGCAGCAAGCCATTTACACCGCCACCGGCCGTCTGAAGGATAGCCGCCTGGCCGTGATCGGGGACAACGTGCTTCCCGACTATCAGGAATTGCGTAGCCAGGCCAACGCTCTAAAGAAACACGCCATCGATCACCTGGACTACTACCTGGAGCAGTTTGAGCGCAATGTCGAAGCGCGCGGCGGACGCGTCACGTGGTGTAAGGACGGGACCGAAGTGGCTGATTTCGTGCTGAAGCTCGCCAAGGAGCGCGGCGCCCAGCTGATCGTCAAGTCCAAGTCGATGACCACCGAGGAAATCGATCTGAACGAGCGCCTGGCGCATCATGGCCTTGAATCAGTCGAGACCGATCTGGGCGAATACATCCTGCAGCTGGCTCATGAGCGTCCGTATCACATTGTGGCCCCCGCGCTCCACAAGACGCGCTACGACGTAGCCGAAATCCTCACAAAAAACCTGAATGCGCCCCACGATATTGTGATTGAAAATCAGACCGCTCTGGCACGCTCGGTCTTGAGGCAAAAGTTCCTGGCGGCCGGCATCGGGATCAGTGGAGCGAATTTCCTGGTGGCCGATTCCGGAGCCATTGTTCTGGTCGAGAACGAAGGCAATGCACGCCTGACGACTTCTGCGCCGAAGATTCACATCGCGGTTGCCGGTATCGAGAAGGTGATCCCGCGAGCCCAGGATCTGGCGGTGTTTCTGAAATTGCTGGCCCGCAGCGCAACAGGTCAGTTGCTGAGCGTTTACACTTCATTCTTGAGCGGGCCGCGCCGGGCTGGCGAAATCGACGGCCCGGACGAATTCCATGTGGTTCTGCTCGATAACGGCCGGACTCGTTTGCTGCCGAACACGGAACGGCGCCAGTCGCTTTACTGCATCCGCTGCGGCGCTTGTCTGAATACGTGCCCGGTATACCGTAAAATAGGCGGCCACAGTTTTCCCTGGGTCTATTCGGGACCCATCGGCGCGATCATCACGCCCCAGTACATGGGTGCGGCTCATGAGCCGAGCTTGCCCTTCGCCTCGAGCCTTTGCGGCGCCTGCGCGGAGGTTTGTCCAGTCAAGATCGACATTCCCAAGATCCTGCTGGATCTGCGTTCCGAGGTCCACAAGAGCGAAGCGCGCGGGAAGCAAAACCGCCTGGAGAAACTGGCATTCCGGGCGTTTGCCTGGTTGATGCGCCACCCGCGTGCCTACCAGATGGCGGGCCGGATAGCGGCCTCTCTGGCGCGCTCCAACAATGGCGCCTGGATACGTCGCGTCCCAGCGCTTCTCAATATCGGCCCTGTCCGCGACTGGCTAAGCCAGCGCGATCTGCCGCCGCCACCTCCGCGCAGTTTCCGGCAACTCTGGAGGCAGCGCTGATGTTGCGCGATGAGATTCTGCAGGGCGTCCGCACTGCCCTCGAACGCAGCGCAGGCCAGCCGATCGGGCCGCCCCCACCGGTCCGGCTGCGCTTTCCGGAGGTTTCGCTGGAAGCCCGCATCGCCTCCATTACCACCCGCCTGGAAGCTCTCGCCGGACGCGTACACCGCGTCTCGACGCCGCGTGCCGCCGGCGCGTGGGTCGCCAAGGCTCTCGGGAGCCGGTCAGCGATTGTGTCCAACTCCCCGTACCTACAGGACTGTGGGATTAGCGGTTTCCCGGGCGTGCATTCCGGCGTCACCGACCAGGACCAACTGCGGGAGCTCTGTGCCACTTTAGATGTGGGAATTACCAGCGCGGATTATCTGCTGGCTGATACCGGAACTCTCGTCATGCTGTCCAGCCCGCGGGAGGCGCGTCTTATTTCGCTTCTCCCGCCGGCCCACATCGCCGTTGTGCCTTGTGACCGAATTCTGACGGGATTGGATGAATTGTTCTCGCTTTTACCCGATCCGGCTGCTATAAGCAGCTCGATGGTCCTGATTACCGGACCCAGCAGAACTGCCGACATTGAGCAGATTCTCGTGCGTGGGGTCCACGGGCCGGGGCAAATCACGGTCGTTCTGGTCGGCTGAGCGGTGACGAGCCCGCAAATAGGGGTACTAATGGATACCCCCAAATGTGGTGGAAAAGGTGTTTACCTAAGTACTCGAATAGGTGTTGCATCTAGTAGACCCGAATGCTACACTCGTCATGGCTGGCATAGTACTGACACATAGATTCAGGCGCGGCTAAGATGATTGTTACGATACTTATCCTGGCAATTTCAGTAGGACTCTTGGTCTACTGGTTTCGATTCTGCTGTCTTGGGCTGTTGCGAAACACTGCGGAAGAGCCCCTTCTCGTACCTGGCAATCGGTTCAACTTTCCCGGTGTCCGCGAACGCCTTCAGACTGAGTCCGATCTGGATCCACTCCAGCAGTCGCTGGACCGAGACTACCGCATCGTGAGTTATCTATTGCGCCACGCCGCCGGTCTGGGCGGTCAGTCCCTGGAGCATCGGCTCCTATTGATGGACTACAAGCTCATGCAAGCCTGGTACCGGTTGACGCGCTCGGCCGCTCCGAAGCAGGCACGGAAGGCATTATCGGAGATGACAGCGATACTTGGCTGCCTTGCGCAAAAAATGGGCGAACACGCCGGCTTGCGCGCCCAAGCGTGATGCGGGCCTGTTGGCCACCCGTACTGTTTCGATAAATCCGCCCTAAATCTAGTCAGCGGCGTGCTCTACAATGAAGAACGTGGGAAACGAAGCGTCACTTCAAGAAGCCGTTGATCGCCTGAATGCCGTCCGACGCGAAATCGCCAAGGTCATCGTCGGGCAGGAAGATGTGGTGGAAGGAGTCCTCATTTGTCTGCTAGCAGCGGGCCACGTTCTTTTGGAGGGCGTTCCGGGGCTAGGCAAGACCACTCTTTTGCGAACGCTGGCCCGCGCGCTGCAACTGAAGTATTCGCGGATCCAGTTTACGCCGGATCTGATGCCCGCCGACATTGTGGGCAGCATGATTGTCGAAAGCGACGAGCGTGGAACTAAGGCACTCCGCTTCCAGCCGGGCCCGATCTTCGCGAACCTGGTACTAGCGGACGAAATCAACCGCGCCACTCCCAAGACTCAGTCCGCGCTTCTCGAAGCCATGCAGGAGCGTACAGTGACCAGCGGTACGGTAACGCACGAACTGGATCAGCCGTTCCTGGTTATGGCAACGCAGAACCCGATCGAAATGGAGGGAACCTATCCTCTTCCCGAGGCGCAACTCGACCGGTTCCTCATGAAGATTCTGGTTAAGTACCCGAGCCATGCCGAGCTGAACCGGATTGTGGAACGCACAGCGCAGCCCGTCACGGAGTCTCCCGTTCCGGTGATGGACCGCCAGTCGATTCTCGAAGTGCGCAGCGTATGCCGGTCGATACTGGTGGCGCCGCACGTGCAGGAATACGCCATCCAATTGGTGATGGCCACGCAGCCGGAACAGAAAGAAGCGCACGAACTGGCGCGCAAGTACATCCGATATGGCAGTTCGCCGCGCGGCGCGCAGGCCCTGGTGGAATGTGGCCGCGTGCGCGCGTTAATGAATGGGCGTTTCCATTTGTCGATGGACGATGTGCAGCATGTCGCTGCCGCCGTACTGCGCCACCGTATCATTCTCAATTTCGATGCCCACGCCGACGGCCAGACTCCGGAGACCATCCTCTCTACCGTAATCAAAGGCGTAACCGCGCAGGCTGTCGTCGCATAGGGGTAAATATGGGCGCCGAGCCTCTGCTGGACCGCGACTTTCTGGAGCGACTGGAGCGGCTCACGATCCACTGGCAGAAATCGTTCGCCGGTTTGGTGGGTGGCCATAACGCCTCGCGGTTTGCCGGGCCCGGCCAGGAATTTCTCGATCACCGCAATTTCCATCACGGCGACGACTTGCGCGCAGTCAACTGGCGCGCCTATCTTCGACTGGAAAAACTCTTTCTGAAGATGTTCCAGGTGGAGCCCCGCGTGCCGGTTCGCATGCTGGTCGACCTGAGCGCGTCCATGACCGCGCACGACGGAGTCAAATTCGATTACGCGCGGAAGCTGGCCGCTTCACTTTGCTATGTAGGGCTGGTGCGGCTCGATTCCATCGAGATCCATGGAATTACCAGCCGGTTATCGCAACGGATTCTTTCCACTGGGGGCCGTCATCGGATTTCGCACGTGATGGATGGCCTCGCCGCCATGGAAGCGGGGGGCCGCACCGATTATCTCGCCGCGGTACGCGAGTTCATTAGCATGTATTCGCAGCGTGGCGTCGTCATCATGATCTCCGATTTTCTGGACGAGGGCGGATGCGAGAAGGCGTTGCAGTATCTGGCCGACTTCGGCCACGAGCTGATGCTGCTCCAGGTATGGGCTGAGGAAGACCGGACGCCGCCCTGGCTGGGGGAGCTGGATCTGCGCGATGCCGAAACCGGCGCCGCACTCAAGCTGGATTTCGATGAAGACGCGCGACACCGGTATACGCGCGCCTTCGACGAGTATGCGTCCGATCTGCAGCGGCTTGCCATGCGCAGCGGCGGCCGGTATGCAGGGATTTCTACGTCGCAGCCGCTTGAAAGCGTCATCTTCGGGGATTTGATTCGCATGCGGGGGATCGCGTGATGGGTATTGCGCCGGTCTCTTACGGTCGCGGCGCCATGATGGTTTTTGATAGTCCAAGCCGACGACAAAAAACGATCGTCTGCCCCACGCAAGACCGCAAGGCTCGTCTATGTACTTCTTGAATCTCTCGCTGGCGCAGTTCGTGGCGATCTTCGGATCGATTTCCGCCGTGGCGATCGCGTTGTACCTGCTCGACCGGTCGCGCCGCCGGCAGGTGGTTTCGACCCTGCGCTTCTGGGTCTCGGCCGAGCAGCCTTCGGTGGTGGCGCGCCGGCGCCGCATCCAGCAACCCTGGTCACTGCTGCTGCAGCTAATCAGCATGGCGCTGCTTCTGCTCGCCCTCGCCCAATTGCGGTTCGGCAGTCCCGAAGCTGCCGGACGGGATCATATCTTATTGATCGAAACATCCGCCTGGATGGGCGCCCGCTCCGGCGGGCGCACCTTGATGGATATTGCCCAGGAGCGCGCACGCCAGTATCTGCGCGCCTTGCCGTCCCGGGATCGGGTCATGGTGGTGAGGGCTGATGCACTCGCGACACCGGCGACCGCATTCGATTCCGACCGCCGCAAGCTGGAAGCAGCGATTGCCGCGTCCCGTCCCAGTTCCACCGCGCTGAACCTGGAAGAAGTGGTGGGATTTGCCCGCCGTGTCCAATCGCAGGGCGGGCGGCGGTCCGGGGAGATCGCATTCGTCGGCGCCGGCCGCACCTCCGAGCTCGATCCGTCTTTCGCCAGCTCGCTTCCACGCAATCTGCGCGTCATCGCCGTTCCCGACGCAATTGAAAACAGCGGCCTCAGAAAAATCGGTATGCGCCGCGCCACTGGGGATACCGACATGTGGGAGATTTACGTTTCCGCGCGCAATTACGGTGTCCGCCCGCGCACGGTCATGCTCTCGCTCGACTTCGGGCCTCCGGGAGACAAAGGCCGCGTGCAGGTTGGCTCACGCCGCGTGACGCTGCAGCCCGGCGTGGACACTGAGGAAACTTTCGAATTCCGCACGCGCGCCGCCGCCATCCTCGGGGTCAGCCTAACTCCGCATGACGCATTTCCAGGCGATGACCGCGCCTTGCTGGAACTACCCGCGCAACCGATATTGCCCGTGACCGTTTATTCCAGCCAGCCGGAGTTGCTGCGCCCGCTGCTGGATGCGACGCCGCGCGTGGCGGCCGTTTACAAGCAACCTTCGGAATACGCTGCCAACGATAAAGGCCTCGTCATCCTCGACCGCTTCATCCCGCCGCAGCGTCCGCAGGGGGATTCGCTGTGGATTGATCCGCCGGCGGCAGGCGCACCCATTCCGGTGCGAACCAGCGTCGAGCAGGTCCTGTTTTCGCGCTGGAACACCGGGCATCCGATCGCGGCCGGATTGCGCACCAAGGAATACAAGCTGGAAAAGACTTCCGTTTTTGACACCGCTCCAGGCGATGCGCGCATCGGAGAGGTGGAGGCAGGTCCGGTGATTGTGGCGCGTCCCGATAAGCCCAGAATTGTGGCTTTCGGTTTCCATCCGGCACTTTCGGGCATGCGGTATGCACTGGCGACGCCGCTGCTGTTCGCGAACCTGTTGCGCTGGTATGCTCCGGAGTTGTTCCGGAGGTCGGAATTGAGCGGCGGCAGCGTGGGCGCGGTGAAATTGCTCTTGGATCAGGACGCGGCTCCCGAGAACATCCGCGTTCTCAATGAAGACGGCTCGCCGCTGCCGTTCGTGCTGCGCGATCGCGCGGTTCATTTCTTCTCCGGCACGCCGGGGGTAGTCCGGGTGCTGGCCGGAGATCGCGAATACGTCAACTCGCTGACACTGCCCGAGGTGGGCGAAACGAAGTGGCAGCCGCCAGCGGATGTGCGTCGCGGGATTCCCCGGTCAGTGCCTCTGGCTCCGGCAGCGGGTGACCTGTGGCCGTGGCTTGCCTTGGCGGGCGGCACCGGACTGTTAGCGGAATGGCTGCTGTTCGCGCGATTCCGGCGCGGCAGAACCGTGCAGCCCCGCCTAGTGCGAACGCGGGCTACGCAAGGCGAGGTGGTGCGGCAATGAGCTTCGATCGTCCTTGGGCCCTGCTGCTGGTGCTGGCTCCGTTGGCCTGGGCCGTGTGGGAATGGCGCTCCTCCGGGCGCCGTCCAGGTCTGGTTCTCAAAGCAGCCGCGTTCGCCGCGATCTTCATCGCGCTGGCGGAGCCTCGCATCACGATCTATGAAAGCAGAGTTGCTGTCGCCATCCTGGCCGACACATCGGCCAGCGTTTCGGCCGCCGATCTGAAGGAGGAATCGCAATTCGCCAGCGGCGTCGACCGCGCGCGTGGCCGCAATTGGACCCGCGTGATTCCCTTTGCCCGCGCTAGCCGCAACGCCTCCGCGCAGGAAAGCTTCAAGGGCGGATGGCAGTTGCGCTACACGGCCGGATCAGCCGGCCGAGGCACCAACCTCGAATCGGCAATTCGTGACGGCGCCGCTTCCGTTCCGGCAGGCATGGTGCCGCGCATTCTGCTTCTGTCCGACGGGAATGAGAATCTTGGTAGTGCGGCGCGTGCCATCTGGCAGGCCCAGCAACTCGGCATCCCGGTTGATACCATGCCGCTCGCGGGCCGGCCCAAGCCGGGGCTGCGTCTGGAATCGGTGAGCATGCCCGGGCAGGTTTTCAGCGGCGAACGGTTTCCCATTGAGATCACGCTGGAATCACCGCGGGCGACCTCGGCCACGGTTGAGCTGACCGCAGAAGGAAAATCGCTGGGCGCAAACCCGGTGCAATTGGCCGCCGGATCCAACCGAGTACGCCTCAATGCCAACATCAACTCCGCCGGCGCGATCGAATTGGCCGGGAAAGTGGCCGCCGCCGATCTGGGCGAAACACGTTTTGAAGAAGCCGTCACGCTCCGCCGCCCTAAGGCTCTGCTGGTTTCGAACGATCCGCCCACCAGCCAGCAGCACCTGTTGAGCACCCTGCAGGCCAATCAGTTCGAGGTGCAGCAGTCGAATTCCGGCCTGCCGAACAAGCTCGACGATTTTCAGCTCATTCTCATCAATAACTGGAACGCGCAAACCATTCCAGACGCGCGCAAGGCGGCGCTGGAGACCTTTGTCAAAAGGGGCGGCGGCCTGGTCTGGATCGGCGGCGAGCAGAACGTCTACGTGGATAAGAAGGGCGAAGAGGATGCGCTCGATCGAACGCTTCCAGCCAAGCTGGCCCCGCCCCGCTCTCCGGATGGCACCGCGGTCGTGATCATCATCGACAAGTCTTCTTCCATGGAGGGCCGGAAAATCGAGTTGGCGCGCCAGGCGGCCAGCGGCGTAGTCGAAAATCTGCGGCCCATCGATTCGGTGGGTGTTCTCATTTTCGACAACACGTTTGAGTGGGCAGTTCCCATTCGGAAAGCCGACCAGCCCGCCGTCATCAAGCGGCTCATCGCCGGCATTCAACCCGATGGCGGCACTCAGATTGCACCGGCGCTGAACGAAGCTTACCGGCGGATCAATCCGGAAAAAGGAATCTACAAGCACATCGTGCTGCTCACCGACGGGATTTCCGAAGAAGGCGACAGCATGGCGCTGGCGCGCGAGGCGCGCAACAATCGCGTCACCATTTCCACAGTGGGTCTGGGCCTCGACGTCAATCGCGCCTACCTGGAGAGAGTGGCATCCGCTGCCGATGGAAAGTCGTATTTTCTGAATGACCCCGCCGGCCTCGAGCAGCTTTTGCTGCGGGACGTCGAAGAGCACACGGGCATGACTGCAGTGGAAAAGCAGATCCGGCCACACGTGGTCAAGCAGGCTGAGATCCTGGACGGGGTTGATATGGAGAACGCTCCGGCGCTGCGCGGTTACGTTCGTTTCCAGGCCCGTCCCACGGCCGACACGATTTTAGACGCCGATCCGATGGATCCGTTGCTGGTGCGCTGGCAGTACGGCCTTGGCCGCGCCGCCGTGTTCACTTCCGACGCAAAGAATCGTTGGGCGGTGAACTGGGTCACCTGGCCGGGTTTTGACAAGCTGTGGTCCAATATTTTTCGCGATCTGCTGCCCCACGCACCGGCCAGCGAGGCAAGCGCCGATTTCGACAGGGCCAGCAATTTGCTCGTGATCGATTACCATCTCACTCCCAACGTGCCCGAGCCCGCCACCGTTCCCGATATCTTTGCGCTCGGGCCGAACAGCTTCCACGCTCCTCTCAAGGTCAGCAAAATAGCGGCCGGCCACTATCGCGCCAGTCTCAACGTCGGCCAGAATCAGGGTCT